>JAJPIB010000043.1 GCA_021324995.1 Chlamydiia bacterium | reverse complement strand
CTTACCCGGCTTCTAAAATCCTGACCTAATATCGAGTCGGCAGCTAGAGTAGAAATCGCAGCAAAAAAACCAAACACAGCCAATTTAAAATCTTCAAACTCACGATATACCGAAAACGATTCAAGAATCTGTTTTGATATAAATTTGGTTTAACAATAATAATTTAATAAAATTATGAATGACAAAAATATATCATTCTATTATTTTTACATCTAAATTATGAATTAAAGTTAAAAAAATATCTAAGCCAAATTTTCAGTCGCGTTGGGTATAGTTTTTAAATAATATTTGAGGGATATATGTCAGCAGTACCATCGTTAAGAGATGAAATCGGATCTCAAGTAGTGAGATTGGGCTTGAACAACAAGGATAAAGATAGCACTTATAACGTTGCTTTATTCGCAGAGTGGGAAAGTATAAGGACGGACCCAAGCCTACCCAAAAATATAAAGCGAGAAGTCGTCCTCATTGAAAAAAGAGTGCTAGATGACCACCAATGGGATTCGGGGTCTTTATTAGTGCGCGAAGTCAATCGCCTTTTTATGAATTTAAGTCTCAGAAGTGGCGTGTGGGAAACTTCTGGAGGCATGGTTCCTGTCACAAAAGCTTATTATTTGGATTTAGGACAACGTTGGGCAGATGAAGCTCTTTCTGTTTTATGGAAAGCAATAGGGAGAGAAATCGCTCTTCCGCGTTTAAGGACTGCACAAGCGGTAAGATCATGGCTTAAAGACGCACAAAATGCCGAGAGTTTGAGTCAAATTGTCTCCTTGGATCTTTCAAGTAAAGACCTTAAAATTTTTCCATCCGAAGTTAAGTTCTGCACTGGTCTTCAAAAGTTAGATCTTTCAATGAATCAAATTGTAGAAATCTCTGAAGATTTGAACTTGCTTCGATTAGAGTGGCTTGATCTCAATAATAATAAGATCCTTGAGCTGCCTGTTTTGAATTTACCCCAACTCCAGCGGCTTGATCTCAATAATAACCGGCTTTCTGGCTTGTCGGACATGAATCTCCCTCAGCTGCAGTGGCTTTCCCTGAATAACAATCAGATCACTTGTCTAACAGACATGAACTTATCACAGTTGCAAGGCCTTTACCTTAGCGACAACAAAATTGTTAATTTTCCTGCTCTGAACGCGCCTCTGTTGCAGGAGCTTTATCTTAGTAATAACAAAATCACTAGCTTTCCTGTTTTAAATGCACCCCAGTTGCGGGAGTTTTTCCTCAGTGGCAACGAGATCTCTATTTTGCCAGACTTGCATCTACCGCAGTTGCAGGAACTTTTACTTGATGATAACTTGTTGTTGTTCATTTTTGATCAAGATAAAAACTATCTTAACAGGGATTATTGCACAACAGCATTGGATCAATTTAAAAACTACATTTGTGGCTCAAAATTGGCGAGGTTCTTGCAATCCATTGGCCTTGATCATCTCGATGCAGAATCTATGAAGAGCGCATTTTATGATTTGGAAAAAAGAGATCAGTATCTAGTGTTTGAAATGGTGCGTGAAATGTCTAATACTTCTTCCATAGATCCTCTTTGGGGCCAGCAGCATGTCTTTGATGATAGGCATCTCTTTTATAAAGCGGTTAGAAAAGCGGTTTCAAACAAGTTCGATAGATTATCTTCAAAGAGTAAGGAGATGATCTATGAAAAGATCTGTGAACCTGCACTAAACCTGGATCAGAACGCGGCAAAGGAGCATGCATTCGGTCACATTCTTCGACTTATCGATGCAATGGCTTCCATTGAATCACAGGATTAATTTAAGCTGAGGTCTTCAGGGATCATAGACAGGGTGGCATACTTGCCGCCCATGTCGCGAAGGATGGTTTGCCAGATTTTTTCTGGCGACACCTCAAAGACGTACTTCGCTTTTCCTGGATAAAGAAACCAATCACCGCTGAGAAATTCTCTTTCCAGTTGGCCTGCTCCCCAGCCGCAATAGCCGAAACAAAGACGGACAGACGGGCCATTTGAATTACTTACAGCTTCTTGAAGAAACTGAAGATCTCCTCCTAAAAAGACCCCTTCACAAAGTTTTAAGGTTTGATCAGGAAGTTCGGAGGAGGAATGGAGGATCATGAGTTGGTTGGGTTGAATCATTCCCCCTGCAAGAATTTGAACGTTTGGATTTGCAAATTCTTTGACGCCTAGAATTTCTTCGGATAGTTCGATCTCTAGATTTTTATTGATGATAAGCCCAAAAGAACCAGCTGCGCTATGTTCGCAGATGATGATGACGGCGCGGAAATAGACGCCATTGTCAATGTCGGGACTTGCGATTAAAACAGAGCCTTTAGTCAAATGGCTATAAGTGGGCAATTCCATTAATGAGTTGCTTCCTTCAGCTGTTGGTTATAGAGTTTCAAATTGTCTGAAAGTTCATCAGCAAGACGCAGAAGTTCTCTAAAATCTTTGGCAAATTCCTCGTCGCCTAAGATTTCTTCTTTTTCAGGGCTATGTTCCGCTTTATCGAGGAGCATGGAGATGCGGGACATCGCTGTGTTGATATGCGCCACTTCTGTCTCAAAATAATCTTTAAAGCCTTCGGGTGTATCTAGGGCATTGAGGACAGTCATTCGATGTGCCCGTTGACGCTGCCAAGCTTTATTTAAGTGAAAGAGAATTCCATAGTGATTGACATCGTTCATGAGAATATCCGCCTTGCTGAGTAGCGAAGACATATGCATATAAAAGTCGTCGCTTTTGATCAGCCTTCCGACTGTGCCTTTTCCTTCGTTGATGACGGTGGTGATATCGCTCATGTTTTTGGAGGTTGTCTTGAGGTTTTTCATCGTGATGCCGGCATTGACGAAGACATTTCCATCCTTGAGCTGTTGGATGGCTTCCTGAATATCGTGCAATATATGTGTGAATTGTTTGACACCGGCTTTGATGTCAGGCCCAAGATTCTGATCGTTGATGGAGTGAAGAGTGACTTCTACTTCATGAGCCGCTTTTCCAAAGGAGCGCACAGTGCTCGCCATGTCATCGCCATTTTTTTCTATCCATCTTGAAACCTGATTAAAGGTATTCTTCATCTCTTTAGAGACATTCGAAAGCTCGTTGAAAGCATTCTCAATGGGATCGATCGACTTAGCATAAATCGGTTGATTAGTGATCAGCTTAGGGATCACCCCCTTCGGTGGGATTTTAGGAATGATGGCGATAGACTTCTCGCCGAGAAGGCCTGTCGTTTGCACGACGACTTCGTCCGTATCGTAGACTTTGACGGAGGAATCCACTTTTAAAACGAGTTGATAGTAATAGATTTCGCCGAGAACATCTGCCATGGGTTTTTTGCGCGCATCAGAAATTTCTTGGACGGCCACGACTTCCCCCACTGGTTTTCCTGCGAAGAGAACGCGCGTTCCGACATTGATTTGGTTGATCGTAGAAAAACGGACGTAAAGGGTTTCTTTGCCATCGCCAACGCTGGGTTTTAAAAACATGACGAGCCAAACGATGACGCTGGATGCTGCGATGACAAAGATGCCGATGAGCATATTTTTGGTCTGTTCACCCATGGTGGTTCTTCTCCTTTAAGCGTCTTGGATCTTGAGAAATAGTAAAATTGAGGGATTTAATCAAAGGATCGTCGATCTGTAAGAAGGTATCGGCATCCCCGATGTGCGCAATTTTTCCCTCTTTCATGAGAGCTAGCCTATCTCCGACGTAAAGGGCTGAGAACATGTCGTGTGTGACGACGATGCTTGTGGCTTTAAGTCTCTCTTTCGTTTGGACGATGAGCTCATTGATCTGCATAGCGATGATAGGATCGAGTCCAGTGGTGGGTTCGTCGTAAAGAATAATCTTCGGCTTGTAAACAATCAACCGAGCAAGACCTGCGCGTTTACGCATCCCCCCAGAAAGCTCAGAAGGCATTTTCTTTTCAGTGCCTTTCAGACCGACGACCTCTAACGCATGCGATACTTGGTCAGCGATTTCCGCGCGCGTGTATTTGTGGCCTGTGGCTGGATCGCCGTGTTGCTTGAGATAGAAAGCGACATTTTCCTCGACATTCATCGAATCGAACAGCGCCGCTCCTTGAAAGAGCATGCCCATCTCTTGAACTGCTTTAAACAGATCGGGTCCGTTAAGATCCGTAATCCTAACCCCATGCACATCGACAGTACCGCTATCCGGTTTTAATAATCCGATGATGTGTTTTAAAAGAACGCTTTTTCCTATCCCTGAGGGACCGAGAATCACAAGCGTCTCTCCTTCGAAAATTTCAAGGTTCATTCCTGCCAGGACTTGCAATTTTCCAAACCGCTTCCACAAATCAGTGATTTTGATCATAGGAACCTTGAAATTTGATCATGGAGGACGTTTAAAGCGATCGTTAGGAAAAAGTTCGTGAGGAGAATGGCGCAATAGGTAATGACCACAGCGCTTGTCGTTGTCCTTCCTACCCCTGCGGCGCCGCCGCTTGTGCGCAATCCTTTGTAGCAGGCGATGGTGAGAATCAATACGCCAAAGACAAATCCCTTAACGATCCCTGTGAGCAAATCAAAATAGCGAACATGTTCTGGAATCGGATCGATGTAAGTGTTTGGCGGCATGCCAAAATAATAGACAGCGATAAGGTAGCCTCCAAAAATCCCCATCACGATACTAAAGATTGTCAGCAGTGGCATCATGAGAGTTCCTGCGATGAAGCGGGGAGAGATTAGGTAGCGATGGGGATTGACCGCCATGGACTGTAGAGCATCGATCTGTTCGCTGACGACCATTGTCCCCAGCTCAGCGCACATCGCTGCACCCACTCTACCTGTCACCATGAAGGCGGTCAGAACAGGCCCAAGTTCCGTCATCATGGCTTTAGTCACCATCAGACCCGTGACCGAGGTGAGGCCCTTATCAGCCAATTGATAGATGGATTGGGCCGCAAGAACAAGACCTGTAAAAAAACCGGTGATCGCGACAACGGGAAGCGAGGAAACCCCAACATCGTAGAGCTGCTGCATCACAAGCTTGAAAGAGGGAGGGCGCCGCAATGTCGCTACAGCAACGCTGATAATGAGCGAGACCCATTCCCCGATGGCGAGGATGGGACGGACCTTAGCGACCGTTCGGGTATAGATCGAGCTGATGTTATTGGGGTTCTCAATGGCCATTAATCGTCTAAAATCATTCTTTTATCTCTTTTCGGATTCTATAGCATCCTCCAATTGGGGTCAAACAAGCGTTACACTGTGTGGTAATAAAATTTTTAAATTGAAAATGATTATAAATCAAAGGGTTGCATTTTAAATATATTTGTTTATTTTTAAAACTAAATTTTATATAATTAATCTATATAATTTTAATAAAACGTTTAAGAGGTGTTTATGGCGATTTTCCCAAATTCTATTAAAGAGATTGATTGTTATATTATTCGTTGTTCAAATGCATTGAGTTTGTGCAATTTACAACAGGTCAATAAATTTGCAAATGAGCTTATAAGCAAAGATAATTATAATAAGTTTCGAGAAATTTTTGAAAGCAACCACCCCGATTTATGCAGCGAAGAGAATTTTCCTTTCAGTTTTCTTTGTACCCTTCGTCCAGATATATGTTGGAAATTCGCCAGTTGCGCTCTTGAAGTAAAAAATGTCGAAGATTTTGTTTCTAGATGCTTGACCGATCAATTTCTATTTGCAGGGTTTCCCTATCTATGCTCTTCCTGGGCATTAGAAAAATCCACTTTAGAAGAAAGACGGTTGGAGATTTGCGGCTCGCGTTATAAAGACCCAGATTCGCCGATCCATAAAGCTTGGAAACTGTCTACGGCATCCAAGTTAAAGATTCGCGAAATCACGAGCCATTTTGAAAGTGCTTTAGAGAAAATTCATACGGCTCCAGAAGTGGAAATCCTTAAAGACCACGTTTTTAAATTTCTCAGCCAGCAGCAAAGTTTTTCAGAAAAAGAGGTTTTGGATCCCTGCATTACTCAACTTCGCTTGCTTGGGTTATTAAAAAGTGAGCACCTACCGGAATATAGAAATATTTTAAAATCTTACATGGAACAATACCTGGGTTTGAATAAGCAGTCTTTGGAAGCTGAAGAAAACTATAAAAACTTAGAGGCTGAAAGACAGTCTATCGAAAATAGGATCCCTCAATTGTCGATTTTTATTGAAAAGCATCAAGATATCTGTGGCTTTCTCGAAGCGCAGAAAAGACAATTAGAAGAAAAGCTTGAGGAAATTCGCGGTACGGGTCCTTATGATCACAATTCTAAGATCCATGAAGCATGGACAGGAGTGGATTCTTTAGATATACCCCTTAAGGTTGGTTTTTCTCCAAAAATGCTTGCAAGTCCTGGGACTTTTGCCACACCAAGAACGTTTGGTAGTCCACAAACTCTGGCAACTCCTGGGTCTTTTGATAGCCCAGCAACCCCTTTTTCTTTTGCTTCCCCACAACCTTTGGACAGTGCCGATAGCCTTGCTACCCCTCATTCTAGAGAAGATAGGATGCATTTTGGGACATATATATCTCCATCGATGAACGTCGTTATCTATAAACTTTTGGAAGAAGAACGAATAGAAATAGAAGCTGAGCTTGAAAAAACAATCAATGAACTCACTCGCTTTCAGAGTTTACAAATGGGCATTGATTTACAATTAGAGGAACCCTCTCCACACCTAAATCCCTATCGTGAGGAATTGGTGGAGAGTCTAATAAGAGCAAAAAAGGCGAAAAATGGAGATGAGTCCGACATAAATTCATAAAAAAAAGATTCTTGAATCATTTGTTCCTTTTTCCCTTGAGGAAATGGAATGTTTGATCCAGTATTCAAGAAAAAAACAAAAAGGGACTATGTTCACCTATCGCACGCAGATTCGACTTAAGGATACGGACGCCACAGGCGTCCTCTACTTTTCAGAGCAATATAAGTTCGCACTGGAAGCTTTTGAAGAGTTTTTAAAGGATCGGGGATTTCCTTGGTGTGTGCTGATGGAGTCCCCTTTCTTATTTCCTGTCGTGCATTGTGAGGCCGAGTATAAAGCGCCCCTAAGGGTGGGTGATCCCTTAGAGGTGACTTTGGTTGTCGCGAGAGTCGGCACTTCTTCTGTCACTCTCGAGTGCGCTTTCCGCGATCCAGAGAGAGATATAGCTGTGGGGAGCACGCGGATTGTCCATGTCGCTGTCGACAGGAACAGTAGACAGACAGTGCCTATTCCTGACTTCTTAAGGCCCATTCTGGAATCTGGCTTAAATGCTGGCGTAGAGCTGAAAGACTAGGTTTTAGCCCCATCTGTTCAGGATAGGGGAGGATAGCGATAGGATGTTTGAACGAAGGGATGGTGCGGTGTAATGCCTGGCGGATGCTTTCCAGCGTATGCGATTCTGTTTCATCGTGGATAAAAGCGATGGGGCGTTTCCCAAATTCGGGATCGCTGACAGGAAGTACAGAGGCTTGTAAAATGCCAGGAACTGTACATAGAGCTTGTTCAATTTCTTCGGGCTGAATGTTTTCTCCACCTGAGATGAATTGGCGGTCTTTGCGTCCGAGAATTTCCAATTCTCCGTTTTTCGTGAGACGTCCTAAATCCTTGGTAGGAAACCAATCCGATTCTTGCTTGATGACCGTCTTTTTGACTGGGTCCCAGTAGCCTTCAAAGAGAGTTTTTCCTTTCACCCAGATTTCTCCATCTTTTTCTACCTTTAGCTCTCTGAATGGCAGCACTTTTCCGACTGTGCTGGGATGCTTTTCAGAAAGAGTGATCATTGAACTCATTTCAGTCATTCCATAAGTCGTAAAAATGGGGATGTTTTTCTCTAAGGCTTGTCGAATGAGGTCAGGAGAAAGCGGAGCTCCACCCAAGAGGAGGCATTGAAGGGAGTGTGTAAAGGTCAGGTCGGGTTCTTTAAGAAAGCGGTAAAGTTGGGTGGGCACTTGCGAAAGATGAGAAATGCGGTATTTAGCGATGGCTTCAGGAGTGGGAAAGGAGGAAAGTACGACGGCAGCCCCGTTTTGGAAGCAACGCAAAAGAATGCTGATGCCACTGACGTGAAATAAGGGAAGGGAAAGAAGCCATCTCGAAGAGGATTCAAGCTTGAGATCATGTGTGGCGCCGAGAGCACTGTAATGATGATGGGAAAAACAATGGCAAGCGGCTTTTGGGGTTCCGCTGCTTCCCGATGTCAAAAGTAGGGTCGCCGGAGCTTTGAGCTCAATTGTTTCAAAAGAGGTGGATTCATCGGTGAGGGGAAGCAGCTCAGGAGTGAAAAAATGGGAAATGCTTAGATCTGTGAGTCGGGATTCGATTTGTTCTTTGGGAATGCGAAAGCTTAATGGACACGCGGCGGCGCTCAGACGAAATAGAGCAAAAAAAAGAAGAATCGTGGATGTATGCATTTTTGCAATGAATGCGACGCGATCTCCTTTTTGCACCCCAGCTCTTTTTAAGTAGCTGCAAAGCGCATTCACAGCGCAATCTATCTCTAAATAGGTCCAAGTGCGCTCGTCCGTAAAAAGTGCGGGAGCTTGAGGTGTTTGGATTGCATTTTCAAAAATAGGACAAAGAGTTTGTTCGGTCACAACATCCATCCAATGCAGAAGAGAAGTGTAAATAACCAAAGGAGTTTGGCTGTTTTCCCAAAGAGTTGGTTGAGAAGGCGGGGATCCTGATTTTTAACCATCGCGCGCATGAGTGGCAGAGCAGGGAGAAGGGTGAGCAGCGCTAGCGAGGAAAAGGGGTGGGTGGAGTAGAAAAAGAGGAGCGGAAAAAATGCAAGAGTGATCGCAAAGAGGAACTGACCTTTGCCAAATGTTTTGCCAAAGCGCGCTGGTAGGGTTTTTTTATTAGCCGCTCGATCTTCGTCGATATCGCGGACGTTGTTGACGATGAGAATGGCCATCGATAGTGCGCCAGGGCTGAGCCCTGCTAGAAAGGCTTCCCAAGAAAAGGTTCCTGTCTGAAGGCAGTAGGTGATGAGGACAGCGCCGGGCCCGTAGAGAAATAGGACAAGGCCATCGCCAAGTCCGAGATAGGCGAGGGGGTAGGGACCTGCGGTGTAAAGGAGGCTAAGCGCGATATAAATAGCGAGGATGGCGGCAATTTCCACCCCGCCTTTGAAGATAAGGTAGCATCCGCAGAAAAAGGCGGCACCAAACGTGATCGCGATAGCTCTTTTCATCGCTGCAGGACTAACAAGTCCCGCTTGGGTGACACGCATGAACCCTTTTCTGCTACTTGTGTCTGCGCCTTTGACAAAATCAAAGTAATCGTTGGAGAGGTTTGTTCCAATTTGAATGCACAAGCCTGTCAAAAGAGTGAGCAAAAATAGAAGAGGATCGAAATAGCCTTGACTGATCGCAAGTGTGGCGCCAATAAGGGCGGGGCTGATTCCTGCGACCAGAGTTTTGGGCCGAGCTGCATGGGTCCACACTTGCACGCGATTCATGATCTTACTCTACTTTAAGGGCGTTTTGGAAAACGAGTAAAGTCGGGGCGCCGTTTTTCCAGATAGGCTTTGTGACCTTCCTGCGCTTCTTCCGACATGTAATACAAGAGCGTCGCATTTCCTGCGAGTTCTTGGATTCCTGTTTGGCCGTCGCAATCAGCGTTGAAAGCCGACTTTAAGCAGCGCAGCGCAAGCGGGGAGTGCTGAAGAATTTCCTGACACCAGCTAACCGTTGTTTCTTCGAGCTTTTCGTAAGGAACGACGCAGTTGACAAGCCCCATGTCGAGCGCTTCTTGTGCGGTGTATTTGCGGCAGAGGTACCAAATTTCTCGCGCTTTTTTTTGGCCGACGATGCGGGATAAATAGCTAGAGCCAAAGCCTCCATCAAAGGAACCCACTTTCGGGCCTGTTTGTCCGAAGATCGCATTGTCAGCAGCAATTGTTAAATCGCAAACGACATGTAAGACATGACCGCCGCCGATTGCATAACCTGCAACCATGGCGATGACAGGTTTTGGACATCCGCGGATTTGTTTTTGGAAATCGAGGACGTTAAGCCTGTGAACACCCTCTCCATCCGCATAGCCTGCATCTCCACGAATTCTTTGATCCCCACCGGAACAGAAAGCTGCTTTGCCTTCTCCCGTTAAAATGATGGCTCCGATTTCTTGGTCATTGCGCGCATTTTCAAGCGCGTGCATCATTTCACTCACGGTCAAAGGGCGAAAGGCATTGCGCACTTCAGGACGATTGATGGTGATCTTTGCAATACCGCGATACTTCTGAAACTTTATGTCGGTGTAAGTGCCGCATTCTTGCCAGGGAAAAGTTTTAACGTCTTCAGTAGTTTCCATATGTCTTAACCAGTTAAGAATTGTTTTTGTACACAATGTCGCATTATCGAGGTGCACTGCATGGCTGCTATCCTTAATCTCACAGACTTTAGCGGCCTTTGGAAGATTACGATAAAGTTCGCGATATTTCAAATCATATTCGCCATATAAGAACAGCGTAGGACAGGGAAATGTATCGTTGTACTGCTGATCACTCAAGCTTAATTGAAGCAAAACGCGTGCGAGATCCTCAGGGTTCTGGCTGCAGCAGCGCTTATGCTGTCGATGAAAAACAGGTTGTGCATACCACTGAGATAGAAAAACAGGAAAGGGAAGAGAGCGCAAAGACTGGCTCCATTTTTCATCACTGATTTTTCTTTCTATTTTCTCTGGTTCTTCTTTTAATCCGGGATGGCCTGAGAGAATGATAAGTTTCTTTGCTAAGTCCTTTAAAATTAATGCGATTCGTCCACCCATCGAATAACCAATAAAAATGGGTATTTCTTTCAACTTTTGGATTTCAACACGCATTTGAGTGAGGATGTCTTCGCAATAGGGTGACTGTCCGTGACCTGGAAGATCAAAAGCAATGCAATAATAGCTTTCTTCAAAGGAAGGGAAAAAAGCATTCCAATCTTCTTTAGAACCTAAAAATCCGTGTAGGAAGACTAACGGTGGATTGCTAGAGCAACCTCGGGTAAGTTTTGCAAGCATGTTTTTATAGTGTCGAGAATTTGTTCATGAGTTCGGACATTTTCTTTCCGGTCAGTCGTTATTTCAATGATACAGGAATAAGAACTTTTTTTCTGATGCGCGAGGAGTTCTTTAAGATCTGACAAGGATTGGGGATGGTGATAGGGGATTTTAAAGAGAGCAGCGGCGTGTTCGAAAGTGGTCTCATGTGAGGCGGCGAAAAAAGTTTCAAAAGATTCCTGTCTTTTCGAAATAGGCAAAAAAGAAAAAATCCCTCCTCCACTATTGTTTATGACGCAGAGGATGACTGGGTAGTCGATTTTGTTTAAGTAAGGCAAGGAATTGATATCGTGCAAGAAAGCTAAATCGCCGAGAAGAGCGACGGTAGGTTTGCGAGCTCCTTGCGCATAGCCTGCGGCAGTGGCGATATTGCCGTCGATTCCGGAGACGCCGCGATTGCCAAAAATTGGACCGGACTGAGCGATCGGTCGAAAGAATTGGTTGGCATCGCGGATAGGCATACTGTTTGCGAGAAAAAGTGCCCAATCTTTTGTGAGAAGCGGAGCGAGAAGCGGAATCAATCCGGGCTCAGTGAGTGCGGTCTCCTTAGAAAAGAAGGAAGAAAGGGCTTGGCTGCAGACCTGATCTTCCTGGTGCCACTGAGCGCGCCAGCTGTCATCTTCCTGCGAAGGAATAATGCGTAGCAATTTTTCTAAGAAGATCTCTGGAGAGGCGTGAACGCGGTGCGTCACCAGATGACTTGGATCTTGGCGGAGAGAATGTTCGGAAACGTGCAAATGGAAATCGGGAGTTTGTTTTTCCAACCATTGAGCGAGCGTCTTCGAAACAAACCGGTTTCCGATTTGAAAGATCGCATCCGCTCCTCTTTCTCGGCATTTGAGAATGGGATCGAAATGTGTGATTAGAGAGGGATGGTCTTCAAAAGTCCTCAAAGGTGAGAGGATGTCAGCGAAAATAGGCCATTTTAACTTTTCTGCAAGCGCTAGAATTTGCTGGGATTGATCGAGAGCGCTAGAGCCGGCAATAATCACCCCTTTTCTCTGTAAAGAAAGCATTTCTGACCAAAAAGCTACTATTTTTTGGGAAGGATGCAATTCGGGAGGGGAAAAGTGCACAGATTTCTTTGGTGGGGTGCTAGGAAGCGACTGAGAAAAGAGAGGCTCTCGAAACATGCAATTGATATGTACAGGGCCGGAAGGGGATGAGGTGCTGAGCGCAACGGCTTGAGCGATGGTTGAAGCGATATAACCAGCAGGCATTCTTTCATCGGGGCAGGGAAAATCGACTTGCCAGCGCACGTGATTGGTGAAGAGTTTATTTTGATCGCATGTCTGGTTCGCGCCGCAATCGCGTAGCTCTGGCGGCCTATCTGCCGTGAGAAGAAGGAGCGGAACATTTTCGTTATAAGCCTCCATGATCCCGGGAAGTAAGTTGCCGACGGCTGTTCCCGAGGTTGTGATCACAACAGCGGGTTTTCCCGTCGCTTTGGCATAACCTACGGCATGAAAGCAGGAGCCGCGCTCATCGAAGTGAACGATGTAAGTTTGCCGCTTTGAGATTGCGAGAGCAAGGGGCGTGGAGCGCGAACCGGGGGCACAGCAAAAGTAATCCACTCCTTGAGCGATCAGCTGATCGATAAGCTCCATTGCCCAGGTTTCATTTTGTGTGCCCGTATCCATGTTGTATTCCTAGCCAAAAATTTCTGTAAAGGGACGGATTTTCTGTTCAAGTTCCTCCCATTCGCGCTCGGCGATGCTGCCAGAAACGAGGCCAGTTCCAGCAAATAGATTCAATGAAGATCCGCGAATCAGCGCAGAGCGAATGGCAACATAAAGAGAGGTCGTTTGATTACCAATCACGCCAATGGGGGCACCATACCATCCTCTGTCAAAAGGTTCGATTTGATTGAGAAACTGCAATGATTTTTCCCGTGGATAGCCTCCTAGTGCCGGAGTCGGATGAAGAGAGCGGATCAGATCTGCATCGGAAATCGAGGGCTTGAGTTGTGCGCTCAGCCGATTAAATAGGTGTTGGACGTGTGAGCCTTTGAAGACGCGGTCCTCTTTTTCCCATTGCATCGCGTCGCAAAGCGGGGAAAGGCTTAAGTCTAAATATTCTTTGACGATGTGGAATTCTCTTTGTTCTTTTGGGTTGGTAAGGAGCTCTTTTTCAAACTGAAGGTCGTCTTCAGGAGTTTTTCCACGGGGGCGCGTCGCGGCGATGGCATCGGCATGAAATTGGTTGCCTTCTTTTTTAAAAAGCTTTTCCGGCGTGGCCCCTAAAAAACATAGCGTCGGTGAAATCTGGAATGCAAAGAGAGTCGTACGCTTAGCCTTTTTGCACAAGTGAGAGAGGATAGGCCAGGGAGATAAGGCTTGGGCGAACTGCAGCGTTGTTTTCCGCGCTAAGACGAGTTTGTCCATTTCCTTGGCCCTTATCGATTCAAGGACTGCGCTCACGCCCTTTTGCCAATTGGCAAAAACGGGGGTTTCTTTCCTAGCGATGAGAGAATAGGCAGGTGTAAAGAATTCTTTCTTAGAGTGAAAAAGCGGAAGAGAGAAAGTGGTGCTCAAAGAGTAGCGCATAACTTGCGCTTTATCGCCTTCTTGAGAGATTTCTATCTCGGGAAGCCAAAAAGAGGTGCTCGGAAATCCTTGCCAGGTGTCGTCTTTGGGAGTGGACCTATCAAACCGAATCCCGCCGTACAAACGGATTGCTTCAGCCGCTACATCATTGAACTCAGGGATGTCGGGGAAAAGGAGAAGGTTGCCGACAGCTGCTCGTGTGATCGAGCTATCGAGTTCTTTCCAGAAGACTTTCGGATAAAGAGGTTGCGCTTGCAACCACGCAATGAGATCCATAGCTGGAAATGTTTGCACAGTCAGATGCAAGGGATAAGATTTTCCATTAATGATAAATGGATGCATCTTTATCTCCCTGATAAACGGTAGTTACACCCCCTAAAATTGGATGGGGATGAACATTAACAAAGCCTGCTGCACGCATTTTACCAGCAAATTTTTCGCCTTGAGGGAAAGTTTCAATCGTTTTGTTCAGGTACCGATAGGCATGGAAGTTTTTAGAGATTATCCCTCCTATTTTAGGAAGGAAATGACGAAGGTAAAAAAGATGCGCTACGCGCAGCCATCGATGCGAAGGTATTGTTCCTTCTAGGATGAGAACTCTTCCTCCGGGTTTAAGTACACGCCTGAACTCTTTGAATGCAACCATAATGTCTGTCACGTTGCGAATGCCAAAGGAAATTGTTAAGCAATCGAAATGGTTGTCCGGAAAAGGAATTTCAAGAGCGCTTGCGGTTTGAAAGGAGATTTTAGCAGCGTAGGGTTTTTTTGAGACTTTTTTCTTGCCAATTTCAATCATCGCTTCAGCAAGATCAATACCAACAATGTGAGAAATATCCGGTCTTTTTTCCATCAGCGCAATCATCTGATCTCCGGTGCCGGTCGCACAATCCAGGATGAGCATCTTCTCTTTAGAAGGAAGAAAGGCGCAAACTTTTTTTCTCCAGATCTGATCCAGACCGAAAGTAAAGACGCGGTTAGCAGCATCATAAGTCGGTGAAATTTGGTCGAACATTTTCCAAATTTCATTGCGAGAGGGACCTTGGAGCTCTTCGTTCATCGGGCAATACTACAATTTTAATCTGAATTTTCGTAAGAGTATCAGTTCAGCTCAGAAGTTGCAATGCCGATTGAAAAAATTTAAAAAAATTAAAAGGTTTCAGAGGTGTTTTGATTTGTGTTACTCCCCCGGTTCTAAATGGGATGTTGGAGGCATGAGTTGCGCAGGATTGCGTATAAAACTTACAGGACCCGCGATGTAAGGAGTCGGTTGAGGCGGTTCCACCACGATGTGTGGTTTAGTGCGGGTGAAACCTTGGGGGGTAATCGGTTGAAGAAGGGGATTCCGTGAGAGTTGTACTCGTGTTTTTTCATGCAACAAATTGAAGGGGAATTGATTTATCTGGTTAAAAGAAAGATTAAGTTTTTCGAGTTTTTTGCAATCTTTTAGGTCAGAGGAGAAGTTTGCAATTTGGTTAAAGGAAATGTCTAAGAGTTTCAGCTCAGAGCTTGCCTTCAAATTTACTGAGAATGAATTAAGTCGGTTCATGGAGAGATCAATGCATTGAAGTTTTTTAGGAAGTTTAGGCGAAAATGCATGGATTTCGTTGTGAGAAAGAAAAAGCTCTTTTAGGTGTTGACAAGGCCTGAGATCACAAGAGAAGTTGCGCATGTTATTTCTCGATAGGTTTAAAGTGATGAGAAATTGAAATCTATTGACTGCCGCCGGACATGCTCTAATTTTTAACTGATTCAGGCTGATGCCTTCCACTTGATTTAAGAAGGGAATGTTTTTGGATCGTTTTAACCATTTTCTTATTTCTTGAGGACTCTCAGGAATCACCCTTCTTCGAAATGCGTTTTGCCTCTCGAATAGTGTTCTAAGGCCTCCTCTTCCTAAACCCGTCCAGAGAATCGAGAGTGTTTCATCTGACCATTTTTTTCTCAGAGTTTTTTGTAATTTTGCATATTCTGCGCTGCTGCAAGGAACTCTATTTTTTAGAATAACTCCGGCTTCTTCAAAGTCACTAGCTAAAACCTCGGCCAATTTTCTATAAAAATGAGAAACTTTTGATTCCAATGCGCTAGCGCTGTTTTTAGATGCATACGACTCTTCAATCTCAGACATGATCGTTTGTAGGCCAAGAGTGCTTTTTGGAACGCTTTCTTTGAGATTCGACCACATATATTGGAGAACTAGCTCATCGAGAAGGCGACGTTGTTCGCGTGTCAGAGCGTGATCTCGACCGCTAGATAGGTAACTTTCTACACAAAGTTCCGATAATAAGGGAACACGCGTGCGAGTAATAGGCAGAGCCATAGAATCTCCGTGTTTTTTATAGCGAGTTTTCTTCCTCTTGAACCAGTGCGCTCAAAGCACTATAGACAGTTCGGTATTGGTCAGCGGTTTGTACGCATCCTCGTCTTTCAAGCCGAAGAGAGGCGACAACATCTGGAATAAGCGTGTTGCTGTTAGTGCCGTTTAATATTTGCTGATAGGCTTTCATTACAGCAGCTAAAGTTCCAGATCGTCCTATGCCAGCGCTACAGTGGATGACCGGGTTCCTCTCTTTTAATAAGATCTTTGCAAACGCGGCAACGGTTTTTGCCGATGTTCCTTGTGAATCAAGCCAGGTAGGTAAGTGATAGTGGTTGAGACATCTTTGCTCGCCGGCAACATTTGTAATCATCAACCTTGTGATGTGAATTCCTTTTTCTCTTAAAAGATCGTCCTCATTTCGTTTTTCAAACACAGTTGTTATCGTGTATTCGCCCGCGGACTTGCTATACTCAACGCGACTGAAAATTTGGTTTAGGACAGAAGGGAAAGCTCCCGCGATTGGCGCGATCGAATCGTCGCCACTATTAGAAACAGGGGCTAGATTCGATCGTCCAATCCCGGGGCTTTGGCTCGGTCTTAAATCCAAATTTTCAGTCGCGTTGGGTAGATTAGCTAGGACGGGTAAATAATAGCTGCATTTAATCCATCCTTTTTCTTGGTAACCCGTTAGCATTGCTATTGCGCTGGAGTTGCAAGTCCAAATCATATGATAAAAATCTGCGTGATGATCAGGGTAGCCATTTTCACCCTCTTCAAGGGGTCCCTGACAGAGGATTGCTGTGTTGCTTAGGCAATGGCTGGCATTGATATAATTAGGGGATCGATTTTCCAATTGGACTCGATTCGCGTTATAGGGAAGAATGTTTGCATAGCGATTTTTGAGGGTATTACTAAAATGAAGGGCGTCAGAAAACTCAGGAAAGAACTGCTCAGTTGGCTCATCGCGCAGATAGGAGTTAGGGATTTTTGCAAACTCCTCGTCGATCTCATTGAGTGGTTTAGATAAGCTAAGAAAAGAAGAACGTGTCGGGGTCATGTACTCCTCCCACTGACGTTAATTTATTCGTCTAAATGAAGCTAAAGCACAAGTTGGATTATTTAATGGGTCAGAGCCTAGCATAAGGCCACTTCACAGTCAATGTATACCGAAAATGATTCAGGGCACAGGACATTATAAAAATTTATAAAATCTGAAGAAGTGCCTCTTTTTCATAAGTCGGGGGTTCCGGAGAGCACTTCGTGTCCCTCTCAAGAACCCCCTGCTAGCCCCCTTGAGACTCACCTCGCGTTGCCAAATCGCGTGCTCGAAGGCGAGGTGTATAAAATACTGCCTCGCTAAGCCCTTTCGGGCTTCTTCTGCGCTGCGATTTTGCTTTGCGATCTGAGTCTATCGGCTGCTCTTGCGTTCGCTCCCCGCCGGACTTGCGTCTCGGTGGCGGGGCCCCTACTCACGCCGACTCGCAGGGCCATTTTCTTTCTTTAAACTTAAAAGCATTTTTGCCAAAATGACCTCCCTATATTTGTGAATCTGTCGCTGCTGCTACCTCTTACCCGCCTTTCCGCATTTTAAAGTGCTGTTCCTGAGCTAGTGCATTCAATATCATTTTTCTGATGGCTGCCAAATTTTGTGCTCCAATCCTCTCACGATAACGTAATTTATCTTTACGAAATACAACGTCTAATAGCCAAACTTTCTACCCCTCCAAGAACCTATCCGAATAAAATTTTTCGCCGATTTTCAGGATTATTTTAGCCGATCTTCGATCCAAAGCCAGGGGGTCAATATGTTCCATTATAATTCCGATAGTAACTAGGTTATACCCGACGCGACTGAAAATTTGGTTTAGGACCGAAGCGAAAGCTCCCGCGATTGGAGCGATCGAATCGTCGCCACTATTAGAAATAGGGGTATACCCAACGTGACTGAAAATTTGG
>JAJPIB010000045.1 GCA_021324995.1 Chlamydiia bacterium | reverse complement strand
CGGGATTGGACGATCGAATCTAGCCCCTATTTCTAATAGGGGCGACGATTCGATCGCGCCAATCGCGGGAGCTTTCGCTTCGGTCCTAAACCAAATTTTCAGTCACGGTGGGTATAGATTTTTTTTAAATGACTTGAGATGTTTATGTCTATCGATTATACAAAAATTAATTCCTTATAGGGAATATTCAGCTTCAGATTAAAAACTTAGCAGGTTAATTTTATGAAAGGACTAAGAATTTTAGGAATTTTGATTGCTTTAGCGGGAATCGGAGCTCTCCTATTCTCGAATTACATCACTGAACAAGTCTTGCAAGGCAAAAGCCAGATCGCGTCGGGTGAACAAAAAGTACAAAAAGGAAAACAGTTGTTCTCATCTAACCCATACACTGAGCCTCTGGGCAATGCAATTACAGGCTCTGCGGAAAAGAAAATTGCCAAAGGCAAAGAACAAGTAGCTTACTACGAAGCACTTGCTCAAAAATTGAAGACAGGCGGGATCATTGGTTGTATCGTAGGCGGTGGCTTGTTTATCATTAGCTTTGTAGGAAGTAATAAGAAAAGACCTCGATAGTTGAACCAATTCCATCAGTCATTCTTAGTGAATGCAATGTAGACCCATTCTATGGGTTTATTATTTTACTTTAAATTAATAAAAACATTGTTTTCAATCGCTTCTGATTCCCAAATTTTTTCTCCTATAAAAAATTCGATCATTTCACTACACTATACCGAAACCGATTCTTGAATTTTTTCGGTATCTAGTCTAAAAGTGATTACTCAAATGGAAAATCGAAAAGAACTTAAATACCTTCTACTTATTATTGTCATTTTCATTGCAGCATGCATTGAAACAGACATTTACTTACCCGCTTTTCCGGATATGATGGCTTGGTTTTCAGCATCGGAAGGCGCGATCCAAAGTTTACTTACCTGGAATTTTATTGGGATTTGCCTCGCCGGCCCTTTGTACGGCCCGATTTCCGATGCATTCGGCAGAAAAAAACCGCTTTTAGCAGCACTGGGGCTGTTTTTAACCGGCAGTATCGTGACCACTTTTGCACAAAATCTCGATCAGATGCTTTGGGGACGAATTCTCCAGGGACTTGGAAGCGGAGGATGCTTCACTTTGGGAACCGCGATTATCTTCGACTCTTTCCAAAAAGAAAGAGCAATCAATGCTCTTAACAATCTCAATATGATCGTTCCTATCATCATGGCTGCAGCGCCCATGGCTGGAGGATTTCTCAACCAAGCTTTTGGATTCCGCTCCAACTTTCTTCTCATCGCTGTTTTCGTCCTGATTAGCCTTTGCATTTGCCTATTCTTCTTTGATGAAACGCTTGCAAAAGAAAAGCGAACTTCTTTTCAAATGAAGTCTGTATTAAGGGACTTCAAATCCGCATTTACAAGCTTGCCTTTCTGGCAATTAACCATTGCAACAAGCATTTCATTCGCAGGTTATATCGCATTCCTATCAGGCACTTCTGTTCTTTTTGTTGTTGAATTTGGAATGAGTAAGGCTATTTTTCCCTTTATTCAAGCAGCAATCCTTGGCGGATGGGTGATGGGAAGCCTCTTTCTTAATCGCACTATCGCCAAATGGGGCATTCCAAAGATTAAAAAGGCAGGATTAATTCTCTGTTTGGCTGGAGGATTGGAACTTGCGCTTGTCACTTTAATCTTTCCGCGCGATCCTTATTTACTCACTTTAGGCATGGTTATTTATGCTTTTGGCGCCAATTGGATCATCGGTCTTTATTTTCCTGAGGGGATGGAAATTCTTCCTGATATCAAAGGAATCACCGCGAGCCTGATCACAAGCGTTCGCTTATTGATCGCTGCCTTGGTAGTCGGGATGACAAGCTCGCTTTACAACTCAACTATCTATCCCCTTACGGCGGTAGTCGTTGGAACGATCGTTATCATTGTACCAACCCTTTTGCTCTACGAGAAACGTAAGCAGCGAAGTTCTTCTGCCCTAGAGAATCGAAGCCATCAAATGCATCATTAGATTTTGCTGAAGCTGATTTTCTTGCAAAAGCAAATATTCTCCGCGATGAATAGAGTTTGAAGAAGCGCCTCTTCCGACTCTATAAAAATTTCATAATATCCTGTACCCTGAAAGGATTAGCAGATCCCTAGATTTAAAATGGAACTCACTGCTATTCTATCCACCTAAACCAAGAGGGTTAAGTAACTTATGAGTTTTGATGTTAGTTTTTTGTACAATCATGAAGAATCTTCGATTACCTTCGAACAAAAAAAATACTACAGTTCAGAGCGCTGTGGCATTTGCAACAAAAAAGAAGCGGAGACGTTTTGGCCCAATCCCACCAGTCAATGGGCGCACTATCAATGTATAAGTAAGATCGCCCCTGCAGAAAACGATCTCATTACGACTATAAATGAGCTATTTAAAGATGACCGTAGGCGTCAAAATATCCTTCATCGTCATGCAATTCAAGCGGTGATGGAAAAATGCAAACCCCATACTATCGCTGAATTCGCTGATAAAAATGGAATCGAAGAAGTTAAGAAGCTATTTAATACATTTGGGATGACAGCGGTTAAGCAATTTGCTGAACAAGAAATTTTCCGTGAATTTGAAAAAAACAATCAAGAAATTATAACCAAACAAGCAAGCATTCCATTGACAGAATTTGGCTTTGCAAAACTGTAGTTTCAATTTTCGTACTCTCGGTTGCATTTTTTGCTGCCGAGAGCCTATTTTTCCTGTTGACCAACTTCTTATTGCACACTTCCAATTGTGATTCCTAAATACGTCGTTGGCTCCAACGTATTGGAAAAGATTTGCACCTGCGGCCATAAGGGTTCATCAAACCCAAATGTGTAAATCAATCCTAAGGAATGCAGCGCTTTGGAATAAAGATCATACCAGGGTCCTGAGGACTGTCCTGGAGCGCTTAAGTTAGTATTTATGTTGTAATAGTTACTCTGATTGGCTAACAAGTAGGGATTGCTCAAGGTATTGGCTGTGGGAACAAGCCCTGCGATGATTGCCTCTTCGAACAATTTAAAAAGCTGAACCCCATCTGCGGCTCCTGGGGAAGTATCCGATTGCACCAAAGTGACTGCTGAGAAAATGTTGAAGCTGGTTGTAGGGGCTGTGGTGGTGGGAGCAGAAAATACGACTTGATAGGCGCTTGGGCTACTTGTAAACGTGATGGTATTATCGGGATTGATTACCCCAGTATACGTCTCAAGACTTCCATTGGGAATCGTCAAGACTAATGGGTGGGCTCGGTAAAAACTGGTCAAACTTGTCCAGATGTCATTGATGTAGCTATATCCGTAAGATGCTGCATTGTCCAAATAGTTCTGATCGAAAATGGGCGTCGGTGTGTTAGAAATCGCCTTTCCTGTTGCTATTAGTCGTAAAATCGTGTTGCCGTTTTTTAAGAATAATTGGTTCCATTGAGTGACTGCAGCCCCACGCGCGTACGCCGTAAAAACATTTTGCGCATGACCCATGATGTAACTCCTCGGCTGGTACAAGCCAGTGGTGTTATTGCTGCTGGAGGGTGTTGAAATGAATCCATAAAGAGGGATGGAATGGAAGCTGACCGCTGTGGCATCCGCAGCGATATTAGGAGTAGAGTTCGATGTGTAAGCCACTTCAAAAATATCAAAATTGGTATAATAATTTGGATCAGAGGAGCTTAGGAAATTAGGCTGCACAATATCATGCGGAGCATTGACAGGCATATTGAGCTTCTGCTGCATTGAGAACCACACTTCTCCTCCGATGATGTGAGGCAAGTAGATCACTCTTCCTGTGCTTGCAGCAGGAAGCTGAGAGAGCAATAACGCATAGTTGATCGCATTATCTCCAGGATTTGCGGTCACAAGTGTACCCACTCCCGTCGACGGATCAACGCTGACAAAAGCTTGAATTTGTGTCGTTTGATCCTTTCCCGTTAGAACCACATAGACTTGACTATCGGGTAAAGTGCTGTTATTGACGATTACAATAGGTAAAAAGCCTGCTTTAAAAGGCGGCGCAGGTGGATTGGGAGGAGGAACGAATGGGTTGATCGGAATGATTGAGCAAGGCGTTGTCAGGCCAGTGGCGGCTAAATCCCCTTTTTCATCACAGAAAAATGTGTCATAGAATGTGACAAGGCGCTGTCTCGAAAAAGTACTCGCATCGGCGTAAACGAATGCAGAAGAAGAAAGAGCAACGATGAGTGCTAAGAGAAATCTCATAAAATCATCCTCAATAAACAAAACCTTACAGTTTGGGATCGTACCGAACTTTTTAAGGGATACATTTACAGTAATTATTTGTACATCAAAAGATCAAATAGAAGCCAGAACTGCGTAACACTCTCAGGGTTCTAAAAAATATAGACATTTTTTTGAAACGATTATACTTTGAGGAGTATGAACTAAAAGGATTAGAGGTTGCCGATGAATAGGAGCATGTTTTGGAAAACCGTTGTACTTTCTCTCATCGTTTCTTCGCCTTCCCTTTACTGCGAGCACAATAGCGACGAGTCCTATCTGGATACTGCTCCCTTTTATGAGGACGACGATGAGATTTCCTTTGATGAGGATGTAGATGAAGACTTTCATGTTCGCCGTTCTTTTTTCGCCTATCAAGATCAGCCCAATCAGAAAAAAGATAATTCACCACCAGCTCTTATCGAACTCAATTCCCGTTTTCAAATCGGAGGAAACTATACCTATATCCACTTCAAGCCCAAAGGTCATCATTCCTTCAATGGTAATCTCGGTGGTGCCCAAGCTTTCTATGAGTATAGGCCCTCGAACCAATTCTATGGAGCCGCTAAGTTTATATGGCGTCAGGGTACAATGCACGGCCACTGTCAAAAACGCACTTTTACCAATTATGAAGGCTTTGAAAGGCTAGGATATACTTTTGCCCGCGATGATTGGGATCTTTCGCTCTATACAGGCTTTGGTTACCACTACTTGAAACAAAGGTTATCTCCCAAATCAGGTGGTTCTGTACGATTTATCTTCAATGAGTTCTATGTTCCCCTCGGATGGCTTGGCAACTATCGCGCAAACTCTTGGTTTACCGTTGGCATCGATTTTACATGGATGCCCCAAGTTTTCTCGAGTGTTTCTATCTTCCCTCTCGGGGGAGCGCGTTGGTCGCTCGAAAACTCTCTAACCAATATTTATGTCGCCATACCACACACATTCACACTCACAAACGATAATAAGTTTCAAATCATTCTCAATCCGTTCTACGTGCATTGGCAAGACGGGCATTCTACTGCTAAATCATCTAGCGGTGTTGCGCTTGGCCTGCCTAAAAATTTGTACAATTATTATGGTGTCGACGTCAACTTCGCTTACCGGTTCTAAATGAATGCATCCCAATATACCCTTGTCATCATTGGTGCTGGCCCGACAGGTCTCGCGCTCGGTCTTGAACTCAAACGTCTGGGCATTTCTTCTCTAATTTTGGACCGTCTTGAAGCGGGTGCCAATACCTCTCGCGCAGCTGCGATCCACGCACGCACCCTCGAAGTCCTAGAGCCATCAGGTGCCACTGCAGAGCTCCTCAAATATGGATTTACTGTCGACACTTTCCGGATAAGAGATCGAAATCAGTTGCTTGCCAGTATCAGCTTTAAAAACTTGAAAACAAAATATCCCTTTGTACTGACGTGTCCCCAAGATCGCACGGAACGTATTTTATTCAAGAAACTCCAAGAACTTGGGGGCACTGTGCATCGTCCCTGCGAAGTCATCGCAATTCGTCCTGAGAAAAATGGGGTTGAGCTGGAGATCAGAACAAAAAACGAACTCAAAACTATTCATACGCAATGGCTTATCGGATGCGATGGAATGCATAGTATCATTCGCGAGCAGGCTGACATCCCCTATGAAGGAGGCGATTATCAAGATAACTTTGTTCTAGCCGATGTTGAAATGGATTGGCCATTAGATTTGAAAGAAGCAAGCCTCTTCTTTTCCAAGGAGGGACTATTAGCAGTTGTCCCATTACCTGAAAATCAGTTTCGGTTAATTGCTGCTGTCGATGAAGATCCTTCAAAACCCACCTTAGATGATCTTGTGAAACTTCTTGACGAGCGTGGACCAGCAATGAAGGGTATCGCCATTCGTCATTTGTTATGGAGCTCACGTTTTCGCATTCATCATCGGATTGCCAAAACTCTAAGGCGCGGAAGAATTCTCATTGCTGGCGATGCTGCGCATGTGCACAGTCCAGCCGGAGGACAAGGGATGAATATTGGTATTCAGGATGCGATTTCTCTAGCATCTGCGCTGAACGAAATGCTGAAAAATGGAAGTGAAGTCCCTCTGGATGTTTGGGAAAAAAACAGGCAGCAAATCGCTCGTTCCGTTGTGAAACTTACAGATCAAATGATGAGGGTAGCAACCCTCGAGTCTCCTTTTGCTAAACGAGTGCGAAATACGCTCATTCGCCTAATTGGAAAAATTCCATCTGCACGATTCGCTCTGGCTAAAAAACTCTCCCAATTGTACTAATTAAAAAATATATCCATAATTGCGCTGTGCTATGAAACCCTCTTTATCTCTACATTTCCAGAACCGGTCTCCCTCGCCCATTCGCTTAGCACAAATAGAGTTTCTCAAACGCACTGATCAAGTCGTTGCTGTCAATACGGCGATCGGAAATGTTTCTCTTCCGATGCATCCCGCAATGATGGAAAGGATGTTTGCTTTAGATTCTCAAGAAAGCCCTTTTCAAAAGGGAATAGTCAAATATTCCACGACCGTAGGGGAAGTGGAAACTAATCGCGCCTTTTTGCACTTAATCGAAAGTAGTGGATTCTCTTCACAAGGCATCTTTAGCCAAGTCACGGATGGAGGAAGTCAGGCAATGGAACTGGCGATTCTTGGAGTCTGCGGACCTGCGGGTTCTTCTCACAAACCTTTATTGCTCATCGATCCAACTTATCCCAACTATGCTTCCATGGCAGAGCGCACGGGCCGATCTACAACTGCCTTAACTCGCACACTGGAGGCAAATGGCAAATTTAGCTTGCCCAAGTTATCAGAGATTGAAAAAACGATTAAAGAGACAAGTCCTGCTGCCTTGCTAGTCATCCCCTATGATAATCCCACGGGTCAATTTTATTCTCAGGCAGTTCTCAATGACCTTGGGCAACTGTGTGCAAAACATAACTTGTGGATGCTCAGCGATGAAGCCTATCGCGAAATTTTCTTCACTCCCGAACAGACCAGCAGCATTTGGGGAATCACAGAAAAAGATGTCCCGGGGATCACAGGCAGACGTATCAGCATCGAATCGTCTTCAAAAGTTTGGAATGCATGCGGCCTACGCATCGGAGCCCTTTTAACCGATAACAAGGACTTTCACATGCAAGCCGTTGCTGAAAATACAGCCAATCTTTGCGCCAATGTGATTGGCCAATACATTTTTGGGGCTCTTCTCTATGAATCTAAAGAAAAGCTACAAGCATGGTTTGAACTGCAAAGAAATTATTACCGAAAAATTGCAAAAAGCCTGGCATCAGGTTTGAAAAAGGAGTTGCCGGATCTCATCATTTCAGCACCCGATGCTGCTTTATACACGATTGTCGATGTTCGCAATCATGTCGATGCAAATTTTGAGGCGACAGATTTCGTGATGTATTGCGCTCAAAAAGGATACGTGGAGATGAATGGGATCAAAATGACTCTTCTCGTCGCTCCGATGTCAAATTTTTATTCGCGTCAGCTAGGAAAGTCTAATCCCGGTAGAACGCAAATGCGCATCGCTTATGTGGAACCTCCTGATGTTATGGATAAAGTCCCTCAACTGTTTGTTCAACTATTAAATCATTATATGCATTCTACTCACCGATAAGGCGTTCCCAATAGCGTTGCATTTCTTTAGACAGATATTTTTTGATGTATTTCAGTTTGAGATCTGCCGGAGGATCTTCTGTATCGGTAAATGCAAACTTTCCATTCTTCGTATATGGGACATTAGCAGGTAATTTGACCACACCAGGCCCCCCATAACCATGCTTAAAAATTGCATACAATTCATCGAGATGTTTCCGCGTGATACCCGTTTTCCACATCTGCCTTGACACCTCCTTGCTTTCTAGCTCCATATCAGTTTCCATCAAGACAATGAGTTCAGGATGGACAGCACTAGAAAAGGGATAAGCAGGTAGAACATACAGCCATTTATCGGGCACGGAAAAATGACGTATATTTTTGCGTTTAATCAATTTTCGAATCGATTCTGCTCCTGCGCACCGCTGAACCAGCCATTCCCAGTGCGGGATACCATTTCGCATTCGTGTTTCTGAATCAAGATAAAGTTTAAAGACATATCCCGGTACTTCCGGATGACGCGCTACAATGACAAAGCTATACACTCGTGGACCTGAAATCACTTCAAATCCTGCGTCAATAAATGCTTTTTCATTTTCCAAGGCTCGCGATCGAGAAAAAAGCATGTCTAGCTTTTCTTTCATCGGATGATTTGCTGGGAGAAGATAAGGTGCAATCTTTGATTGCATCCCTTTATCCAAGCTTGGATAAGGGGATGCAAAACAGTTTAAACACCCAAGAAAAAAAAGAATAAGGACGTTTTTTATGCGCATGAAATCCTATCTTGGGGTAACAGAATGTGTCGTCTGTTTATTAAGTACTTTACCAACTTCTCTATACCCAACGTGACTGAAAATTTGATTTAAGACCGAAGCGAAAGCTCCCGTGATTGGCGCGATCGAATCGTCGTCCCTATTAGAAATAGGGGCTAGATTCGATCGTCCAAGCCCGGGGCTTTGGCTCGGTCTTAAATCCAAATTTTCAGTCACGTTGGGTATAGTCGCGGGTAAAGTGTGCATACCCAATTTTCAGTCACATTGGGTATAATCACGCAACATCATAATCTACTTTTAGCTAAGTAACAAAAGATTATTTCTTTTTTTGAGTACTTCGATTCAAAAGTGAAGAGTCAAGAGCACAAGCGAAGCGGCCCGAACAGCACCAATATATATATACGGGTTCGTTACAATGGGCGTCAGGTTTGCAAACGTTTTAACGTGTCAAAATTTACAAAATTCGGCCTAGGTGCGGTTATGAAAGAAACCCAAAAACTCAGTTAATATCGCAAAGGGATGACAACTTCGATGTTCTTTCTGAAGCGCATGCAGTTGCGATATGAGCGCCAATGCTAGAGGTCATGCGATCCTGGCAAATAAAACAACCTGATTGAGTCGGAGAATAACCCATTTCAAGAGGGTTAGAAATTAAAGCTCGTACTAACCTAGGACCTGTCCCAGGCATCCCCGCATGAGCCACTTTTTTGTTATCTACCAAAAGAATATCGCCTTTTTTCCACAGCGACGAACAATAAAAATTGCGCATCAAACCAGAAAGATGCTCGATGTCTTTTTCTGAAAAACAGGAACTTACTTTGGGGAACTTTTGACCCAGTTTTTCAAATGCCTTTTGCGTTTTCTTTTTTGATGCAGCTATCTTCAATTGTTCCTTAGGCGAATGAAGCAAGGTAGCAAAAAATACAAAAACATTTTCTATCGCCTTGAAGATAGAATGAGGCAACTTCCAGACAAAGCGATGCCAAAACCAGGTCTTGCCTTGATAATCTTTTAGGAAATCCTTGCGTAATACCTTATTTAAAGTGGGTAAAGAAAAAAAGTTGATTTGCAGCGCTTTCTTTTGCGTGACAGGGTGCAAGAAAACATTCGGCTTATGCATAAGGATCAGCCTATTTTCTCCTTCTCCGACGATGGGTAAATCAAATTGATGACAGATTCCTTCAAGCATCTCAATCGAAATTTTATACCTGTCGGCAACATCGCGCAGTAACCATTTCTCGACGAGACACGCTTTATCTTCTAACTTTTTCTTTAACTCCTCATCAAGATGCTCGTAAACTTTTTCCATATTGATAAGACCTGTTTCCCCGCCGACATCCGACGGTTTCAAGCAACAAAATGAAATGAATCCAGGAACGTCGGGGTTGTAATAATTTTCGCTGTGAAATCCTCCTAGGTAAAGCGTGCCTCCGGTTTTGAAAATGGTGTTGGTGTGCAAAACGTATTTGAGATCGCCTACCCTTTCCCGTCCCTGCTCAGCCATAAAGGCTTCGCTTATGCCTTGCAATCCTTCGATGCTGAGAATGGCATTTTCAAAATCTCTATCGGAGTGAATCTCAAAGCCGCGAAAAAGAAGTGCGCCATATTTGGCAACATCTTCCATCAAGCTCTCTGAATTAACCTTGAGAAACTCCTGCAAAAATTTGACATCTTTACGCTCTTTTGCTTCAAAAACAAGCGGCATTTCTGTTTCCAGGGAATGAATAAGACGCTCATTTCTACGCAAAAACCTTGCTGTAACCCCCTCATAACTTTTCAATATCATAGCACACTCCAAGCTTTCCTCCTGCGACACTGCTTCCACTTGAAAGCTGGAGTTTTGCCTTAGCCGAAGGGACATCTTCCCGTCCTGCTCGCTCCAGGCTCTAATGCTCTGTATACCCAACGTGATTGAAAATTTGGTTTAGGCCGAAGCGAAAGCTCCGCGATTGGCACGATTGAATCGTCGTCCCTATTAAAAATAGGGGCTAGATTCGATCGTCCAAGCCCGGGGCTTTGGCTCGGTCTTAAATCCAAATTTTCAATCACGCGGGGTATACAGTGCACTAGTTTCTCAATAGTTGCCTGGGCGGGGTCGGATACAAATCAGCCGCCTTCAACGATGGCAAATTCTCCAGCTTTCAATCGCGATATAATCAAATTTTAGAATGTTTGCAATAGAAAGTCGCGCTCAGTCAGTATGCTTGAACTTCAATTTGCTATATTTTAAAAGAGCTAGGCGTAAATACAATAGATTATTTGGATGTGTTAGGTGAGAAAGAGCAAACTTTCGAGAGTGATGAGCAATTTCCTTTGCTAAAGAATCATGATGGATTGTCCAGTGGATTTTCTCGACTAAATCACTTAGATCCTCTGTTACAGGAATATAATGTACCCAGGGATGAAGTCCCGAATAGTACCACTGAATCCATCGAGAGTGTGGCTTAAAGATCGTTGAATTAGCAAAAAACTTCCAGCCTGACGCTGAATAGGAACTTGCGTTACCATCAATAAGAATATGATACTTATAATTGAGCTGACTTTCAAAACTCATCATTCCACTTTCAAACTGTTGGAGGTAAGGGATCGATTCGCCAAGTTGTGCAAAAATAGTAAATTTTGCATCGATAAGGTGAGGGTGCTGTAAGGAAAGTTCGCAGAGTTTAACTCTTGAGAATTGATGCACGTTATCATTGCTAATCAAAAGACCATTTTGTGCTGTTGACCCTCTCCATATTAGAGAGGGAATTTTGTTTTCCCACGGTAGATCCAGCCGTTCGATGTCCAAATTGTCTAGCACTTGATACCCTTGATTCAGGATATCAAAGTCAGGGATCAAAATGCATTTTTGCCCCACACTTTTACACATGCCAAAAATAGGTACATCCTCTAGGACCCTGTCGGATAGCTCAACGCCATCAGCCATGGAGATAAGAAACTGTATGTCAGGCAAATAGAATCTCTCTGCAAGCATGACAAGAACATTGTAATAGGAAATCACTCTATGATACAGAAAATGGTCCTTGGCAATATTTGTAGTCAGATCGACGTTCCCTCCTTCAATTGAAAACTTAACAAGCAACCAATCATTCGCATGGTTTTGAAACAACTTATCCATTTTTTTTAGGGAAATCTTTCTATTTTTGTAGCAAAGCAAATCTTCCTTTATCTGCCTTTTCATCCAGTTTGGGGCATTAGGAATTCTATTTTTACTATGAGAAGAGTGACAATCGATAGAAAAACAAAAAAGAAGCAGACAAATCGAGAGGCAACGGATCGATATTCTATACCCGAGGTGACTGAAAATTTGGTTTAGGACCGAAGCAAAAGCTCCCGCGATTGGCTCGATTGAATCATCGCCCCTATTAGAAATAGGAGCTAGATTCGATCGTCCAAGCCCCAGGCTTTGACTCGGTCTTAAATCCCAATTTTCAGTCATCTTGGGTAAATGCATGGGTGTTCCATTTGCTTTAAACTCTCGAAGTTTTAGACATTGTTGCTTTTAAATCAACTTATACCCAACGTGATTGAAAATTCCGATTTAAGACCGAGCCAAAGCCCCGGGATTGGACGATCGAATCTAGCCCCTATTTCTAATACGGACGACGATTCGATCGCGCCAATCACGGGAGCTTTCGCTTCGGTCTTAAACCAAATTTTCAGTCACGTTGGGTATAACTAGGCGGGTGGGGCGGGTGCAAATCTGCCACCTTCAGCGTTGGCAAATTCCCTAACTTTCACACATCAGCAGTATAGAACTGAATCTTCAGATAGACTCTGAGGAATGTTGTATTTTGAATTTTAGATTTTCAGAAAACTGCTCAAATGTTATACCCAATGTGACTGAAAATTTGGTTTAGGACCGAAGCGAAAGCTCCCGCGATTGGCGCGATCGAATCGTCGCCACTATTAGAAATAGGGGCTAGATTCGATCGTCCAATCCCGG
>JAJPIB010000027.1 GCA_021324995.1 Chlamydiia bacterium | reverse complement strand
GGGTTTTGAGTTGCGCGCGTTGAGCTTCGCTTAAGAAAATCATGTTCAGCAGGTTACATGTCAAGTTGAATTTTTATCAAACGGTTTCTTGATTCACGAGAGGTATATCGTAGGTTTTGTTTGGGGGTTGTATAAGTGCTTTAAAGAAAAAAACGAGAAGTTATTTTACTCTATGTTGCTATTTGCGAGCTTATTCATTCCTAAATATGCTTTCAGATGGCCGACAGAGCTGAGTTTAGCATTTTGGGGATTTCTTGGTTTTTTTGTAATAGGATACAAAGTTTTGTATAAAAAATTGGATAGAAGTCTTATTGTATTTGCAGTTGTACTGCTAATTTTTGGAATAGTTTTCTTTCTGCAAGGGTTGTGGCCCAGGTTGGGGCCATCACTGATAAATTTAAAATTTTGTTATTGAATCATTTTAGCTATAAATCTCATTAAATTCCGAACTAAATAAAGGAAGCGCTATGGATTTTGGGAGCGTAGGCGCTGTAGCCTTGATCAGTCTTCTGGCAGCGATCAGCCCTGGGCCTGATTTTGCCATTGTCACGAGAAACTGCCTGTCAGGGACCTTCAAGGCGGGGGTTCTAACTGCGCTGGGGATTAGCTGTGCGCTTTTGATTCACGTCTCTTATTGCTTATTTGGCCTCGCGATCATCATCCAGGAATCTCCACTTCTCTTTCTCATTTTGAAGTATTTGGGAGCTGGCTATCTTTTTTATTTAGGGATCATGCTTCTGAAGGAAAAGATGTCCCCGGAAGGAACTCCTGCTGAGACGAGGAAAGGAAACAAGCATCGCCCCTTTCTTTCAGGATTTCTTTGCAATTTGCTGAATCCCAAAGCCACTCTTTTCATGTTAAGCATATTCACTCAATTTATCGATCCCGGAATGGGTTTTGCAGGAAAGGCAATGATGGGTGGCGTCGTTGCGCTTACCGGTTTTGCGTGGTTTGTGCTGCTTTCCTATATGATCACGCATAGGCTGCTACAAAAACATTTTTCCCGATTTCAAATGGTTATCACAAAAGCGATGGGAATCATTTTGTGCTTTTTAGCGGTTTACGTTGCTATTACCTGAGTTTTTTCTTCTTTGTTACCTGAAGGGGGGCGTGCTTTGTTTTTAGCTGAAGAAGGGCTTTGATAAAGTAGGTTGCGATCATAATCTCTTTAGGTTAGGGGTTTGCGGGGCTCTCCCTCGCGAGTGCCAAGGTTTCCATAGCGGTGGTAATCAATGCTGAAACTAATCTCTCTTAAATTGTGAAGCAACTCAAATCTTCCGTTGGAAAGGACGGGTGCGAAATCGAGGAAGGTCGCAGATTCGCTGGCTGCATCGTTTAAGACTTCGGGTGGCTGGCTAATGAAGCGGACTCTGCGGTACTGTCCTTCTTTTATTCTTTGGGCGAATTGCTCGTCGCTTTCTTCATGGATCGTCAGGTGTTTGAAATGCAATCGGAGATGATCGCGAATCTCGCTATGGGCATGGCTTGAGGCCCAGCTGAGTTCGATAAGGGCTCCGCAGCTCAATGCGGCTGCAAGGACTCTTAAGGTGTCGAGAGGGGTATCGCTATCTTGGATGCGGAAGCAGGGTTTTTTATGGGGTCTGTAGCGAAGTAGGTTGTCTTGTCCGATGATTTGGGAGGGGTCATGGTCTTCTGCAAACCGCGTTGCCCAATACGCGTAACTGGTTGTGCTGGCATACCAAACTCCTAGTTCTTCGGCTGATAGTTCGTATTTCTTAAGAAGAGAAGTGAGATGGTTAATGGCTTCGTTGACAGGAGCCCTTTCTTGAGGAAGAGAAATTTCCGTTGGTCTTGCAAACTGCATGACGTAATTGGGGCCGCCGGCTTTTGCGGCATTGCCAAAGCTGCTTCCTTTCGTACCTCCGAAAGGCTGTCTTCGAACGATCGCACCCGTCGTCCCGCGGTTGATGTAGCAGTTGCCTGCTTCGATCCTCTCCATCCAGATTTCTTGTTCTCTTTCGTCTAGGCTTTGTAGGCCTGATGTAAGGCCATAGGGAGTGCCGTTTGCAATGCGGATGGCGTCTTCAAGATTTTCAGCGCGCATCACGCTCAAAACAGGTCCGAAGAACTCCGTTTGATGACTGTAACTTCCAGGCTTTACACCGAGCTTGACCCCAGGCGACCAGAGATGAGGATTATAAGGATCTTGCTCAGGTTTGACGAGCCATTTCTCCCCTTTGTCCAAAGTGGTGAGGCCTCGGATCAGATCGTCGTGAGGCTCGCGAATGAGGGGGATAATCTTTGAGGAACAGTCCCAGCACGAACCGACTTTCAAACTTTCAACTGCGTCTTTGAGCTGAGCTAAAAAATGGGGGTCGTCATACACCTCTGCTTCGAGGATCAATAAGCTACAGGCGCTGCACTTCTGTCCGCAATGTCCAAAAGCGGAATGAGTCACATCCTTGATTGCAAGATCTCTGTCAGCAAGAGCGGTGACAATGATTGCATTCTTTCCTCCTGTCTCTGCAGAAAGGTCCAGCCCGGGGTGTAAGCGCATAAAAAGCTTCGCTGTTGCCGTGGCGCCCGTAAGAATGATGCAATCAACGCGCGGGTCTGCAATGAGTTGTGAGCCGATAGGCTCATCGTCGCAATTAATGAATTGGAGAGCTTCTTTAGGAATGCCGGCATCCCAAAGTGTTTTCACCAGTTCCCAGCCGCAGAGCACAGCTTCGGGAGCAGGCTTAAAGAGAACGCAGTTGCCTGCAACTAGAGCGGCAAGGATTCCTCCGGCGGGAATGGCAACGGGAAAGTTCCATGGAGGCGCGACGAGAATCGTTCCTTTTGGAGTCCACTCAATGTCTTTGCAGGCAGCCATTTTTTTCATACTGCGAAGATAGTACTCCGCAAAATCGATCGCTTCAGAGACTTCCGGATCCGCTTCAAGAGCGGATTTTCCTCCATCAAGCATCATCACACCGATCAAGTCAGCGCGTCTTTCTCTCATTTTTTGAGCGGCCTGAGAAAGAAGTTTAGCTCGTTCATCGACGGAGGTCCTCGCCCATGTGTTTTGATACTCTTTTGCGCTACGTAGCGCTTGATCGATGTCATCCCACTTAGCAAGAGCATATTGGTAAAGCGAGATGCTTGGGTTGGTAGGCGCAACGCCTTGGCCTTGGGAGCGTTTCTCAGAAATTTCTTTTCCAGCGATCATCAGCGGAATGAATTCCGGTTTGTGGTTTTTCCATTTGGAAATGAGTTTTTCTGCCCAATTTCGATTTTGCGGTAGAGAAAAATCTGTGTCGGATTCATTTTCAAAATGTGCAGTTAAAGGAAGATGTTTGGGGTGGAGGTTTCTGTCTTGAGTCCGGCGCGGTTTTGTATAGACGGTATTCATTTCCTGACAAGCCGTGTAAAACAGCCTTACTTGCTCTTCCCATTCTGAAGTTCCTGGCTTCAAGCCGAAAGTGACGCGCAAAAAATTGTCCGCTCCTGTGTTCTCATCGAGGCGACGGATCAAATAAGCAATGGCGCTTTGAAAATCTTCTTTTGTCGCCACGGGGCAATAGAGCAAAATGTCGTTGGAAAGTTTTTGAACAACTCTGCGGATGTGATCAGCCATTCCCTCTAGCATCTCAAAGTTGACTTCCTTGCGGACATTATTTTCAGCGCGCATGAGCATAGCGTAAGCGATATCGAAAAGGTTGTGGCTGGCTATGCCGAGATGGACGGCGCCGGCGTGTGCAGGCTGACATCCATAAGTTACCATCTTTTTGTAGTTGGCATCGACATCGGATTTCTTAGTATAAGGGGCTTGGTTCCAATCCCTAACGCTCGCCTCAAATTGTTCCATAGCGAGGTTAGCGCCTTTCACAATGCGAATCTTGATGGGTGCTCCACCCTGAGAAACGCGAGTCATTGCCCATTCCGTGAGTTCTTTTTGAATAGCGTGTGAGTCGGGGAGGTAGGCTTGCAATACGATACCGGCGGAAAAATGTTTAAACTCACTCTCGTCAAGAACCCTTTTAAAAAGGTCTTTCGTAAGAATGAGATCGCGATACTCCTCCATGTCGAGATTGACGAATTTAGGGGCAAGAGTTCCATCGGCTCGCTGAAAATTATGGTTCATCGCCACTCGATAAAGCTGTCTCAATCTCTCGGAAAGCGTTTCTAAAGTCGCTTCCCAGCCGAGGAGGTTGATCTGACTAAAAATGGTCGAGATTTTTACAGAAATGTATTCGATATCCTCTTGCTCAAGATCTTTAAGATAGATAGCGAGGCGGCGCTTTGCCTCCTCTTCGCCAAGAATTGCTTCGCCAAGATGGTTTAAGTTCAGTCGGACGCCTTCTCTGCGCCTTTTCTCCATATGTCTCTTCAAAGCGGTTTTTTCTCCTGGTAGAATGACTTTCGCCGTTGCTTTGCGCAAAGTCAAGGTGGCGATCGGAACAAGAAGCCAGGAGAATGCCTTGCCAATTGCTTGGAATGCACCAAGAGCCATGCGCTTGCTCCAGCTTAGATAGCGCGGCACGCCGAATTTGTTGAGCAAATAAACGAGCTGATCGGCGACCCTCGAATTTTTATGGCTGCGAAAACATTGGTCTGTCATGCTTGTCGTGAATACTTTTCCGGTAGGATCTCGCATCATGCGGGAAAGTTCAGCTTGAATCTGTTTTTCAGACCAGGTAATCGTGCAATTTGCTTCTTTAAGCATGCTTGAGGCCAATTCTACAGCCAGCTTTTCTCGTTGTTCGAGAGATAGAGCTTGACCTTGGGCGTTTGACAGAATTTGTCTGGCGTGTTTCAGGTGCTCCGACTCGGGTTTTCTAGCTGTCATAATGGCTCCTGCTCTGAAGATAGGCGTCTCTTGTCTTCTTATAGCAGAAAAAACAACGTTTGACAACTAATTTATTCAAGTTGATAAGGGAAGGAATCGAATAATAATGAGAGTTCTTATGAAAATGCATATTAATTGGATTGTGTGTGCATTCTTTTTTATTATTGCTCATTTGCCTTCATTCACAGCTACGATTGAGCTTGGCGTGGACGTTTTTTTCCGAGAAGAGCTTCATGAGCTTAAAGGGAAGCGTGTGGGGTTGATCACTAACCATACAGGTGTTAACAGCCAAATGACTGCGACGATCGATCTTTTCCTTCAGCATGCGGCCGATGTCAAACTCGTTGCTTTGTTCTCTCCCGAGCATGGTCTTACAGGACAAGCTTACGCCTATGAACAAGTGGCAGAAAAGAAAGGACCAGCGGGTATTCCTGTTTACAATCTCCACGGGAGCACCAGGCGTCCCACGGAGCAAATGTTTCACGGAATTGATGTCCTCGTTTACGATATTCAAGATATTGGATGTAGGTCATACACATATACGACGACGCTTTTTTATGTGATGGAAGAAGCGGCAAAAAAAGGCATCCCTGTCTTTGTCCTTGATAGACCTAATCCGATCAATGGCTTAATCGTTGATGGTCCAATGTTACAAAAAAAATGGCGCTCCTACATCGGCTATGTGAATGTGCCTTACTGTCACGGAATGACCATCGGTGAACTTTCGCGTCTATTCAACGACAAGTATCAAGTGGGATGCAAATTGAAAGTGATTCCCATGAAAGGATGGAAACGTTCAATGAGCTTTGCCGATACTGGGCTTACTTGGATTCCCACGAGCCCTTATATTCCTGAATCGGATACTCCCCAATTTTATGCTTCCACAGGTCTTCTTGGCGAACTTTCTCTTGTGAATATTGGCATTGGCTATACGCTTCCCTTCAAAGTTGTCGGAGCTCCTTGGATCAAGGCGCGTCAATTTGCCGATAAGCTAAATGATCAGAAGCTTCCTGGCGTCCACTTTCTGCCTTTTCACTACCGTCCTTTCTACGGAGCTCACAAAGGCAAAGATTGTCAGGGGGTCATGATTGTGGTTACCGACCCTAAGACCTATCGCCCTGTCAGTTCTCAATTCATGATCTTGGGAATTCTAAAAAATCTTTACCCGAAGCAGGTTTTGGCCCGGCTCAATGCTGTCGAGCCCTCCAAAAAAGAACTTTTTTGCAAGGCTAGCGGAAACGATGAAATGCTCGCTTTGCTCCTTCACGAACAGTATGTGGCCTGGAAGTTAATCCTTTTTGAAAAAAAGGAAAGGGAGGAGTTTCTAAAAGACAGGAAAAAATACTTGATCTATCCTGCCAACTAGCAATTGGTCTCTTTATTTGCTAAAAACAATTCTTCTTGCCTTGACAAAAATCAATTTCTAGCCTACCCTTTCTTCTTTTGACAACCGGAGATCTATTATGTCAGTCTTGCAAAACATTAAGCCTCTCGGCAACCGCGTTCTAGTGAAACGATCTGAAATGAAATCGAGCAAAGGAGGAATCCTTCTCCCAGAAACAGCTCAAGAAAAACCGCGCCAAGGAGAAGTCATCGCCATCGGCCCTGGCAAGTTGGACGAAAAAGGCCTTTTAAAGGCTCTCGAACTCAAAGTCGGCGATATCGTTCTTTTTTCCGCCTATGCCGGAACAGAAGTGAAAACGGACAATGGTGCTGCCGATTTCTTGATCATGTCCGAAGATGATATTCTGGGCGTTCTTGTTTAAACAATACATTTAATCATTTTGGAGATAAGAGATTATGGCAAAAATGCTGCAATTTAATGAAGAAGCCCTGAAGTCTATCCTGAAAGGGGTCAAAACTTTGGCAAAGGCCGTCATTGTGACATTGGGACCTAAAGGACGTAACGTCGTGATCAACAAGGGATTTGGTGCTCCTCTTTCGACAAAGGATGGTGTCACTGTCGCCAAAGAAATCGCTCTCAAAGATAAGTTTGAAAACATGGGCGCCCAGCTCGTTAAGGAAGCCTCGTCAAAAACTTCCGACGTCGCTGGAGACGGAACAACGACAGCTGTTGTACTCGCGGAAGCCATTTATGCCGCTGGAGTTAAAAATGTGATTGCGGGTGCAAATCCAATGAGCCTTAAGCGCGGGATCGATAAAGCAGCCCAAAAAATGGTTGAATCATTGAGCCAACTCGCAACAACAATTAGCAGCCCAGAAGAGGTGAAGCAGATCGCGACCATTTCCGCAAACAATGATCCTGCGATTGGTGGAATCATTGCAGAGGCGATGAAAGAAGTCGGAAAGGATGGAACGATAACAATTGCAGAAGCGAAAGGGATCGATACGACTTTGGACGTTGTGGAAGGCATGCAGTTTGATAAAGGATATCTCTCTCCTTATTTCGTCACGAATGCAGAGAAAATGTCAGTCGAGTACGAAAATGCGCTTATTCTTATCACAGACAAAAAGCTTTCTAGCGCAAGGGATCTTGTTCCTATTTTAGAAAAGGTCATGGAGAAGTCGCAGCGCCCTCTACTCATCATCGCTGAAGATCTCGATTCTGAAGCGCTTGCGACACTAGTCGTAAACAAACTGAAAGCAGGACTTCCTCTCTGCGCTGTCAAAGCTCCAGCTTTTGGAGACCGACGCAAAGCGATGTTGGAAGATATCGCTATCCTCACTGGAGGAACCGTCGTCACGGAAGATGTCGGCTTATCTCTCGAAGATGTCGGCCTCGAAGTGCTTGGAAGAGCGAAGAAAATTAAAATCTCTAAAGAAGAAACAACAATTGTCGATGGCGCTGGCGATGCCAAAAAAATCCAAGACCGCATTGCGCAACTCCGCGCGGAAATTGCCAGCTGCACTTCTGATTATGACAAAGAGAAGCTTGAGGAGCGCCTCGCTAAACTCGTCGGTGGCGTCGCCGTGATCAACGTGGGTGCTGCAACGGAAGCTGAGCTCAAAGAGAAAAAGGCCCGCGTTGAAGATGCTCTGCATGCGACACGCGCCGCTGTAGCCGAAGGAATTGTCCCTGGGGGAGGTGTAGCGCTTCTTCGCGCCGTAAAATCGCTCGATCAACTGAAGTTGGAAGGGGATGAGCAAATCGGCGTGGAGATCATTAGAGAAGCGGCATTTGCTCCAGCGACCGCAATCGCAAGGAACTGCGGCAAGCAAGGCAATCTCATCGCTGAAAAAATCTTCGAGAAAGAAGGCGCATGGGGTTACAACGGTTTGACAGACACGTTTGAAGACTTGCTCCAAGCGGGTGTCATTGATCCTGTCCTCGTGACAAAGAGCGCTCTTCTCAACGCAGCTTCCGTATCAGGACTGCTCATTACAATCGCTGCTATGATCACCGACAAACCTCAACCAAAAGCCAAAGCAAGCATGCCAATGGACGGCATGGGTGGAATGGGCGGTATGGGTGGAATGGGCGGTATGGGAGGAATGGGCGGTATGGGAGGAATGGGTGGCATGGGCATGGATATGATGTAAGGACAGGCCTTAACCCAAAAATAAAAACGCCTCTTTCAGAGAAGATCTGAAAGGGGCGTTTTTATGTACGCAAATTGATTTATTTTTCGGTGCGATGGGATTTCTTCGCGGCATCAGCTACTTGCCGTGCAAGCACATTTGTAGCGGAATTCCTTCTCGAGCCGGATTTTCTTCTTCTCTTTAGTTGGGCAGCCCTCTTTGCTTCTGTGTCAACAGACTTTTCTGCTTCTCGGTTCGAAGCCGGTTTTTTACTCCAATCGGCTGGAGAGACCCCCTTTGGGGCCAGAAGAGTGGAATTATTAGTAACAGGTTGGGTTGTGAAGTGATGCTGTGTTTGAACAGGGGGAGCGACCTGTGGTTGAAGGTTGCCGAAATATGTCTTCTTTTTAGGAGCAGCTAGTTCGGGAAGGGGGGTACTCTTCACAGAATTTTTCATCACAGTGTCGATGGTCTTTACAATTCTGTCGATTGTTGCAATACAGTTAGCAGCCTTGAAAAGCGAAGTACCACTGTTCGATTCATATTTTCCGAATTTTTGCTTCATTGTTTCCAAATTTTTCTTTGCTTGTGCGCTTTGATCTGGCATTAAGGGCCCATATCTATTTAAAGCAGTTTCAATATTGTTACAAAGCCGATCTCTATCGAGATTTTGAGAGTTTTGCCAACGGCCAATCAAATTCCAACGATGGATTGTTCTCATCGATTCAGTCATTACATAATTATCAAGATCTATATCTTTGTTTAAAAAGTTTTCAAATGAAGCATTGCTTATTGTCATATTTCCCTCTTATTTATTATCATTATAATTAATATTATACATAAAATTTATTATAATTACCATATGTTTAATAAAAAAACGAAGGTGATCGGAATAGGCTGAATATTAGCAGGTTAAAACTTTTGTTCGAAAATGAGCCCCGACCATCCCTCTTCTACAACCTCTTTAATGAAGGTCCAATTTCGGGTTTTGATGATCTGTAGATAAGCGGGGACCTGGGAGGAAAGTAAGCCAGAAATGATCACTGTGGCATTTGCCTCATGGAGTGCCCTACAAGCTTCCCAAGCCCGCTCTTGTTCGCTTTCAATCATGTTCATGAGAATCACAATGTGCTCAATCGGAGCCTTAAGTTCGATGCTTTTAGAAAAGTGGGTCCTGTCTTCGACACCATTAATTTTAGCATTTTCCTGGGAATGTGTGAGGGCCTCTGGGTCTATATCTATTCCCAGAACTCGTTTGGCATCCAGAAGAGCTGCAGCGACGGATAAAATCCCGCTGCCGCAGCCTAAATCAAAGATAAGATGATCTTTGACAAAGGGAACCATTAACTTCAAGACAAGACGGGTTGTGGGGTGGGAGAGGTCGCCAAAACCCGCTCCAGGTTTAAGAAGAAGAGCTTTACCTTCTAAATCGATATGGGCAAAACCCTCTTGAAAATTAGGAGCAAAAGATGCCCATTGTTTATCCCAGTCGATGTCCTGGGAAATTGTGGAGTCTTTCAGAGTTGAGTGTTGAAGATTGGGAAAGAAGGAGCTAACATCCGAATAGCCGCCAATCTGCACCGTTTCCGTTTCTTGGTCGACGATTTCATAGACATAGTCAAGATAGAAGCTCAGTTCGAGAGAGGCTTCTTCTGAGGAAACGCCTTTTTTGACTTGAAAGAGATGATGATACTTCATTTTTGATGAGAGTTTATCGAAAAAAAGGATTTTCTGCGCGGAGTAATAATTTTTTGGATGTGCTGTTTTTTTCAATGCGGTGCGCAAATTCTTGATGAAAATCAGACAATTGTAGATGATAGTTGCCTATGCACTGGTAGCTCAGCTGGATAGAGCATGCGGCTACGAACCGCAAGGTCAGAGGTTCGAATCCTCTCCGGTGCAATTTTTTGTTATTCAGCTTACCCGATTTGAGCTTAGGGGTATTGTCAACTCGCTTTGAGGGCTGATGATCTTAGAAATTTTCTCTTCAGGTCCGGCCGACACCAATGCTTACCTCATCGCTTGCTCAGAAACAAAGCGAGCGGTTGTCATCGATGTGCCTTTCGAAAGCACAGAGACAATTTTAAGCCGCGCAGAAGAGTTGGGGCTTTCGATTCAAATGATTTTGCTCACACATTCACACTGGGACCACACGGCTGAAGTGGCCTTGTTGAAGAACAACCTCTCCCTTCCCGTCTACATTCACAAGGAAGATGCTGGAAACCTCGAAAGCCCGGGCTCAGATAAACTTCCTCTTTTTTTCCCTGTGACAGGGGTGAATCCAGACGGTTTTTTAACGGACGGCCAGCAGATTTCTATCGGCAACTTAAACATCGAGGTGATTCATACGCCGGGGCACACTCCGGGTGGTGTCTGTTTTTACCTGCCGAAAGAGAAAGTTCTCATTTCAGGAGATACTCTTTTCCGAGGTACAATTGGCAACTTAAGTTTTCCAACGGCGAGGCCTGCTCTCATGTGGGCATCTTTAAAGAGGTTAGCTGCACTTCCGCAAGATGTGAAGGTATATCCCGGTCATGGAGGACCGACGACGATAGGCGCAGAAAGGTGGATTGCGCACGCTCAAGAACGGTTTCAATAGAAGGATAAAAAATGATGAGTTCAACATTAATTGGCAAAACAGTTCCCCATTTTAAAGCTAAAGCTGTGGAGAAGGGCAAGGTCATCGATGCATTTTCTCTGCACGATTTTTTAAATCAGTACGTTATCTTCTTTTTTTATCCCTTAGACTTTACTTTTGTGTGCCCGACGGAGCTTCACGCATTTCAGGAGATGCTTCCTGAGTTTAAAAAGCGAAATGCTCAAGTTGTCGGCTGCTCTGTCGATAGCTGGTTCTCTCATCTGGCATGGTTAAATATTCCGAAGTCTAAAGGAGGGATTGAGGGGGTGGAATATCCTTTGATCTCCGATATGAACAAATCGATTGCGCGCAATTTTAATGTCCTTAAAGAGGATGAGGGTATCGCATACCGCGGATTATTTCTCATCGATAAACAAGGGATTGTCCGCCATCAACTCATCAATGATCTTCCCTTGGGTCGCTCTGTCGACGAGGCCCTGCGCATGCTCGACGCTTTGATCTTCTTTGAAAAAGATGGCGAAGTCTGTCCTGCAAACTGGAGGACGGGGACAAAAGGGATGAAGCCAAACGCCGAAGGTCTCGCTCAGTACTTCACTTAAAAAACTAGACATCTTGCGTAACTTCTTCTTCGCGCCCGGTTACTATTGCTGTTTTTTTCCAGGCAGGGCAGGAAGAACAGGTTGCGCAAGATCTACGCCTCTAAGCTTTGCGAACGTGGGTGAGATAGTCGTAGAGGTCCTTTTCCGTTGTAATCAGCAAGCTGCGATAAAGAGAGCAGATTGAGCTGGTTGCGCCGATGATCTCTGCATCACCGACCCCAGGCATGCATATCGCAGTCAATTCTTGAAACGCCTCTTTATTTTGCAGTAAGCGGATTCCGCGCATGTAGTCGGGAACGCTAAAGCCTTCTTCTTTGACTCTAAAATAAATCAGCTCTCTTTGGAAGAGTAGCGCCTGAACGGCGTAGAGCAATCCTAAACTCTCTTCTGGAGGATTCCCAAATGTGTCGGCAAGTTGAGGCAACGATTTGCACAGGAAGGGGGTGCAAAACTCTCCTTTTTCCGCCTCTCCAAAAAGAAAGATTGTGTGGCGCATCGATCCCTCATTGCTCATCCTTCTTTTTGCATCTTATCATAAATAATTTTTTTTAAATAAAGTGGTTTTAATTTTAAGCCCACTTTTTCTCCTTAACTTCTTTTCATAAGGCATTAAAAAATAGTCTGTTAGGTTTTTTAAAGAGTTGCTGAGAAAGAAATGGGTTGAATAGAATAAAAGTTTTTTAATATATCAACCTGCTTGTTTTTAAACTTTCGGGGGGCTGCAAAAAGTGATGAGATCTTCATTCTCTTGCGGCCCCTAAATTTAAAGGAGGAAAGGATGAGGATCTCTGTTTTATTTACTGCGGGGCTTTGTGTCCTGACTCATTTTGCAGCTGCGCAAGAGCTGCGTCTTGATGACCCTGTAAGCCAGGAAGAAAAAGTCCACATCGTGCATCTTTCTAACGGGGTTAAAACTTATATTCAGGAAAATGCCCTTCCTTCCGAGAGCTGTTCACTGCGGGTCGTCATCAGAAAGTCCTCAGGAGGAGAGGAGAGGTTTTCTTTTGATGGGGCAGCATCGTCTACAGGGCAACTCGAAAATTTTTTGGTGATTTGCAAGAAGAAAATCCTCAATGAAACGAGCTGTCATTCCTTCAGCGATGAAAATGCATTTTGTGATGATCCCTCTGTGTTTCATATGGATCAACCGCAGGAGATCGCAGTAATTGCTGTCGGTGATTTTTCGGCTCAAAATATCCAGGAAATCATTGAAAGACATTTCGGAGATATTATTTTCAAGGATGAAATTCCCGCAGCGATTCAAATTGGGCAGGATGAGAATATTTCGAAAGTGATTTTGCGCCTATTTTATCCCAATACTCAAAAATCGATCGCAACTTATCACGACTTAAAAGAGAGCTGGAAATCTCTACTTTTGCAAGAGTTGTTTCAAAACCGCATGGAACTCTGCTCCCGTGGCATAGAAGAAACTTGGGTGCATCCACGTCCACGCTTCTTTTACCCCGTGAACGGATATGCCTTTGTTTCTGAGGAAGCGATGGATAACCTTCTCTCTATTTTTCTTTGGCAAGCAGAGGCGGCACGGAACGGTGGCTTTTTTGAAGATGAGTTTTCTGTGACCAAGAATAAATTGCTAGACACGTTGCAATACCTCTCTTTTAATGCGGGTGAACCCGATCATGCTTTTTTAGCTTCTTATTACGCTGATCTATTTTTACTCGGGAAACAGTGCTATCGCTGCGAAGATTTTTTAAATGCTTCCGCAACCTTTGTGGAAGAATTTCAGCTTGAGGATCTTTTGCCATCCTTGGATGGCTTTTTTCAAGAGCAGAATAGGCAGATTCGTGTGATGTATCCTCTAGCTAAGCGAAATCAATTGATGACAAAAGTTCATGTGGAGGAGCTCATCGATCGCGTCGCCTCTTTAGCGACTTTTTATCGCAACAGCGAGATAAAGGAGGATTCGTGGATTTTTGATGAGGATGACGTTCAGCCTTCTCCCATTATAAGAAAAGAAACGCCCCAAGAGGGTTTTGAGTTTGCAAAATGCGAGAGCGGCGATAAGGCTCCCTTTATTTTTTCTAGTAACGCGCATGTGATTCAGGCAAATTCCGGCGGTCCTATTGAGCCCTTTTATGGTTTGCCGCTTAGCGACAAGGAAAAGAGATTTATCAAGTCGATCATTAGTACGATGGCAGATAAGAATCTTATTCAGCTAGTCTTCGAAAAAAGTGTTTTAGAGAAAAAGGGGAAGAGGATTAATCATGTTCACCCTCTTCGATTTATGGGATATATTCTTTCTAATCCCGATCTCAAAAGCGATGTGAAGACCATTAAAAAAAGTTCCTTTAAGTGGGATGCATTTGTTGATGGTTTTGCTAAGCGGATGAAAGAAGAGCTGGCTCATGGCAATGTGTATCAACATATCCCAGGTTTTGCACTTGAAATCGGAACAACTGCAAAGCATGTGGAAGAGTATGTAAATAAAAAAGATTTTGAGGGACTCATTCGTTCCATGCTTTAAAAGCAAACAAGGGCTTATATACTGGTTCCGTTTCAATCGGCTATAGAATTTTGCAAGGAAGCGGCGCAAATTTTTGTGTCTGGAGCGAGTGACCATTGCCGGAGAGGCAAGGCACGAGTGAAGATCAAAAATTGGCTGCCAAGCTGACGCCTTCTGCGTTTGTCAGCAGTACAGCTTCTTTATCAGGATTGAAAAAAGATTGGGAGTTAAGATTTCTGAAAGTGGGAGACCTCTCCGATTTATCTTGACTTCCGTTTGGGTAAAGAGATCTTGAAAAACTTTCCCTTGAAGGGCTTGAGGAAGCACAAGAGTTTCCTGTTTTTCTTCTTTAGTATAAAAGCGGCGGGCTATCACGATGATTTCTTCACTTTTCCATTTGCGTGCATAAGCAATCACAGAAGGATGTGTTTTTAAAGGAATGTAATCCCCTTTAAGCATGAGTTCTTTGTGATCTCTTCTAAAGCGCAATCCCTGTGCTGTAATTTTTATCTTAGTATTTTTTAATAGGCACAGTTCCTCTTCTCTTTTTTCAAAATCAATTGGTCGCCGGTTATCAGGATCCATGAGAGAAAGATGTGTAAGTTCATCTCCTTGGTATAGGTCAAAAATTCCACAGGATCCCATTTTTAATACTAGAGATGCAAGCGCGTTGCAATGACCGAGGCGAGCGATTTCGCGCTGAAAACTTAGAAATATTTTACTTGGATTATTTAGGAGGGAAAAAAGGAACTTCTTGACGGCAGCTTCGTAATTTTCATCAATTTTTCTCCAAGATGTAAAAGTGGCAGCTTCACGAATCGCTTTTCTTAAACTGACCCACAGTCGTTCTGGATGTTCAGAGCCAACGGCAGCTAACATTTGATAAATGTAATATTCTGTATTGGGGTCGGGAATGATTTTTCCATTGAGGTGGGAGAAATACTTTTCATTATCCTTTCGCAGCTGAAAGATAAGAGATTTCCATTTTTCGGGCATATCGCTGATCGCGTGGATGCGCAATCGCACATCTTCGCTATACTTGCTATCGTGGGTGGAAGAGGTTAAAAGTCCTAAAGGCCATGATTTGAATTTTTTAAGATTGAAAGAATGAAACTCTTCTTTACTGGATCCAAAGTGACTGGGATCATTGCCGACTTCGTTAAGCGAAATAAGGCGGTTGTAAACAAAGAAAGCAGAATCTTCAATGCCTTTAGCCATCACAGAAGCTGTCATTTGTTGAAAGGACAAAAGGAGGTGCATCTGATCTTTTTTGGGGAAGGGGGAGAGCAGATATTTTTGAATCGCATCGAATAGTGTTGAGGGGATTTTTGGCGCCTTTGCTTTTGCTTTTTGGATCGCCATTTTCAGATATTCTCGGTCTTTTTTCCGCACAACAGCTCCGGTTTTAAAATAGGTGCGGTAAACGGAAAAACAAGCGAGAATCTCCAACCAAGCGCGCTTAATGTCCGCTAAAGAAAAGTGGGGCCATTGTTTATTTAGAAGCGAGCTCAAGGCATGAATCTCGCTTGTCATTTGTGTTTGAAGATATTCTTTTCTTTTTCTGTAATAAATCTTTTGATAACTGAACCTCTCTTGAATAAATTCAGCGTAAATCTCTGAGAGTTTCTGCTTGTTTTTTTGATCGACGAAAAGGCCATTTAAAATATTGAGAAAATCGTATCCCACGGTGCCTGCGATGGGCCACTTCTCGGGAAGGAACTCTTCATGCATCAGTATCTTTTCAATGAAGATCAATCCAGGTTTTTTCCTGCGGATTCTTTGCAAGTACTCTGAGGGATCATAAAGACCATCGAGATGATCGATTCTTAAGCCTTGTATATAACCTCTACGGATTAGCTCGAAAACATAACGGTGGTGAGCCTCAAAAACTTTTTTGTTTTCAATATGGATGGCGATGAGTTCATTGATATTAAAGAAGCGTCGGTAGTTTCTCTTGGGGACCCTTGAAAGCCAGTGAGTAAGAATGTAATGCTGTTTGCACAGGATTTTATTGAGAAGTTTAGCATGATTATTGAGGCAAGAGAGAAGAGAGTCAATCGCTTTTTGCAGGGAGGGTTTTTTGTTATAAAGTTTTACCCATTGTTTTTTGTTACGGAAGCAGTATTTTTTTAAGACGGGTTCCTGACTTAGCAGAAAAGGATAAACAGTAGTCGAAACCGGGAGTAGATAGTCACCATAACGAAACCAAAATCCATTGTTCCAAAGAAGTTGGAGTTCACCTTTTTCCAGAAGATTTTTTAGGGGTTCGCCTAATATCGGCAAAATGATTTTATTTCTAAGTTTTTTATTTTCTAAATTCCAATCGATATCGAAAAAAGGGGCGTAAGCAGATTTGGATCCATTTTCTAGAACATCCACCCACCAGATGTTTTTATCCCCCTTAATCCCCATGTGATTGGGAACGATGTCGAGGATATGTTTCATTCCAAAGTGCTTTAATTGACTGCAAAATTCTTTTAGATCCTTTTCCGTCCCAATGTCGGGATTCAGAGCATTGGGATTGGTGATGTGATAACTATATTCAAAGCTAGAAAAAAGCGGTGATAAGCAGATCCCTTCGATACCTAAAGCGTGTAAATAAGGAATAAGTTGAGTCGCTTTTTTTAAAGTAAATTCCTTGTTCAATAAGAGATGGTAAATTGAAGAGGGAATGTCCTTCATGAAGGAATCTCATATTTTATTTTAAAAGTGTGCAAAATAAAATTAAATCACAAGTCTATAATGATGTTTGGGATTGAAAAGATTTTCGCAGTGGCTCATAAGCAGTATATACTGGTGACGTTTCAATGGGTTATAGAATTTTGGTTTTAACACGACCATTTTTTGATTCATCAAACAGGGGCATTATTCGAGCAATAAGACCCTGTTTGATGGATCGGAAAAGGGGGTTGTTAAAAATCGAAATTCTATAGCCGATTGAAACGGAACCAGTATATACTGGAAAGTCTCTTGAACCTATCCTAGGTTCTTAGATTCTGTTTGCGAATTCTAGTTTCAATCACGATGGGTATCTATTTAATGAATCGGGGAAAACAGTCGCCTAAAACCCTTCGTGCTCCCATTAATTACATCTTTTTCGGGTGTTATTTTTTTATCATTGCAGCGATTCATGTTTTTCATATTTTTCTCATTGAGCCGAGTATTTCACCGTCAACTTACCATTTTGCTTTGTTTGCCATCGCCCAATGCGCCTTAGAAACGTTTGTCCTTATTTTGTTGGCGGGAGTTATTGCCACCTATTTACCTCGTCTCATTAATCCTTACGCTATGATCGTTTTTGCCCTGTTTTTGGGACATTTGATCGATTTTCCCTTAGAACGGCTGATGGATATCTCTTTCTGGGACGCCGTGCATTTCATTTCCCAGGAGAGTTATGCGAACTTTATCGAGCTTCTTTTAGCTACAAATGTATCTATGCTTATTTGGGCAATTGTGGCTGTCGCGATCTTTGGCTTTCTTTCGTCGAGCATTTGGATGTATAAAGTATCAGCAAAATGGGCGCAGAAACGCAGTTTGACTTTGTCTTCTCGCAAGCTCGCAAATGTCATTGGGGTTATTTTTGTGCTTTTCTTGAGCTGGGATTATGGAATGAAATCTCACATTTCGTTGCTGTATTCCGATCGTTTTGAAAAAGCGCTACCCTGGAAATCCACATTTATCTCATCCAGAACGGATCCTATTGTTCTAAAAAGTTCTCTTCAAGAATGGGAAGGAGGAGAAGTGCTAATGCGAAAGCTAGACTCAAGAGCTTTTTCGTTGTCGCAAAAGCCGGATATCTATGTGTTTGTCGTCGAATCTTTGCGCGACGATTACATCACGAATGAAAATGCTCCCCATTTAAAGCAGTTCAAAGAGAAAAATATTTCTTTTGAGACGACTTTTTCTAATGCAAATGCGACGCATCTTTCCTGGTTCTCTCTCTTTCATTCCACGTTTCCCTTCTATTGGGGGAAAATAGACCCCGAGACGTGGAAAAAAGGAAGCGTGCCTTTACGTCTTTTCAAAAAAATGGGGTATAAGATCCACCTTGCCTCTGCGGCTCGGCTTACTTTTTACCAAATGAACCGTCTGATCTTTGGAGAAGGAGAACATTTGGCGGATTCTATTTTTTTCCCCGATCAAGAAAAATGCTGCGAGCCTTATTTGCGCGATCAAAGTGTAATGGCGCATACGATACAGCAGATGAATGATGAGAGGTCTGGAAGACTTTTTCTTATCTTTTTAGATGCAACCCATTTTGATTATAGCTGGCCCAAGGAAAAAACTTTTTTCACCCCTTTTGTAGAAAAGATCAATTACTTCACCGCGGCGTTTGAAAAAAGGAAACCAAGGATGATCATCAATCGCTATAAAAATGCGATTCGCTTCGTCGACTCCCAGTTTGGAAAGTTTATGGATGCTTTAGAAAAGACAGCGGGAGGAAAAGAGGCGGTCGTCGTGATTACTGGAGATCATGGAGAAGAATTCTATGAACACGGCAACCTGTTTCATGCCTCTGCCCTGAGCGAGCCGCAAATTACGCCTCCTATTTATTATAAATTTGGAGAGAACGGTTCTCTTAAAGAGAAGATGGAATGCCCAATGACATGCCACATGGATATTTTTCCAACACTATTTCACTATTTGACTGGAGAAGATTTGATGGCCGAAGTTTTGCAAGGACAATCGATTTTTAAAGCGGATAGGTGGCCTTATACAGTCATCGCACGCTATAATGCTAGCCGTACACCCTACGAATATTGCATTCATAACGGAAAAGAGAAAATCATCGCTGTGTTTAACGATAGGAGCAATATCTTTAACTCCTCGAGCTTGAAGATTCGCGCAAAGAAAAATATTCGTGATGAAAACATACTTAAGGATACAGCAGCCATCCAAGCAGAATTTGGATCTGCTTTTGATCGCATTTTCCCTTCAGAACAGGTTGGAGAGTGAAAGCATTGTTTTTGATTTTTATTTTGGCATGGGGATTACCTATTCTCAGCATTGCTGAAAATTTGGATTTAGGGCCGAATCATTTAGCGGCATGTGATGATCAATGCCCTCCTGCGATTGCTGAGAAACTTCAAACTTGGAAAGACCGCATGCGCCTTAGAGCGCTAAAAAATTTGGATCAGCTCCTCGATTGGAGCGCAAGCGAGAAGCAAAAAGCCTTTCCTTTAGCGCATCCATTGCAAGAGAAGACAATTGTTGAGAGAATTTCCGAAGTAGAGGAATTTTCGGAAAAATACGGTTATTTTTCTCTTAAACGGCCTGTTGTCGGAACAGTATCTTCCGATGAAAGCGATCTGGAGCTTGTCTGCTGTCTTTTAAGAACTCTATATGAGAAAGCTCCTCTTGGGGACTATTTTGAAATTGCGGTTGCCGAAATTTTAACAAAAGCATTGGCTTACCGCGACGTTAAAGTAGGACAGAAAATTTTTATCCCCATAGAAATCGATGGCAAGGCTCACTTCGAGTCTTTTATTGTGGATCATATCATTAATATTTGGCACGGGATGCCTGCCATTGGCCTGATTCCGGAAAGGCAGGGAATTGCGTCGATTCTGCTTTTCCGCGGAACGGATTTTTCTTTCGACTCAGAGCGAGGCTGGGCATCGCTTCTCAGCGATCTTGATATTGCTGGGCCCGGTTTGAATGCCTTCAAACATGCTCAGGAAGAGATTTCCTTATGGCTTAATAAGGCCTTGGAGTTGGGAAAAGCGGCGAAAGTCTTGGGATTCAGTCTTGGAGGTGCTTTAGCTGCTTACACTTTCATTTACGAAAATACTTCTATGGCTAAGCAGGGATCAATTTCTATGTGTGCACCAGGTGTTTCCGGAAGAGTCGCGGAAGAATGGGGTTTGCTTGAGAAAAAGGGGTTTAAAAGCTATGTCAATGCGGGAGATCTCATTTCTAAAGTGGGAAAACTCTTTGGCCCTGTTTACTGCTTGGCAACGCCGAAAATGTGCAAGCCACTGACAGCCCACACACGACTCATTTGTGCCGAACCCTTTTTTTCTGTGACTTTAGTCGCCACTAACCCACGTTGATTTGTTTTTGGCGGTCTCACTTAAACCAGTTGGTTGAAACGTTGTCTTTTAGGTAATTCTCAAACTCGTCCTCTCCCAGAAAGCTTTGGAAATGGGTATGCCACGGCATGTGTTTGCACGTGTAATCGCCTGCGATACGGATGGCCGGATTATGAAATCTTTGATTGACGAGGCAGAAGGTTGTATCGATACTTGCTTGGTAGAGTTCAAGAGAGGGATCAAGGGGATAAAGAAGCGGATTTTTCCAAAAGGCGCTTTCCCACTCTTTGATCGAGTGTCCAAAATAGGTGACGTCGGTTCGGATATCCTCTGCATCGATAAGTAGGGAAAATCCTACTTTTTGCGATTCAAAATACTGAGAAATAGCCATTAGAGTTTGCAGGCAGTTGTCGGGGAGTTTGGGGTTAAATTCCAAGTCGGGATCGGTTAAAAGGTAGATATCTCCGATTAGCTTCTGGATAAAATCGTTCATATATACGGTGTGGCCTAGATTTGAGTGCATTTTGAAAAGAGTGTACTTATAGCTTTTGTCGTAGTACTCAAGTAACGAGGGAGAATTGCTATTGTTGTCGATGATCACAATGTCAGATGTGAGTTTTTCGAGCTGTGTGACCATATTTTTAATGTAAGTAGGTTGATTATAGGCGATAATAACAGCAGTGAGGTTTTGTTTAGCTAAAACTCCTGCATCGCTTTTAGGCTGAAACAACACAGAGCCGAAGGGATGATGTCTTAAGTAAGAACACACATCTGCATCGGGACAATCATTAGTGAAGTAGCTAAACAAAGATTCAAAGTCACTCACTTTTTTAGATTGCCACCAGTCCACGTGAAAGGACATGTAAACAGGAATTTTGTTATAGTAGGCAAAATGGAGGACGTCTTCAAGAATGTTCTCCTCACCGCCTTCAATATCGCATTTGATGAGTCCAATTTTTCTGGACCGAAGATCTGCATTAGAATAAAGATGATCAAAAAGAATCTGTTTGAGTGTTAGCGATTTCATTGTGTAGTCAAATGGACTATTCAATTGGGATTTAATGCAGGACATGGAGTCGTTAAGCCTAGGACCTCTAGGGCCAAAGATTACCTCTTCCCGATTTTTTGCGATGGGAAAGGGACATAGAGTTACATTAGAGCATTCCGATGCTCTCAGGTTTCCCGAAATCGATTTAACAGCTTCCCTATCGGCTTCGATTGCAAGGATGTGATGGAAGTTTTTTGACAACCAAATTGTTGTTGCACCAATCCAAGCTCCGATATCAATGGCAATAGCTTGATCATCTTTGAAGCGATCAAACACATCGAAAGTTTCATTCTCCCAGACGGGGAAATCGTGAAGAACAAAATATTCATTTTCTTTATCCGCTTTTAAAAACTTATAGATTACACCTCTTTTTTCAATGCAATGCACATCTTCAAGAGAATCGTTGCTGCAGTGCCCGTAAAAAACAATTCCTAAAAGAAAGGATATACACCCAATGCGACTGAAAATTTGGTTTAGGACCGAAGCGAAAGCTCCCGCGATTGGCGCGATCGAATCGTCGCCACTATTAGAAATAGGGGCTAGATTCGATCGTCCAATCCCGG
>JAJPIB010000059.1 GCA_021324995.1 Chlamydiia bacterium | reverse complement strand
CTGCAGATTTTGAGACAAATTTCGCCCATTTTGGCACGTTCAATAGCTGAAAGCACCTATGGACGTGCAAAAATGGGAGAAATTTGGCCAAAAGATGCAGTAAGACTTTATGAAAGGAACCCAAAACTCAGGTTAATATGTAGGCTGCTGCGGAGAGGACAAAATTCGGGAAAAGGGCGATTTTTTCTGAAAATGTGGTTATGCAAGATGTTTACTAATCTGCCTGTCTTCAGCGTTGACAAATTCTTCAGCTTTCAAGCGCGCGCAATGTATACCAGTTCCATTTCAATAGGCCATAGAAACGTCATCAGTATTCTTTGTTAAGAGCGCAGAGGCTGCATGCGCTTAAACAAATATCTGGAACCGTAAAGACATAAGCTCATGCCTAGAATCAGTACAGATGTAGCTCCAATCCATTCACAGAGAATTCCTCCAATGAGTGGCATCACGGCACCCCGCAATCCCTGCATCAAAAGATTTACACGCGAATAAGGAGAACTATCCTGCTCAGCGGAAAAAAATGTTCCCGAAAGATTCCAAATCAGATGGCTACCTGCTTGGGCCACTCCGTAAATGAAGAATGCCAGATAAAGAAACCACAAGTCGATCTTAGCCATAAGAAGAGCGACAGGAAAAAGTCCAAAGCCCAAGAGAACCCACAATGTCAACTTCAACAAAGGAAAATATGACAATCCCTTTTTCCAAAGCAACGAGGAACCGGCAACTCCGATTGCCATAAAAATAAACCGCGCCGTGGTAATATTGGTGTACGACAAAGCGAGGGTATCTGCATAGTAACTGGATAGAGCCGGAGCCATCAACATCAAGGCAGAGCCGCCAATCATAAATGCCCCCTGAAAATGAGCGAAATCAGCGCGTTGGCGGATCAATCGAAAACTCTCTTTCCAGGGGTGGATAAGCGAAGGTTGAACTTCTACCTGCTCCTCACTCGTGGAAAGCGAGGGCACGCGAAGGCGCGTGAAGAAAAGAATACTTGTAAGTCCAATGAGGGAAGCGAAAAAAAATAGCATTTTCCAATCCACTGCATGAGCATCTAAAAAACCGCCAAATAAAATTCCGAGAAAGCCGCTTTCCATGAAGCTTAAAATAAAGAAAAGCGAGTAGGCACGCTCCCGCGATTTCTTGGACATATTGCGCTTGAGGACTTCTATCAAGGAGGGGAAAGCCGCTTTGCTAAACAATTGAAACATTCCTGAGGCAAATAAAAGAAACCAAAAATTATTTACCCAAGGGAAAAACAAAAAAGGGAAATACGCTAGAACCGAAGCGCTTACAAGATTGACGATGAGTTTTCCCTTTCCCTCTTTGAGATAGGCGCTCCAATAAAAAGAAAATACGGAGAGAACAGGGCGCAGAGTGATAAATAAAGAGACCTGGAACATTGAAGAGCCGAAGTCCTTGCGCAAAATAAAAGGAATGAGGGTATACAAAGAGATCAAAGGCTCAGAGGCCAGATTCATCCATAAAAGTGCAAAGCGAGTCTTGCGACTACCTTCAGTGCTGAGAAGCTCAGCCATGATTCTCCAAAAATACCTTTAAAAAAACGATTTGCAGCTCAAAGTATACCACAGGAATTTTGTTTCCCGCCAATCTCTTTCGATCCTTGGAAAATTTTTAATTTTATCAAACAGCGCACAGCTCAAACTAATCTCCTAATCCCTTATACCCAACGTGATTGAAAATTTGGTTTAAGATCGAGCCAAAGCCCCGGGATTGGACGATCGAATCTAGCCCCTATTTTCAAATAGGGACGACGATTCGATCGCACCAATCACGGGAGCTTTCGCTTCGGTCTTAAACCAAATTTTCAGTCAGGTTGGGTATAACTCTGTTCATATTCAGAATAAGATTGAAATATTTTTTACAATAAAAATCTTTCTTGCATTTGAGAGATTCTTGCGACATAATTCCTATCTTCTATGGGAATAAAAAAAATATTAAGTCTATTCTCCAAGCTGATGATAGGAGCGCTTGCAGTGCTCTGCCTTTCTCGCTTTTGTGATAGCCAAACAAAAGGGTTTCGAAGCTATTTCATCGTTTCCAATCTCCCCAACGAAACACGCTGGGAGACTCTTCCGCTGCCTGTAGATGAACAAAACCGAATCCACGCGCTTCTCGATCAGCCTTTCACCTACTTGGGGTCAGGAGGATGGTGCTACGCATTTTTAGGAGAAGATCAGAAAACAATCTTAAAATTCTTTAAACACGAACATCTGTTCCTAGGATCTATCCTGCGCGATTTTTCCTTTAGCAGCCTCTTAATGAAATCTCCTCCATGGCCAAAGAATACACCCTATTTTCAAGAGTTCAATTTCAACAGTTGCGCTTTACTTTATAAAGAGGCTAAGGACCGAACAGGGCTCCTCTATCTTCATTTAAATAAAACAAAAAATCTGCATAAGCCTGTCATACTCATTGACAACATTGGGGTGCGGCATACGATAGACCTCGACAGCACAGAATTCGTCGTTCAAAAAAGAGCTGAACTTCTGTTCGAACATATTGATCGGCTCGCCAAGGAAAATAAAATCAATGAAGTCAAGAAAAGCCTCGATGACATGATTGATTGCCTGCTCACGTTGTTTAAGCGAGGCATGCGTGATCTAGACCTTTCTTTACATCATAATTATGGATACACAGAAGACGGTGCAATTACTCTCGACTTGAGTTCCTTTGACAAAGATGAAACCTTAATGAGACCGGGAAACTACAGAAAAGAACTGATCGTAAAAACGCGATGGTTAAGTCGCTTCCTCAATAAAAACTATCCCGATCTTTACATCTATTTTGAAAACCGCCTGAGCGAAATTGTTGAAAATGGCTAAAAATACGGACAACAAACAAAACGCGATTAAAAATTTCACTTTGGAATCATTCCAAATTTTCACCTATAAAAGCTGGAAAATCTCCCCCTTTCAGCATTGGCAAATTTTCCAGCTTTCAAATGTCAGCAATATATATCGAAAATGATTCAAGAATCAGTAAGGATCTTACACCGTTTTTTGAACCATTTTCGTTACAAACTCTTCGTTATTATGTTGTTCCTTTTCAGCACAACCGTAGCGAACTTAGACCGTGTCTTTTTTAAGCGAAACAGCAGTTTCTGCCTCCATTTTCTTTATTCATGTTTACCAGCAAATCCCGATTGGGATCTTCCAATGCCGACTGCTGACGAAACTCTATTTCTTGATCAAATTCTAGAACAAAAGTTTCACTACTTTGCGAAAGGTTCACGCTGTTTTGGGTTTATTTCTGATGATCAAAAATATGTGATCAAATTCCATCGCTATCCTTCACACCTGCGTAGTTTTCCCCAGTTTACACACTTTTTTTCTTACCGCTTTAATCCGCGGCGCAAGAAAATCAAACAATACAACCTTCAGCAGATCCACGCTAACTTTGAAAGCTATAAAAATAGCTATCTCAATTTGAAAGAGGAAGCAGGGATCATTTTACTCCATATCAATCGAACCAATCATCTCCACAAAACCATTTCCCTCATCGACAAGACTCAAGTAGAACACAAAGTCTGCCTGGACGACGTTACTTTTATTCTCCAAAAGAGGGCTGACCTTATCTATCCCACTTTAGATAAGTTAAACTCAGAGAAAAAGTACGATGAAGCAAAACAAGCCATTTTCCATCTGATTCAACTTATCTCTAAATCCTGCCAAAAGGGTTATATTGATAAAGATCCGGTTATTAAGAGAAACTATGGCCTATTAAAAGATAGAGCTATCCATATAGATGTTGGAGATCTGATCAAAAATGAAAACATTTCTGTGCGAGAAAATTACATTCCCTACGTTAAGGAAATGACAGAAAGCTTTCGCAAACAACTGGAAAGCAACTACCCCGAACTTCTCCCCTATTATTATCAAGCAATTTTAGCTCTTTAGAGGAGTTTTCTGAGTTTCTTGACCTACTTTTCAAGGATATCCTGCGACGCCGAATTAGATCCTAAAGAAAAAAATCATCAAAAATCAAAATAACAAAATCAATTATACCCAACGTGACTGAAAATTGGGTTTAGGACCGAAGCGAAAGCTTCCGGGTGGCTTCAGTCTTAAATCCAAATTTTCAATCACATTGGGTATAACACACTCTTAAGGATGGCAATCTTTGAGAAACAATTGAACCCCTTGGAGGAACATTTGAACTGCGATGAGGGTTAGAATGAGTCCCATGAATCTTTCACAGGCGATAAGTCCCCTGTCACCAAGTAATTTTTTCCAAAGCGAAGAGCTAAGGAGAATGAGGATGGAGGCACCCCAAGCAATGACAATTGCAGAGAGAGTCATCAGCGTGCTATGAGTGTGCTGGCCAGAATAAAGCATGACCGCTGCCAGAACAGCAGGACCTGCAATCAGTGGAGTAGCGAGTGGAACAATAAAGGGCTCGCTGTCATGAGGTAGGTTAGCATGAGTGTCTTCTTTGCTGGGAAAAATCATTTTAAGGGCAATGAGGAACAAAATGATTCCTCCTGAAATCATGATAGTCGGCATCTTAACATTTAAGAAAGAGAGCAGTGTAGCGCCGATGAAGTAAAAGACGACAATAATAAAAAGGGCAATAACAAGTTCGCGGATGATGATGGTTCTTTGTCGTTTAGAATCGACATTTTTAAGGATGGAGACAAAGATGGGGACGTTGCCAATAGAATCCATTAATAGGAAAAGTGCAAAAGACATTGATAGCATGGAGATCCACCACGAATCCATAAAAACCTACGTATTGTTCATGACTATACCAGCGTGACGGGTACAGTCGAACCTTTTATACTGCTTCCACTTGAAAATTGGTGTTTTGTCTCAGTCAAAGGAGCATCTTCGCATCTAAACCGGCCAGGCTCTGGTTTCCCAATAGTAACCTGGCAGGGATCAGATACAAATCTTCCGTCTTCGTCGTTGGCAACTTCTCAAACCTTCACGCGTCAGCTGTATATTGCAGGCGATATTTGGATCGCCTCCCACGCTCATTACCGGATCTTATCAGGCGATTCATTATCCTGCATCCCTTCTGTGAACGGAGAGGGGATATAACCTTATGACGGTTCAGTAGACTAATCGATTTTTCAAGAAAAGCAGGTTATGCAAGAAGTCTACTCTCTGACTCAGACTCAATGATTTTCCATAATTTTTTAAAGAATTGGAGCTGGTTTTTTTTAAGTGGGTATAGAAATAAAAGAAAATCGCGATTTTTTGAAAATGCGGCTTTTGTCCAGTTAGCTGAACCCATCGCAAAGATGGCGTCATCGATCACTGCCCATTTGTGGTGCAAAAGTTCCCTCCCTTGGCTCAAATAGATCCTTATTCCTTCTCCTTCCATGGATTCAAGCGCCTTTCGACTCGCTCCTTTTGCAGTGTAGTAGTCAACAGCAATCGTAATGTCAACCTTTCTTCTTCGCGCTTGGATCAATGCATCTGCGATAGCGGGGTGGGTCAAAGTGAACATAGCTATCATGATTTTTCTTTTTGCTTGGTGGATGGTATCGAGTAATCGCTTAAGAGCTAGTCCATCGGGAAGAAGAAAGAATTCTCCTTGCTGATCTTCTATTTGAAAGGTACAGAAGGAGGATTCGGGGTTTTCTAGGTAGGTTGCGAGAGAAGGGCTATAAAGACCAAGCACCAAATTGGCGTGATGGCGAAGCGAAGTTGTAGTGAGATTAGCCGAGCCTAAGAGTACCCGTTCATGGTCGAAAACCGCGATTTTTCGGTGCATAAGTCCCTGGAGTTTGGGTGCACTTAATTGAATAGAATCAGGTAGAATTTTTCTTAACTTGACAGATGCACAAGCGTCGTATTCAACGCGCACGGCAAGCTCTTCTTTCGCCTTTTGCGAGAGAATATGAATGATTTCAGGATCGGAAATCCCATAAAAGCTAAGAAAAATTGCTTGGGTAGCTTGTCTTAGTGCCTGACAGTAGATCCTCTTAATATCATGGCGAGTCTGGTTGGAATAGAGTAGGAGAGAACGGGAGGAATCGGGAAGCGGAACCTGCGATGCTCTGAGGATGAGCCAAGCATATAGAAAGAAAATACCACTTACCAAAAGAATACGAAAAAAAACTTTCACGAATTTTTCTGATAAGCGGTAGAAAGAAGAAGCTAAACGCGTTTGCCTTTAGAGCGCATGTTGCGCACAATGGCTGGGAGGCCTCGCTTGTCAATCGTGCGAAGAGCATTTGTAGAAACGCGCAGGGTGATGAACCGATTTTCATCCGCTAACCATAGGCGCTTTTTCTTGAGGTTCGGCAGAAAACGGCGTTTTTTAATACCGGTGACCTTCAGACCGATTCCCTTTTTCTTTTTTGCAATCCCGCGGATCGCATAAGAATTGCCCCGGACAGGGACTTTTCCAGTCACTTGACATCTCTTAGACATGACTATTACTCCTAGAATTCTCAGTAATAGGCGCCATATTAGCACCTTAAAACTTATTGAACAAGAATATACTGGTATCGACCGAAGCATAGAAGACTATAAAATTTTATAAAGCCTGAAGAGATGCCTCTTTTGCATAAGTCAGAGTTCTGGGGAGCTCTTCATGCCCCTCTAAAATCCCATGCCACCGAGGCGTTAGTCCGGTGGGGAGCGAACGTAGGAGCAGACATTTGAAAGCCGAAGATGTGCCGACGCTGAAGACGGCAGATGCATCAGCTTTCACACGTTAGGAGGAGTTTGGAGCGATTTTTAGGCTTTGACCGCAAACCGGCAAAGAACTTGAAAGTCCATTTTCCTTTTGTTGAATTAAAAATAAGATTTGCTATTTTGGTGAAATAGGATTAAATGGGTGGGATATACTGTTGACACTTGAAACGTAGAAAATTTGCCAAAATTTCAGCCGTGTTGGGTATACACTGTAGATCGCTCTTTTGCAGCTATTTATACGATTCCCGAAATTTCTTCATGTGATTATACTGAAGACCAACAAGCTCAATGCATAAATATCCCGAAGAAGGTAGTGAATGGCGATCTATGATTTTCCTGATGCTGAAAAAAGAGACCTCGAAGCATCTTCAATGCCCCTGAGACGCCAACATGAAGAAGAACAAAGTGCTGCGCTATCTGAAATAAATGAGACTCCGACGTCAAAAAATGATACACGTAGCCATATTTTTTCGGCTGTCGTGGCCCGTCTATTATTTTTACTCCTACTCGCTGCAGACTTCATCTGGATCTGTTATTCTTTTTTTGTTTTTCTCTTCTCTTCCATCGGTTATGCTGCGACTCGAGGAAAAGTAGATTATTTTAAAAATATTTTCGATAAGTCATGGATCACTTTAAGACGCTCAATCGTCTGCGGAGTTTCCTTAATGGTAGCGCTATTTAGCCCTGCTTTTGGAATCATGATCGCCTGTACCTATTTCTTAATGTATGACAAGTCTGGAATCGAAGAGGTGATCCCAGCCTCTTTGCAGTCGCAGTTTAAAGAATTTCTTCCCCAAGGAATCAAAGAAGAATAAAAAAGTACCTAAAAGTGATGTTCTGTTGATTTTTCGCTTCTGAACCGCTTTTCGACTTCAAAGCTTGGAAAGGAAATTCTCCAGCTTTCAAGTGTCAACAGTATATACTGGTGACGTTTCAAGAGGCTATAGAATTTTGGTTTTAACACGACCATTTTTTGATCCATCAAACAGGGGCATTATTCGAGCAATAAGGCCCTGTTTG
>JAJPIB010000010.1 GCA_021324995.1 Chlamydiia bacterium | reverse complement strand
GTTTTGAGTTGCGCGCGTTGAGCTTCGCTTAAGAAAATCATGTTCAGCAGGTTACATGTCAAGTTGAATTTTTATCAAACGGTTTCTTGATTCACGAGAGGTATAAAACCATTCTAATTTACAAAAAAACCAAAAATGCTTATAATTAAACGTAATTATAATTAAATGGATCTATGGTTTCAAAATACAACAATTATCTTCAAGTCAACAGACATTTTCTTTCTCCAGGGATCTATTTGGATGGGATTAACAACATCAAAAAATCATTTGATCCTAATGCGAGAAAAATTATTTTTTCAAACGATAACCAGAATTGTCAATCCCATTCTTTAAATTTGCAGGATAGAGTGCAGTCCTTTGTTGCTGGCATCCTTCTTTTGCTTCCTGTAGTGAATCTCATCACTTCTTGCTTTCTGCGTTGTTTTGCAACACTCGAGGGCGATGGCGTCCCCGTTCATCAAAGTGCTGGGATTCTTCCCTACGCTGAAAGAAATGGAAAGCTCTATGTATTGCTAGGTCAGGAGCGTTCTGGTCTATGGGCAGATTTTGGAGGAGCTACTGAGTCCGGAGAGATGGCTAAAGATACGGCGGGTCGTGAAGGTTGGGAAGAAAGCCGAGGGATTTTAGGAGACCTTTCTAAAATCAGGGAACAAGTATGTAATTCTTCTTCGATAGGAAAGACGCATCAAATGTTTTTCACAAAGCTTACCCATTCTGAAAATGTCACGAATCAGGCGTTCCAAAATTTGACATTTTCAGATTCTTGTCGGATGGAAAAGAAAGAAATTGCATGGGTGGAAGCCGAGAAAATCTTTCAAGCTGTCCGCAACAAAACAAACCAATTTTCAGAGGATGGAAAAGTTTACAGATTGAGAGGATGTTTTGCTAAAAGCATTTCTGAAGCACTCTCCCATCCAGAGTATCGACAGGTCATCGCAAAACTCTCAAACAAAATCAACGCAAAAGTGCAATGCAACAACATCGCTTCAGATTGCGTTCTCGGAATTTGTTCTGAGCCCACTTGGGCACAAAGCCCCGTTCCTTTTACCAAAGGCAATAATAATGAATGGCTGGGCGAAGTTGCTCCAGGCAAAGAGTTTAAATTTGTCATTCTCAATCGGCAAAACCTCGTTAAATGGGAAAATGGATCCAATCGTCAGATCTATACTCCTATGGGATTGGCCTACAGTCATCCCAACTTCGCCTAATGTCTTGTGCCTTGTTTCATAACCTGATTTTCTTGAAAAAATCGATGATTTTTTGAAAAATGAGGTTATGCAAAATGTCTAATACCTCAAAAAACAACTTTTCACTTCCAGGCGAAAAGAATTTTGGCTAAGATTTTCTTCTTCCTTCAGTGCAATGGTTGCTTATGCAATGGCAGCGCTTTTTTCTACTTATATTTCTCATACCCACCTTGCTCTATGGGCTAGATCAAAAAGAATGCTCGAAAATTCTCGATAAGGTTCTCCCGGAATGGAAGCGACATACCGAACTCATCCAAGAATTTCAGGCGACCGGCAGTTTGGAAGGAATTCAACTTCTTAAAGAATCGCTTGCCTGTTGCCAAAGAGCTGTCCACTACTGCGACACTCTTCTCAATAATATTGCCAGTAAGCCAAAGTCGAAGCGCAAAGAGCAATGGCGCGTTGATTTAAAAAACCGATGCGAGAAGGATAAGGAGCAGCTGATTGGTGAAATTAATCAACTCCAGTATGAAATCGGAAGGGTTGAGTCAAACATCTCTGCGATGGCTTTTTATAGAGTGAGCTTAGAAAAGGTTGCATCGGCCCAAAATAAAGTATGATCCCATGCGTAGGAAGACATCAGAAGAGATCCTTTCTTCAAAAGGCTCTTCAGAATGTTGGACATTCTCCTATGAGGATGGGTATCTCATTAAAGCCATTGATCCTTTAGAGCGAACGCATACGTATCTTTACGACCCCTTTGGAAGAATACTTCAAGATAGCGTGGAAGGAGGAAAGCGCGTCTATGCCTATGAGCCGAGAGGTTATCTTACTGCAGTGAATCAGACGATTGACATCGCTTCTTCTTGGTTTTCGAATTGGATATATGGACCCCAAAGCGAAAACTCGCTCATCGAGCGCTCTTATGATGCAGATGGGAACCTAGTCTCTGAGTCCATCTATTTGAATTCTGAACTACACCAACAAACCCACCAAAAATGCTCAGCTAACAGCCGCTCTTTACAGATTGGAAACCACATCCGTGATTTTATCTATCAAAACAACCAACTCGTGGAGGTATCAACGCAGCATGTGAAGATGGCCTATACCTACAATTTGAGCGGCACCTTGAAGAGCAAAAATAGTCAGTTGAGTTCTACCACAATCGATTATAATGCCTCTGGGCTACCAACGACCATTCTAACCCATCTACCCCAAGAATCCTATCACGAACACCTTGACTGGCGCCCTTCAGGCAAACTCTCTACCTACACAGCTCCAGGAAGTCATCAGCAATTTTCTTACAACGAGCGAGGCTATTTAACATCTACCGGATCTGAAAAATATGACTTCGACTTTGGTTCCTCAGGCACAGGTGTACGAACAGCAGCTCCAGGTTGGTATATCCCTCAAAATGGATTAGATGAATTTGGTAGAACCCTTGCTTCCGTATTTGAAACTCTCCCCCTCTCCATTGAGTATAACCCGATGGGCGAAGCCATTTCTCATGGACAAAAACAACTCTCTTGGGACCCTTGGGGCAGGCTGATCCAAGTGACTGACGCCTCCTTTTCATGGGAAGCTTCCTATGATGCTTTAGGTAGAAGACTTCAAACCCGTTACACAACGTCTGGAGAGCAGACACTCGTCACCAACTCCTTCTATGATCCAGCCGAAGAATTCCAAGAGATTGGAGTACAAGTTGCAGAGAAAATCTTCTGGAAAATCTACGGCCCAAATACATGTGATGCGATCAGCGATGAAACCGGAGCTTCCGTTACTCTAATACAGAATGCATTGAGACAGTTGATAAGCGTCGTTTCTCCGCAAGGAACCTATCCTAGCGAGAAATTGCCATCCGCTTACGGGCCCCTTGAGACACCTTCTACCCCTTCTAACCTCATTTCCTACGCTCAATCCTTAAGCTGGCATAGCAAAGCCCTAGACCCCACCGGTTTCATTTGGATGGGCGATCGCTATTACGATCCTAAAAGCGGTCAATTCTTAAGCCAAGATCCCGTGTCTTATCCCTTCTGCTTAGATTTATACGCCTACGCTAACGGTGATCCCATTAATTACTACGACCCCGATGGCCGTTTTTTATCCCCCGTCTATCAAACGATAAAACCCATACTCACCCCCGGTTTTACTCTAGCTAGAGAAGGTTTCAATACTGTTGCCGCTATTCTAGCGGATCATCAGCTCACAAATTCAACACATTTCCAAGTAGGCTCCTTTGATTTGCCGAGTGGCGCGCTAGGATTCATTAATGGCATTAATAATACTAAGAATGAATCCATGCAAAGCGCCTTGCAATTGAGCCAATATGCCCAAGGCGCCATAATTCACGGCATCTATAATGCCACGAACCTAAGAGGGGTTAAGCCGCTTTCAATCGGTGCAGACATTGGAGAATGCGGACTAGGTCATTTAGGATTTCACAGTCCTACCATCCAACTATTAAAGCGCCAGTGGAACCATTTTATCGCCACTCATGGCCCTAACGCCAAATTTTTACAGATCAGCCATAGCGGCGGAGCTCTTGCAGTTTACCTTGCCCTTTTGGATTCTCCCCAATCTGTCCGCGACAGAATCATTAGTTTGGCTATTGCCCCTGCAGCCATTATTCCTAGAAAACTATGTTTTGAATCTTACAACTACATGAGTAAGCGAGATATTGTCACACACCTTGATGTCATCGGCAAAATGAAACATGGAAATGAGTTACAAATCCTAGAACCTCATCCTGAGGCAAGTGCTTGGGATCATGAGTTTTCAAGCCCGACTTTTGCACCTATTTTAAAAAACAGGATTTTAAATTATATTCAGAATTATGGTGGTAAAAAATGAAGAGATTTTTAATTGAAAAATGGATTTTTTTTATTTTATTTTCTTTTTCTTCTTGTTCTGTTTTTTCATCAGATGACGAAAAAATAGTCGATAAAATTACGGAAAAAACAGCAAAAGAATTAAAAACACAAAAAAACCTATGCCTTGTAGGAACAGGCGGGCAAATGATGTATGACATAAAAATGTTGGCAATGAGTTTTTATTATTATCAAGAGGTTAATCTTAGAACAGCTAGGGAATTGGTTGTCTATGCTATCAACAAATATTTATCTGAAATTAATAGCAGCAAAGAAATAAAACCATATCTCCACACAGTTCCATTTACCGCTAAAAACATTGAAATAAGCATTTGGGTTTTTGAGCCAAATGGTTCCAACCCTCCTTTAGATAAAATTCATTATATCTCAGCTATTAACGGAAACATATCCTATTATCTAGATCTTCCTGAAACCTACTCAAGACAAGTTATTTGTGAGGAGACTTATGAAGAGGCATTGCACAAAATTGATTTAAACCAAAACTCAAAACTTGGGAAAGAGGAAGACGAACCCGCCCTCCAGCATCGTCAATCTCAGAGTGAACTAACTAAGCCTTTGTCGGTAACGCAAGACCCCGAAAAAATGCAACTCCAGACTGCAGAAGTTGAAAAAGAACCCAGTTATATATTCGCAGAATATTCGGAGGATGAACCTTTAAAATCGATTGCCAATTCTATACACACCATTGAAGAATATGGTCCAGTAGCGGCTCTATTAAATCATGCCAAACAATTTGTTAATCTTTGCAACGAAGAAAGTATCCTCTTTGAAGAAAAGAAGGCTGAATTGGATTTTGAGCATACTTTTTCAGAAGAAGTATTCTTTGATCTTACTAAGATCACCAAGAAAAAGAAAAAATTGGAGGATTTTTGTGTTGAGATAGATGAGAGCGAGAAAAAACTCGAAAAATACGTGTCCGATTATTTGCAATCCATAGCATCTTTGACAGATCTCGACGATGAACGAACTAAAAAACTTGCAGCGGATTCGGCCAAAACAGGTCTCTTACTTGGGAAACAATCTTTTGCTGTCATCAGAGGGATTGTAACTGAATCCATCCACTTGCTCAATTTTTTATCAATCAGATATGGAACCTATCAGCTAGTTATTGAAAAAAAAGGATTAACCTTTTCTTCTGAAATAGAAAGCAAACTCTATGGATCTTATATTAAAAAAATTGAAACATTCTTTCAGGAGAACGAAAGGATATCATTCCTCGTTCAACAACATAAAGTGGCAATTTATGAAGAAGCTTATAAAGAAACTTTGCGAGAAGCTGATGTAGATCAAGCTATTGCGGAAATAGGCGCTTTTCCAAAAGATGGAAAAAAAACGATATTTAGAGAAGCGGTAGCCAAGGATGGAGCAAAGGTAAGCATTGTTGCTGACAACTTGGAACACTCTATATTTCAGATGAGCGGAGAAGGTTTTAAGCCTAATGAGAGCGTGAATTTCATCTCTACATCCTATCAAGAAGTGATTCACGCTGAAATTAAAGCCGATGAAAACGGCAATATTCCTTCCATGGGAATGCTACCAGCTGTAGTTGGAAAATCAGGGGGTGTTTGCCACATCGATCTATTGCGTGAATCTGGTCCTATCCATATCCAATTGCCGTGGGGAGCGAAACAGAAATAAGAGGCAGACTCTCAACTCTGTAACATCTTTTAGGCGATGGTGACTTCTTTGCAGAGGTACACATCCTGGATCGCGTGGAGAAGCTCGATTCCTTCCTTTCGCGACTTCTGAAAGGCTTTGCGACCAGAGATGAGTCCCATGCCGCCGGCGCGCTTGTTGATAACTGCAGTTGTTACGGCTTGGCCGAGGTCATTCTCACCGGAGGGTCCGCCCGAATTGATTAGGCCGATACGACCCATGTAATCGTTGATCACCTGATAGCGGCACAGATCGATCGGGTGCGGACTGCAGAGTTGCGAATACATCTTTTCCGTTTGTTTGCCAAAGTTTAGGGTTTTAAAGCCGCCGTTGTTTTCGGGAAGCTTTTGTTTGACGATATCCGCGCCGATTGTCGCTCCCAGATGGTTACCTTGCCCTGTTAAATCTGCCGCTTCGTGGTAATCTTCAGAAGAGGTCTTAAAGGCGGAATTGCGCAAGTAGCACCAAAGAACGGTGGCCATCCCCATTTCATGGGCATGGGCGAAGGCTTCCGACACTTCCATGATCTGGCGGCGCGATTCATTCGACCCGAAATAAATGGTAGCGCCTACGGCTACACAGCCCATGTCATAGGCTTGCTTGACCGATGCAAAAATAGTCTGGTCGTATTTTGTAGGATAAGTCAGAAGCTCGTTGTGGTTGAATTTCATCAAAAAAGGAATCTTATGCGCGTATTTTCTTGCCACAATGCTGAGAACGCCTAGAGTTGATGCGACTGCGTTACACCCCCCTTCTATTGCCAATTTGACGATGTTTTCAGGGTCGAAGTATTCGGGATTGGGGGCAAAGGAAGCACCCGCCGTGTGCTCCACTCCTTGATCGACAGGGAGGATGGAAAGATAGCCTGTACCGGCAAGCCGCCCATGACTAAAAAGAGTTTGAAGGCTCCGGAGGACGTGAATATTGCGATCAGAGGGATAGAAAATGCGGTCCACCCAATCCGGCCCGGGAAGATGTAATTTTTCTTTTGAAACCGTTTTACAGACATGAGCGAGCAGATCATGCGCTTTGGCACCGAGTTGCTTTTCAATTGTCGCAATAGACATGGGAAACCTCCGGTCAATGTATGCCGAATTTTAATCGAGCAGAGATTTTGCAACTACCTTTTTATGGAAGGAGGAAAAGTTGAGTTATCCTAAATCTCGTAATTTTGTTAGAACATACCTTTTAAATACTTGCAATGTGTGTTTTGATTTATCTGCACCTGGACTCATTTCATAAATAGAGGGATGATCTTGATCCGAAGAAAGCCTCATTGGCCCCCCGAGATGGACCCTCATCCATAATCTTGAGAATAGTTGGTTTCCGGCCCTTATTTTTTCAGCCAAATCTTCGAACTCCTTTTTTTCCTTTGAGCTTAATGGTAGATAGATATAAGAGTAATAATTTGTTTTACACATACCAACAACAGTGTGAATAACTCGTGCCCTAAAATTATTAGGGCTCCCTTGAAAATCGAGAATAGTGTAATCAACAATATTTGAAGTATCCACAACAGATATTTCTTTCTCCTTAAGAAATCCTAAGTCATTAATATTACCTACTGTGGAAATAATCTTTCCTGATCTAGCAAACCTTTGAAGTTTTAAAAATTGTTCATCGTTTTTTGTGTAATTTAGTTTTTCAAACGATTGTTCCGTTCTCCAATACTGCGCACAATAAAGATAAGCCTTTCCCGCGGCATTAAGATGTTTTTGGTAAAACCTCTTCATATTTTCAGGCATGACTTTGTCTTGATCAATCTTGCTTGAAATGCGCTTTAATCTTTCGTTGAGTTTGTCTCTTCTTTCTTGTTTCTTCAATCGGCGGCGACTACCCGTAGAGAAATCGCATTCGGAAATAGGTGTAGAGAGATCCACATATTCTTGTCTATTATCAGCTATACGCAACAGAAGGGTATTAAATGCTACATACATAGCTATTTTAGGATTGATGTCTCGGCCTATAATCCCTTGGCATTTTTTTTCGTCGCATAAAAGAAGATGAAAGAATAACCTCTCTGACCCTGTGCATACATGGATTCCCGGCTCCGCTAGATCGAGATGAGACTGAATATTCTCCGGATTATCTTCATTGGGTTCGCGATAATCATCAAAATCGCATTGTTGATCTAAATTCTTTTCTAAGATCGAATAAAACTCAACTTCAATGGGGGTTATTGCCCTACCGTTAAGAGGCTGCGATGATGTAGAAAAACCAAATAAATTTTCTAATACTTCCCAAAAGATCTGACTCAGAGACTTTTCTGTTTTTTCTCTTTCAATGGGATTAAATAAATCCCATTGATTTATAATATGCTCTAAAAAATCTTGAATCATTCTTTCCTATTAAAAAATATAATTATTTATAATACTATTATATCATAAAAACTATTTTTTAATGGAAGTATTTTTTTAATTTTTTATTAAGAAAACAGAAGTTATTGACACTTAGAGATCTTGAAAAAAAATAAAAAGCCTTGAATTTTATTTAAAGATAAAGCCAAAAGCATGAAATTATCATAAATAGCTGAATATCTAAAACTTATAGAAAAGATCTAAAAGAAAATTTATCATAAGCGTTTCATAAAGCATAAGTCTTTTGTAATAATTTCCAGTCTGAATGACCCCATCTTTGGCCTTTTTTTGAATCATTTTTGATGCAAACGGTTTAAGCTATATTTTTATAGGGGATACTGCTATTCTTTCTGGATTGTCATAAAACGAGTATCAATATTTCATGAATTTCGAAGAAATAGCTTTACATCCTAGCATCCTGAAAGCCATCAAAGACGCTGGCTTTACTTCCCCGACCCCGATTCAGTCTCAGGCAATTCCTGAAGTAATCAAGGGATCCGATTTACGCGCTTCTGCGCAGACCGGAACCGGTAAGACTGCGGCTTTCATTCTCCCCTCGCTAAACCGCCTGTCCGCACCTTCTACCCTTCCTGGAAAAGGACCGCGCGTTTTGATTCTGGTTCCGACGCGAGAACTCGCCATGCAAGTCGCTGTCGAAGCCGCAAAATATAGTAAATATTTGCCGCGCTGCAAAACTGTCTGCATCTATGGTGGAGCACCTTATCCACCTCAAAATCGCGATCTCGCACGTCCTCATGAAATCCTTGTCGCGACTCCAGGTCGCTTAATCGATCACATGGAGCAAGGACGCATCGACTTTTCCCGCGTTGAACTCTTCATTCTAGATGAAGCGGATCGGATGTTGGATATGGGATTCATCCAGCCTGTCGAATTAATCGCTTCCAAGCTTCCGCCTTCGCGCCAAACCCTGATGTTTTCTGCGACTTTGGCTGGAAACGTCATGAAACTTTCTAATAGGCTTTTAAAGAATCCTGTTGAAATTATCATCACTCCAGCTCAAGTCAAGCATGAGAACATCGAGCAAAGATTGCACCGAGTGGATAACCTCGAGCACAAGTACCGCCTTCTAGACCATCTTCTCTCGGATCCAGACATGACGCAAACAATTATTTTCACGGCGACGAAGCGCCAAGCAGATAGCTTGGTTGAAAAGCTTGCTCGTGGAGGCAAAAGCGCGCGCGCGTTGCACGGTGGAATGAATCAGCGCCAAAGAACGCGTACGATCAAAGAAATGCGTCAGGAAGAGTTTGAAATCCTCGTAGCGACCGATGTCGCTGCAAGAGGGATCGATATTTCCACCATTACTCATGTAATCAACTTTGATTTGCCGCGAAACACTGAAGACTACGTCCACCGCATTGGCAGAACCGGCCGCGCCGGCGCTAGCGGAATTGCGATGTCTTTTGCTTCTTCTAAAGACATGTCAATCGTCAGACAAATCGAGAAATTTACCGGTCAGAGAATGAACCCTCACCAAATTCCGGGAATGGAGCCCAAGTTTGAGCATGCTCCTCCAGGAAGCGGAAACCCCGACTTGAAGAGAAAGCGTCCTTTCCACAAAAAGGGCAGGCCGAACCAGATGGCGCACAAAAAGCCACGACGCTGGTATCCCTAAGAGCCCTCATACGCCAGGCAATTTCCTGGCGTTAATTTTCCCTTGGGGGGCGGCGAAGCGCCTTCTTTTCCGATTGCTGCCTTTTATTTAACAGCATCTTCTCTTTACTTTTGCGGGAGCGTCTGCGCTTTTGCCTGCGGATCTTCTCGATCGCCTGCTGTTTTTCTGACTTTTTATTTTCGACTTTCTCTTCGATCCGATCACAAAGCTCTTTACGCGCATAGTAGCGGTTCATTTCACGCGAGCGGTCGCGCTGACACTTGATCTCAATCGATGTCGGGAGATGCTTCAAATAAACGCAAGAAGAGGTCTTATTGATCTTTTGGCCACCCTTCCCAGAGCCAAGGATAAATTTTTCGATCAAATCCTCATGCTTGATCCCCAGGCGGTCCATCCTTTCTTGGAGCTCATCAAGCTTTTCTTTACGAATCATTATGGCATGTCTATTTTATTCAGGTGTTTCGGCCCAATGTTTTAAGCGTTCTGAAATGGGAAAGAATCGCCGTGAAAAGGGTTTGATTCTCGTGGTACGGCAAGCCGAATTCCCGAGCTGTCTCTTTCACGATTGGAGAAATTTTTCTCAAATGCGTATGACAAACATGTGGAAAAATATGGTGTTCCACCTGGAAATTCAAGCCACCAAACAAAAAGTTGACGAGGCGGCTATTTACAGCGAAGTTAGAGGTCGTCGCCAACTGATGCTTAAGAAAACTGTTCTCAACTTTTCCCTCTTCATTCGGGAGTGGAAAAGCGACATCCTCAACGATGTGTGCCAGTTGAAAAATAACGGTCATCGTAATACCAGCGGCAGCCAAGAAAGTGAAATAACCTAGAAGGATAACCCACCATGCAAAGGGAAGCAACACAAGCGGTAGCCCTAAAAAGAAGAAAATATGAACCCCTTTCAATAAGACGGTCATCACTATCTCTGTAGGCGAGGGATTGCCCGGTGCATTTCTTCCGTATCTGAGCATCTTATAGATTCTTTTAAAATCGGAGTAATACACCCACTTGATCAAATTGATCGAGTAAAGAAGCGGCGCATAAATATGTTGAAAGCGATGGAACCAATACCGAGGCGCTTTAGGACAAAGCCTAAGAACATAAGGAACCCCTAGATCGGAGTCATGTCCAGAGATATTAGTAAAGGTGTGATGGTCGATGGTGTGTTCTTTCTTCCAATAAAACGAGCTTGCTCCACAGAGATCCATGATGAAGCCGAGGATCCGATTTTTAAGCGAATTCGAGGCATAAGCGCCATGCAGAGCATCGTGAGCGATATTCATCGTCCCGATAGAGATCGCGAGCCCCATGAGAATGCATGACAGAAAAAAACCGACTTTTCCCCCAATATTTAGCATCATCAGCGCATAGCTGATCAATATCGAGGAGACATAGAAAACGGTTTTGAAATACATGGTGAAGTTAGCTCGAGAAGAAATCTGCGCCTCTTTGAAAAACTGATTAACGCGTTCCCTAAGAACAATCGTGAAATCGCGACCTTCTTCTTTCAAAAACGAAACTTTCTTTACCTCACTCGTCATAGGACACCCAATAAAAAACTTTTGAAATGCAGCACTTTTTCCGAGTCTAGCAAAGACAAAATCTTAAGTCAATTCACCCTTCAAAACCGATAGGGCATAGGACATTATAAAATTTTATAATGTCCTATCTCTGTCAAACCGCAAAAGAGAAGGTAGAACCTCGAGGTTCTTCTGTCTTAACGGATGCAAGGAAAAGAAGAATTAGAGGTAGGTTTATTTCCAGGCTTCCAAAGGCGCAGACGATGATCCGATGAAAATGAGCAAAATTCTGAGGCATTTGGATTTTTGGAAAGATTAAACACTCGTGGATTCTTGAAAAAAAGCTCTTGGATTTTTTTTATTTTAAATTCCTGGTCCCATTTCCAAATGAAAATATCTTTTCTAGAACCGGCTCCTGACCCGCTCGCAAATTCGTTATGTCCAAGATACTCGATGGAGCATATCTGTGCAGAAGTATTTACTTCACTGACGCATTCCCCTTTAAGAGCGTTAAATAATTTAATCCTTCCGTCTTTCAATCCTCCTCCGCTAAATAAAAGGGAAGACTCCGGCACCCATTTTAATGCTTTAACGGAAGCTAAATGCGAATAAGTAAATATTGGGGTAAAAGTGTTTCGGCTATCATAAATTTTAACTTTATCGTCATCCCCTCCACTAGCTAAGAGCACCCTATCCGGTGACCAACCCAAAGAGCAGACTCGATGGGAAGAAGGTGGAAGTTGCCAAGGGAAAGCGCGAGAACGTACATCGTAATGGATGACATTGCCATAAGAGGCTACCGTGCATTCATTTTGTGATCTCCAATCCATTGCTACAATAGAAACTGCTGCTTCCAGATTGTAGTCAAAATTTTCATAGAGATTTTGATTGAATAAGGTTTTTTGAGCAGGAACGTTGACAATGACGAAATCGCCTTTAGAATTACCTATTGCAATATTATCTCCATCCAATGAGCACTTTATAGAACAATCGTCATAAAATGATTTAGACAATATCATCATTTTTTCTGTATTTTGATTCCAAATGTAGGAAACCTTTCCAGCATTAAATGCTAAAAACTGTTTACCCCAGTCAAGGTTGTTAGTGTAGAAGTTATCTTCAAAGCCAGGCAATTGAAAAACTTTAAAACAAAAAACTGTTCCCCATTTTGGCTTTTCAGACTGAAAGGTATACTCGTTAGGCCTGTTGTAATGCAGCGTTTTTGGCGAGTAGTTGGGAAAAAGCGTCCTGGCTATTGCTTTTTGATAATCAGTCTGAGGAGGGGCCATTCGGTAGGTTTCATAAGCGTGTGAATCACGCATCGCCTTTGAAGAAGGAATAAAGCGATCACAACCCCCCATCATTCGATTTTGAGAAGACGAAAAAAATGTACAGGATGGAATCATAGATAATCTACTTTAATTTAAAAAATTTGAGCCAAAATTATCTATTATTTTCGCTTTTTTTACACTATAAAAAACATCGATCTACAATCGGCGCAAGTTGCTTGAGTGCTTCCATCATTGTCTTAAACTGCTCAAAGCTCAAAGTCTGATCCGCATCTGAAAAGGCTTTATCTGGGGTGGGGTGAATTTCGACCATGAGGCCATCTGCTCCTGCGGCAATACCGGCTTTGGCCATGGGAGGCACCATTTTGCGAATTCCTGTGCCATGGCTTGGATCAACGATGACAGGCAAGTGGGACAACTCTTGGAGAATAGGCACAGCGGCTAGATCAAGCGTGTTGCGACTATAGGTTTCGTAAGTGCGGATTCCCCTCTCGCAAAGGATCACGTTGGGGTTCCCAGCAGCAAGGACGTACTCTGCAGACATGAGAAGATCCTGATATGTCGCAGAAAGCCCCCGTTTAAGCAATATTGGATTTTGGACAGTGCCCAACTTTTTGAGAAGGCTAAAATTCTGCATATTGCGGGCGCCGATCTGTAAAATATCTGAGTAAGCTGCCACAAGCTCGATTTGATCGGGATCCATCACTTCTGAAACAGTGAGAAGGCCATATTTTTCTCCCGCTTCTTGAAGGTATTTTAATCCCATTTCTCCAAGACCCTGAAAAGCGTACGGAGAAGTGCGCGGCTTGAAAGCTCCGCCGCGCAAAATGTTTCCCCCTGCTTCTTTAACGCATTTTGCACAAGCCATGATCTGTTCAAGCGACTCGATGCTGCACGGTCCTGCCATGATAGCAAGCTGCTTTCCGCCAATGACGCTCCCTTTGCATTCGATGTGAGTGCGCGCATTCTTGGTCTCTTTAGCCGCAAGTTTATACGGCTGAGAAAGAGGAAGAATCTCCTCAATTAGAGGCAGGGTTTTAAATTGGTTAATATCTACAGTTTTGTCGATACCTGCGACAAGGGCTAAGCAAAGCCTTCCTTCTCTTTCCACGAGATTGGCTTTGATACCCATCCAATCGAAATGTTTCTGCAATTCGGAAATCTCTTCGAGTTTTGCTTTTCTGTCGATAAGGATGATCATTGAGTTCTCCTTGGATCAATGTTTTTTACAAGTTGTTTGAGTTCTTCTGTGCTGGCTTTTCTTCCCATGGCTTCTACGAAGTAAGATCCGACAACGACGCCATCTGCAAATTCAAAGGCTTGCTCTGCCGTTTCTTTATTGCTGATGCCGAAACCAATAGCTACCGGGAGTCGGGTCGCTTGTTTAATCCGGGAAATCGCGGAAGAAGAGCCGAGGGGCAATTGTCCGCGCATTCCCGTCGTTCCTTTCTGACAAACGTAATAAATGAATCCCCTCCCCTTTTGAACAATCTTCTCTAAACGCTCTTGGGATGTGGATGCTGAAACGATGAGAATAGGGTCTAAAGCCGATTGCGGTATCTCTTCGAAGGGCAAGTCTACGATGAGAATGCCATTTGCTCCCGCAGCGTGTGCCTCGTCTAAAAACCTTTTTCCTGCAGCTAAAATGGGATTGTAATAACTAAACACGACGATAGGAACCTGACTCTTCTCCCGAAAAGCCTTAATAAATGGAATCAAGTCCTGAGTCTTGGTGCCATTTTTTAAAGAACGCTCCATCGCCTTCTGGATGATGGGACCATCTGCCACAGGGTCTGAAAAGGGAAGACCGATCTCCAAAAGGTCTACGCCGCCTTCGACAAGCGCCAGTGCGGAAGCCAAGGAGTAATCCATGCCTCCATCCCCTAAAGTGAAATAACCGATCAATGCAGGACCTTTAGCAAATGTCTTAGCGATCATAAATCCCCCATTGCAATGAATTGGGGTAAATCCTTTTCTCCCCTTCCTGAAAGATTAATAAGAATTGTGTGGTCCTTGGGTAAATCGCGCGCCGTTTTTGCCGCATAAGCGAGCGCGTGCGAAGATTCCAGAGCAGGAATGATTCCTTCTGTCTGCGCAAGTAGTTTAAATGCAGCAAGCGCTTCTTTATCCGTGACGCTTGCATAATTTGCCCTTCCTGATGCGTAAAGGTCAGCATGCTGAGGACCTACAGCGGGATAGTCTAATCCTGCTGAAATCGAGTGAGTTTCTGCAACCTGCCCACAGGAATCTTGTAAAAGATAGGTATAGCATCCGTGTAGCACTCCAGGACTTCCTCCCTTAAAGCGGGCGGCGTGCTCCCCTAACTCGTTTCCTTTTCCTCCCGCTTCGACTCCGATAAGGGCAACTGTAGGGTTTTCAATAAACGCTGAAAAAATGCCGATTGCGTTCGATCCGCCGCCTACACAGGCAATGACGAGATCGGGATCCTTTCCGATTTTCTCATACATCTGAGAGCGCGCCTCTGTGCCGATGACAGATTGAAAAGTGGCTACCATCTCAGGATAAGGGTAAGGCCCTAGCACAGAACCCAAGCAGTAATGTGTGTCTTCATAGCTCGATGACCAATCGCGCAATGCTTCATTAACGGCATCTTTGAGCGTCATCGCCCCTTGCTCTACTGAGATCACTTGAGCTCCGAGAAGACGCATTCTTGCGACATTAGGAGATTGCCGATCCATATCGACTTTTCCCATGTAAACAACACACTCCAGACCGAGAAATGCACACGCTGTTGCTGTCGCAACGCCATGCTGACCGGCGCCGGTTTCTGCGATGATTCTTTTTTTTCCCATTTTTTTAGCGAGAAGACATTGCCCTAAGGCATTGTTGAGCTTATGCGCACCTGTATGCAAAAGATCTTCCCTTTTTAAGAAGATGCGCGGGCCTGAAACCGCTTCTGCAAAACGCTTCACTTCCGTCACAGGAGTTTCCCTTCCTGCGTAATCCTTGAGAAGTTTCAAAAATTGCTCGATAAAATCCACGTCAGAGCCAAGCGCTTCCCACCCTTTTTGCAGGGCTTCGATCGGCGCCATCAACAGTTCTGGCAAATAGACTCCTCCAAACTTCCTATTCATGGGTTTTTACCTTCTGGATAAATTCTAGGATTAAATCTCTGTTTTTTATTTTGTCTTTTTCCACCCCACTTGAAACATCCACACCACTGGGGCGATAAAGAGCGATCATTTCCTGGACATTTGAAGGAGTTAATCCTCCCGCCAAAAAAAACTCTTTTTCTTCGGGCATGACAAATGTTTTTGGATCTATCTTCGTTCCGCTTCCGGGATTCTCGCTTTCGATGAGCAAAAAGTCTTTTCCCTGGCGGAGCGCTGCGTAAGGCGCGTTGACATAAAAACGCTTCAAATGAGAGGCTAAAGGCAATTCATGGGTATAAGCCTGAACCATCTCTATTTGCATCTGGGCACACGCAGCTTCAATTTCTGCAGAGGTTTCCGAAACAAAAACTGCGACAGGTTCTGCTCCTCCTCGACGTGCCGCTTCTGCAATCTGCTTCGCATCGAGAATGCTTACACTGCGCTCATAACCTGGTGTCAAAACCATCCCAATGAAGTGGGCTCCACTCTCTGCTGCAAAAAACGCTGTCTCTGGATCGCGAACTCCACAAATTTTAATGAGCATGGCGCATCTCCTCGATAAGGGCTTCAGGATGTAAAGATTTAACAAGGGATTCACCTACGAGAACAGCATCGTAGCCCGCTTTGCGCATCACAGCGGCATCCTCTTGATTCTCGATCCCCGATTCTGCAACTTTGATCACATGCGGTAAGAAATGCGAACTGAGGTTTTTTGCAGTCTCGAGAGAAACCTTAAATGTCGATAAATTGCGGTTATTCACACCAATGATCGCGCTTCCTGCCTTCTGCGCTAATTTCAATTCATCCAGATCGTGCACTTCAACAAGCGTTTCTAATCCGTAATTTTTTGCAGCTTGAATAAATTCAGATAATTTCTCTCCCAAAGCGGCTACAATGAGCAAAACGGCGTGAGCCCCTGCTCTTGCCGTCTCATCAAGCTGCTTGAGGTCGATAATGAAGTCTTTCCGAAGCACAGGGATTCCGGGACAAGCCGCAATGACAGCTTTTAAGTCTTCTAGCTTCCCTCCAAAACCTTCCTCATCAGTCAATACGGAAATCGCCGAAGCACCGCCTGCGACGTATTTTTTTGCCAGTTCCACAGGATCGATTGCGGAATTGAGTACTCCTTTAGAAGGGGACTTGCGTTTGATCTCCGCGATCACAGACAAACCTTCTTTTTTTAGCGCCTCTTCAAAGCGAACAGGGCTTACCAAAGATTCGACTTCGCGCTGCTTTCTTTTTAAAATTTCTGCAAGAAAATTAGACATAAGCTTTCCATTGGTTAAGAAGATGAAGCGCTCTCTTTTCCTTTAAGTGAGTTTTTGCCAGCTCGATTCCTTTTTGAATCGAATCGACCGTCCCGTAGAGATAGCAAGCAACCCCTGTATTTAGAGCCATCGTATCAGAAAAAGCGCTCTCTACGCCTTCGAAAGCTTCGATCATTTTTTTCGCATTGTATTGCGCGTCTTTGCCGCGAAGATCACTGATCGCGCAGCGCTTGAGCCCAAACTCGAGCGGATCGAGAAGGAAGGAATGTTTCCCTTTTGGACTGACCTCAATCACGCGAGCAGGTCCAATACACGACAGTTCATCCAGGCCGCAGCCATGAAACACAAAAGAGCGGTCTTGCTTTAAACGCAGAAGAAGCTCTGCCACAGTATCCAATAAATCTTCAGAAAACACCCCCAACATTAAATGCTCTGCATTTGCAGGATTAAGCAAAGGACCTAAAATATTAAAAACTGTTCGCGTTTCCAAATCCTTTCGGATTTCCTTAAGGCGTTTAAAAGCAGGGTGATAATCGGGAGCAAACATAAAACCGATGCCAATGTCTTTAACACTAGAGGCGATGCAATGCGGCGGCCTGTGGATATTAATTCCTAACGCCTCAAGCACATCCGCAGAGCCTGCACGCGAAGAGACGCTGCGATTGCCATGTTTAGCTACTTTAACTCCGCAACTCGCTGCCAAAATCGCAGCCGCCGTCGAGATATTCAGCGTATGCAACCCATCTCCTCCGGTACCTACGATATCGAGGACAGGACATCCTACCTGAACAGGAATCATCGCTGAGCGCATCGCATCGATCACTCCATGTACCTCTTCAACAGTTTCTCCTTTTGCACGCATAAGCATGAGGAACGCGGCAATCTGGGGAATATTGGCACCACCAAGAACGTCTTGAATCGCATGCTTGCTTTGCTCTTGGGTCAAATTTTCCCTATGAATTAGCTTTTCAATCGCCGGCTTTAACATAACCCTATCTCTTTAAGGAAATTGCGGATCATCAAATCTCCTTGCGATGTCATGATTGATTCGGGATGAAACTGCACTCCGTAGCACGGATAATCGTTGTGCTTAAGAGCCATGATGACGCCTGAAGCATCTTCTGCTTCTACAGAAAGACAAGAAGGCAGCGTCTTTTTATCGATGACCAAAGAATGGTAGCGCCCGATGTTCACTGGAAGAGAGGCCCCTTTGAACATCCTTTGCCTTCTGTGGAACATCGGAGATTTTTTCCCATGGAATTTTTCCGGAGCAGAAATCACATCCCCGCCAAAAGCAAACCCGATCGCTTGATGTCCGAGACAAACACCCAAAATCGGTACAGTCGGTGCCAAATTGTGAATGACATCGATGCAAATGCCCGATTCTCTAGGGTGTCCAGGACCTGGAGATAAAATAATCGCCTTTGGGTTCAACGCCTTGACTTCTTCTAATGTGATACAATCATTGCGCACGATTTTGATCTCTGGATAAATCGCTGCAATCAACTGGTAAAGGTTTTGGGTGAAACTATCGTAGTTATCAATGAGAAGAATCATAAAATACCCTCGTTTGCGAGATGAATCGCGTTAATGACGCCTTTAGCTTTCACTCTTGTTTCTTCAGCTTCCTTTTCGGGATCGGAATCAAGAACAATTCCCGCTCCAGCCCGAACAGAAGCCATTCCGTCCTTGATAAAAGCAGTGCGAATAGCGATGCAGCTGTCTAAGTTGCCATTGTTATCGATCGTGCAGATCGCTCCGCCATAAATGCCGCGACGCGATGACTCGAGTTGATCAATAATATGCATCGCGCTGATCTTGGGGGCTCCTGTCAGCGTTCCCGCTGGAAATACGGCTTTGAGAGCGTCTAAAGCATCATGCGCATCGGAAAGAGTGGATTCAATCTGACTGACTAAATGAATCACATGAGGAAAATATCTCGCTGTTTTTAATTGGTTCACTTTCACGCTTCCTACGGTAGAAACCCCACCCAGATCATTTCTTCCTAAATCGACAAGCATCATGTGCTCAGCATCCTCTTTTGGATCCTGCAGAAGCTCTAAAACCGTTTTATCTTCTTCTCCAGGAATGCGCGGACGCGTACCGGCAATCGGCATCGTTTGCAATTTTCCTTTCTCCAACTTCACTAGTCTTTCAGGAGAAGCCCCAGCGATCGCATAATCTTTCGTTTGCATGTAGAACATAAATGGCGAAGGATTGGTCATTCGCAAAGCGCGATAGATATCAAAAGGATTTCCCTCATAAGGACAGGAAAAGGTACGAGAAAGGACGATTTGAAAAGCTTCTCCCTTAAAGATGTGCTCCTTTGCTTTTTTAACCATCTCGCAGTACTCAGCGTCTTCAATTTCTTCGATCACTGAAGATGAAGACGCCGCTTTCTGCCCATTTCTGGTTGGAGGAAACTTTATTTGCTCGCGAAGGACTTGAATCTTCCGTAGTGCCTCTGCATAATCCTTTTCTAAATCACCTGTCAGCTCTACATTCACCGAGATGAGCAGAGCCCCCCTCGAATGATCAAAGGCGATATTGACTGCATGAAATAGAAAAAAGAGATCGGGCAACTGATCTTTGTCGGGATGCCTGTCGAAAATCTTCTCAAAAAGACGAACTGCATCATAGGTGATAAATCCAATGGCGCCTCCGACAAGAGGAGGATAATGGATATTTGCCGGGAGGCGGTTGCGACGAATCACTTCGCGCAAATGCGTAAAGGGGTGATCAGGGCTTTGCTCTTTCCCATCCTTAAATATAAACTCAGAAACGCTATTTTTGGAGCGGAATTCAGCAAAAGGCTCGGTGGCAAGCAGAGAATATCTCCCTAGATCCTCATCCCGCACTGCAGACTCGAGAAGAACAGCTCCTTCTTTAGAATTTAGAGATAAAAAAGCTTGAGTTGGAGTGATGTCATCGCAGGGAAATTCTTGATAGACGACTGCTCGCTTTTGACCTGTTGCTGCCGCCTTGAACTCTTCGGGCGTCGTTTGTCTAAACATTTAAAGCTTTCCTTCTGTTGCCAGGAAAGCTTTAGGCCATATTTTTCTTCAAAGCTTCCCGAAGTTGTTTACTTATGATTTTTAATGCATTCGAGCCACGTGTGATTTTTGAGATACTCACTTGCATGGCTTCCGAGATTTCTCTCTGTGTCATTTGTTCATCTAGAAGAGCTTTGACCAGGCCGTGCCTTTTAGACAGGGCCTCCTTCTCTTCTAACGTAAAGAAGAGGTCGAAAAGTTCTCCTAATTCTTCTTTCTTCTTAAATCTGCTGCAGAGCTCCAAAAAGTCCCACCAGCCATCTTCCGTAGAGCGCTCGTTCATGATCGTTCCTCGATGTTCTTTCGAATATGTTGTAATGTTACAACAGTACACCATTACTTGTCAACTTTCAATCTTAGAATTGGATAAGATGAAGCAACTAAATATTAAGTCCCTAAACCTTAGAGTTTAATGTCTATGATCTTAGAGAATGCGGGAGGAATAGGCGTGGAAAAGGTCATCTTGCGGCGAGAAGCCGGGTGGGAAAAAGTGATTTTTTGCGCGTGAAGACAGACGCGTTTGAGGGGATTGGTCTTTGCACCGTATTTTTTGTCGCCTACGATAGGGTGTCCTGCCTCACTGCAATGCACCCGAAGCTGGTTCTTGCGACCGGTGAGGGGCTTTAAGCGGAGCAAGGAGCGATTACGCTCTGCTTTAAGCACTTCGTAATGAGTTACTGCCAATTTGCCTCGGACCGAATCATTCGTGGTTTTGACGAAATAGAAATCGTCCTCTTCCAAATAGCTTTCCCACTTTCCCGGGCCCAAAGGCATTTCTCTTTCCACAATCGCATAATAGGTCTTGTCGATGGTATGCTCTTCAAATTGGGACTTAAGCGCGTCTCGCGCATTTTCTGTATATGCGAAGAGCATCACCCCTGAGGTCTCTCTATCGAGGCGGTGGACGGGATAGACTCTGCGGTTATGGAACTGACGTTTGAGCATTGCGTGCACTGTGGCTTTTGTCTCAAAATCGGTTGCGACGCTCAACAACCCTTCTGGCTTTTCCAAAACGACAATTTGGTCATCGTCATGCGCGATTCTTAGCGATCCCCTAACGAAAGCGACTTTTGAGCCGATCTCTACAATCTGCCCCGCGCAGACTTCGGTATTCGCCCTCTCAGACCTTTGTCCGTTTACCGTGACGCGACCCGATTGCAACCAAGACCTTAAAGTATTTTTTGAGCTATCAGGCGCCATTTGATGAAGAATGTCTAAAAGAGAAGAGTTTCTGTCTGCAATGCGTTTCATGATTTTGACCCCAAAATTATGAATATTATAACACGTCAGCGGGAAAGAAAAAAACTGAAATCCTCGACATTGATGGGATTAAAAATTTTAAAGCGTACAAACATTATGCAAATAAAAACGCTTGTGAGCCAATTCCCCTTGGGCTATATATGTCGAATCAATTAACCCCTGTACGGAGGATTTAGGATGGATTCAACTAAAGAAAAAGTGAGCTACTGCATTGGACTAGAGACAGGCAGAAACTTAAGAAACCAATTTGCCGATATGGATCACAACTGTCTGAAGGATGGATTCATGGACGCTCTTTCTGAATCGAATCCGAAACTCCAACAAGATGAAATCCAATCGATCCTGGTCGCTTTAAAAAATCAGATTGAAATGCAGCAGCGTCAAAACTTCTCCAAACTTGCAGAAGATAACAAAAAACAGAGCGAACAATTCCTCAACGAAAATAAGAACAAAAAAGGGGTTGAGTCCCTTTCGAGCGGTCTTCAATACAAAGTTCTTTCGTCTGGACCTGCCTCTGGGACGCATCCAACGCCTCTTGACTTCGTGAAGATTCATTACCGAGGAAGTTTCATCGACGGACGCATTTTTGACAGCTCCTACCAACGAGGACAGCCGCATGTCTTTCCATTAAACCGCGTCATTCCAGGCTGGACCGAGATCTTGCAAATGATGAAACCAGGTGACAAGTGGGAAGTTTATATCCCCCCCTACCTCGCCTATGGACAAATGGGATTCGGCCAAGAAATTGGGCCCAATATGGCTCTTATCTTTGAGATCGAACTCATTGCTATCAACGAGAACTAATTCTCTCACGAAACAAGTCTGGAATTTCCAGACTTGTTTCCCTCTTGCCGCAATTAGGCTTTTTAAAGAGCAAGTATTGCGAGATCGACGTTTTTTGATCCGCCGCGAAGCTTGAGGTTTTGGAAGCCTTTCGCATCGATGAGCGAGCGTTTTCTAATTGCGCTCAAGGATCTATCTGGCGTTTTTTCCCATGTCGAATTGAGAGCATTTCTCATGATCTGTTTTGCTCTTTCCATGTAAGGTCCTATTGCTCCCAGATCGTTGCTATACAAAGCGCGTTGGATGTTAAGAGCTTCCGTCAGCGCTTGTGCAAGGGTTCCAATGATCGCTTCGTCCTGCTCTTTTGAATGCCAGTTATTGCAACGCTTAAAGAGATAGCCGTTTCTATTTGGTCCTTCTGTTTGAATAGTATCGACAAAACCACCTGTTCCTGTCACCAGCGGCATTCTTCCGTAGCAATGTGATTCACCCTGAACGAGACCGCAAGGCTCATAACGCGAAGGAAATACCGGATAGGCGATGGCACGAAGAAGCCTTCCAAAAACCCCCTGATACTTAAAGTCTTTCCCAACCTTGGTATCCTCAAGAATGAGAACCCCTTTGTTCCCATGCGCCTTTGCAAACTCCTTCATTTCCCACAGAATGTGTTTAGCTCTGTCATCGGGTTCAATGCCAACGCAGACAAATTGTCCGCCACGACTGATGACCTCGCGCATAATGAGAGGCAGTTTATCAATCCCTTTTTGGTTTGTATCGTAACGGCCAAGGTACATGAAGATCGGTTTCTCTGGATCGAGATCTGCGTAGGCAGGATCATTTGGGTTAAGGCTTTTGAGATAAGCACAGAGTTCGCGCTGAATGAGCACCGTATTTTCAGCGAGTTCTTCAGCTGTGGAGTTGGGTCCAAAGCGCAAGTCTACTATTTTGTCTTTTGTTTCCGGAAGCACAGATTTCCAGTTTCGCAACTGCTCATCCTTTCTCGGGTCAAAATTAATCGTGTTCCCGTTGACGACGCCAAACAGAGTCTTCTCAAAAGCGGCTTTTTTGATGTACTCTTGCAGTCCGCTGTCATCAAGCCCAGTATCGAATTCGGTCTGCGGCATTTGAGATTCTTTTCCAAACTGCAGAGATACTGTGGATTTCACGTCGGCAATTTGAAGGGCTTGGATGAAAGAATTCGTTGATTCTTTTGGTAGACCCATTTTCTCAAGAATATCCACTGCTTCATTCTCATATTTCATGGGTTCTGCATTATTGTGGTAAGTAAAATGGACTACGGGAGTTTGTCCCTGCATCCATTCTTTTGGGTGATGTTCTTGTAAGAATTTAGGAACCAATGCCGTTTGTCCATCATGGCAGTGCACAAGCTGTACAGGGTGTCTTTTTTTACTAAAGTTGTAGCAAAGATCGGCGGCGGCCTTCTGGAAGACTGCCCAGCGATACCTGACGTGGTTATAATCCCCCTCGTAAAAGTTTCCTGAGGAGACTCCATCTGCTTTTTTAGGAATCTCAAAGGCTGAATGTTCGATAAAGTAACAGCGCACTCCATTGATATTTGCTTTCATCACACGCATTCTGTGTCCGTCTGCCCAAATTTCATGGTCGGTTTCCTTCATCTGCTTGATGAGATCATCGTGAATCGGCCCATTGGTATATAAAGGCATGACCACACGCGTATCCTTTGCTCCAAAGGCGCGCACCATCCCGCTGACAGCAGGTTTGAGTCCTCCTATACCGGCGGGCTCAAACTCAGCGGTAACCACAGCGACCCGCAGATTTTCGGGAAGCTCATTAATTAGGCCGGGTTGCTGCTCGAGCGGTGTCGTGGAAACATCGATGGGCTGCTGAGGAAGGGTTTTAGCGCGCTCAAGCTCTGCAAGAAGTGCTGTATTGGATTTTTTGTTTTTATCTTGCAGCTCGAGCTGGTATTCCTTAAGAATGCTTGGTCCATAAGGACTTACTTTCTGAAATAGGCAATGGGAGTTTTCATTAATCGCGTGTGTTCCATAACCCCAACCTCCAAAATGAGGATCGCTCTTTCCCCCGCGATAGTACCACACTTTATTGCGCAGACGTTCTTGTGCTTTAGGATTTAAACGATTAAAAGCATCAAGCGTTCTTTGGCGATTATTAAAAGCTTCGGTACTAGCGAGATTGTTGATCTCTTTTTCCAATCTGTTGAATTGAACTTTCGCAGAATAATGAGAAATCAATTGGTCGATAACGCAAACCCCTGACGAATTTTGGCTTTTGGACAACCACCAAGGATTGGTGTTTAAAAGGTACTCTCCGAAATTGATATCTTCTTGAGACCTGTAGCTGGAGAGTGCGACGACTCTGCAGAGGAATTCCCTCACCTCTTTCAAAGATTCCTTAAGCTTAGGAACTGCATCGTTGTATTTGGCTGCAATAGTATCTCTGCTTCGATTAGAGTCGGCAATCAACAGTTTTAAATCTTGGAGATAATTTAATCTCTGAACGTTTTGCACTGTCTCCGGAGTATCGGAGGGAAGAATGCCGAGGGGACACACAAACTGAGTGCGGAAAGCAAAAGGAAGGTTCTTTTGAATTTCGAGTTGACTTAGGCAGATATTTATAATGTTCTTTCCCTTTAGGTCGAATAGCACCTTTACATCATTGGATACAACCCGATAGCCATAATCATTTTCGCTAGGTTTTCCATCAATCCTCCACGCCTCTTCACATAACATGCCTTTGGCTTTGGGATTAAGCCCTTCAAACCAGCTTTGTGTCTTTTGTTTTAAATCGCTTGCTCGACGAAACGCGTCTGTATTGGAGAAAAGCGATTGTGTTTTCATACTGCATTCGGCATCTTGCAATAAAGATAAGTAAAAGGCCAATCCATTAATCGCTCCAATCGCACGATATGTTTCCGCTTGGGAAATGTAATGGTCTAAGATTTTCTCTATGGGGTTCTTTCCATCGACATCCTTTAAGCGAAGAATTTCAAAAAAATTCTCGTTTAAAAGCTGGTCCCCCACTCTTTCATCTTCCGACTTATAGAGAGCTAAAGAAACCTCCAAGCAGAGCGCTTTATAGACCTCAGGGCTGATATTTGTTCTGAAAGCGCCTATAAAAGAGTTGGTGCAGAATTCAGGAGTATTAAGATTATTGAGGAATGCTTTTAGTTGCTCGATTGAATTCGCGAGCCCATTGGCGATTCTATATGCATCCTGACTTGCTCGATCAAAGATAGCCGCGCGAGCTTCTAGAGGCAAATTCAAAGAAGTTTGGGTATGAGCGTGATGAATGTAACTATTATAATGAGGATTTAAATCAATCCGACCTGACATAATTATAACCCTAATTTTTGCTTGTTGTTTCTATATTATAATTAAATTCATAAATGAAATCAATTTTTAATCTTTCACACCAACAAACTGGAATCAAAAATTTTATTTAAAATTAGAATGCGGTTTTCTTAGACTAAAGAGTTTAAAGAAGATAGAAATAGGAATGGGGTTTTAATCAAAACTCAATTTAGCTCGGGAAAAGAGCTTAATGATTCCTGGGTTAAAAATATATCACATTCGAATGAAAAAAATTAAATTTTTAATTTTAATCAAGTTGATTCCAAAGCTGAATCACTCGATTTGCTCTTTCAAAACCCAGGATGGATAATGAGGAAGGAGAAAGGGCGAAAAGTCGCCCTTCCCCTACTGTAAGCTCAAGCCAGCGCGCTGTAAGTGCCCGCAAAAAGTGGCCATGAGAAAATACAGCGACTTTCCCACCCGCCGCAAGAATCTTCTTCAAGACGCGATCCGCTCTAGAGCTGATGTCTGAAATGCTTTCTCCCTGCGGCGCCCCGTGTGAAAAGATATTCCAGCCCGGACAAGTCTGCCAGATTTCTTCTGATGTCCGCCCTTCATACTCCCCATAGTTCCATTCAACAAGTTCGGAATTAATCTCTGCTTGTCCAAGAAGTCCTGCATGCTGGCAGGTCGCGATCGCTCTTTTCAAGGGGCTGCAAAGGATTTTAGTGAAAGAGATGCCCTTCAGCTTTTTACCGAGCCGGACGGAGTCTTCTTCACCGCGTGTTGTCAAGGGAATATCTGTTGTGCCAGTGTGCTGTTGAGTAAGCGTCCATGCCGTCTCTCCATGGCGTATAAGATAAATATTCACACTATGTACGCTTTGCAAAGTTTTTGATAATCTTCGATCTGATATTTTTCCCACTTTTCATCTCTCTTTAGCTCTTTTGCCATAAGTTTTGCGACTTTAGGAGCGATATCTAGGCTCGCCTTTGCGTCGAGTAAGAGAGAACGCGTGCGCCTAGAGAGAACATCTTCAAGAGTTCTGGCCATTTCTGCGCGGACTGCCCAAATCACTTCCGCTTCAATGTAAGGGAGCTTAGAATGTAACCGCGCAGCAAGCTTCTTATTTTTTTGAGTGAGAGCCTTGATTTCTTTCTGAAAAGAGCCATAGGTGCTTAAATGATGCCTAGGGTCAATCCCCTCTTGCCAACCATAAAGTTTAAGGGAAGCAGTCAGACAATTTCTTTCAGGAAGCCCGCCTACGGAGGCTGCTTTATCGACGACATCTTCAGCCATTTTTCGATAAGTTGTCCATTTGCCCCCCGCAATAGTAACGAGCTTCGACTTAGACACGAGAATCATGTGCTCGCGGGAAAGAGCTGCAGTGTTTTTGCTCTTAGTCGCCTTAATAAGAGGGCGAAGACCTGCGAAAACACTTAAAATGTGCTCGCGGGTAAGCTCTTTGCAGAGATATTTCTGTGCCTGCGCAATCAAGAAGTCGATTTCTTTTTTAAAGGCATGTGGTTCCAAAGAGCTTTTTTTGATACTCGTATCTGTTGTGCCCAGGAGAACGCGATCGTGCCAAGGAACCATAAAAAGGACACGCCCATCCTCTGTGTGAGGAACAAGAATCGCCGTTTTTTCAAGCTGGAAAGATTTATCGAGGACAAGATGTACCCCTTGACTTGGTGCAATGATCTTTTTGGCTTTTGGATCATCTTTGTGTAAAATTGTATCGGAAAAGACACCTGTTGCATTGATGAGGACATGACTATGGAGTGCATATTTTTTTCCCGTCTCTCGATCGGTCGCATGAACACCAGAACAAATGCCGTTCTTTTTGATCAATCCTGTTACCTTAATATAATTCAAAAGCACGGCACCTTGGTCTACTGCTGTTTGTGCTAAACAGATGGCGAGCCTCGCATCATCAAACTGACCATCGTAATAAATGGAGCCGCCTCGAAGTCCTTTTGGCTCCAGGGTAGGAATTGCTTTTAGCGTTTCTTCGCGAGAAAGAGTGCGCGATTTTTCTATCCCAAGCTTTCCTGCTAAAGCATCGTAGAGCTTTAACCCAATTCCGTAAAAAGGGCCTTCCCACCATTTGTAGCTAGGCACAAGAAAGGGAAGGTGATGAATGAGATGGGGAGCATTTTCGCACAAAAGACCTCTTTCTTTCAGAGCTTCGCTAACGAGGGAAATGTTCCCTTGCTGTAAATATCTCAAACCTCCATGGATCAGTTTTGTGCTGCGGCTCGATGTTCCTTTGGCAAAATCGGATTGTTCAAGAAGAAGTGTTTTATATCCGCGCGAGGCGCTATCCACAGCAGCACCGAGGCCGGTAGCGCCCCCACCAATAATAATGACATCCCATTTGTCGGGAAACTCTTCAATTTCTCGGATCATTCTCCCCCGATTCACTCCCTATCCTCCCAAAGCTGTGCACATTTAATGGCTTTGGCCCAATTTCTGCGCAATTTAGATACTTTTTCTTGAGGCATTTGAGGTAAAAACTCTCTATCGGCTTTCCAATAGCGGGCAATCTCTTCTTCGTCTTTCCAAAATTTGACAGCAAGACCTGCTAGGAATGCAGCTCCAAGAGCTGTTGATTCGGTCATTTGTGGACGGACTGTAGAGACTCCAAGCATATCCGATTGAAATTGCATCAGCAGATTATTTTGAACAGCGCCTCCATCCACTCTAAGCTGTTGGATTTTCATTGACGCATCGCTTTCCATCGCTTTGAGAACATCGGTCACTTGATAGGCGATTCCTTCTAAAGCAGCTCTTGCAATATGAGCCGATGTGCTCCCTCGCGTCAGCCCCAAAATGAGGCCTCTTGCATAAGGATCCCAGTAAGGAGCGCCTAGCCCCGTAAAAGCCGGAACAAAATAAATACCATTGTTATCGGGAATGCTCTCCGCGAGCTTTTCTATTTCCGAAGAAGATTTAACGATGCCGAGACCATCGCGCAACCATTGGACAACAGCACCTCCGATGAAAACGCTTCCCTCGAGAGCATAATGCGTTTTGCCGCCGACTTTGTAAGCAATGGTGGTTAAAAGCTTGTTTTGAGAGAGAACCGGCTTAGAACCTGTGTTCATCAGCATAAAACAACCCGTCCCATACGTCGTTTTAACCATTCCGCTTTTAAAGCACGCCTGCCCAAAAAGCGCAGCCTGCTGATCGCCTGCAATTCCACTGATAGGAATTGGCGTCGCAGAGAAAGATTTAGACGTCTCTGCATACACTTCACTGCACTCACAGACCTTGGGAAGAATTTCTCGGGGAATGTCCCAAACCTTGAGCAATTCCTCATCCCAATCCTCTGTGTGAATATTGAAGAGCATTGTCCGCGAGGCATTAGTAACATCTGTAATGTGTTTAGCCCCTTCTGTCAGCTTCCAAACTAGCCAACTATCCACATTCCCAAAGGCAAGCTCCCCTTTTTCCGCGCGTTCCCTAGCTCCTGGGACCTCATTGAGGATCCAATGGATCTTGGAAGCGGAAAAATAAGGATCGAGCAAAAGCCCTGTCTTTTGTTGAATGAGAGGCTCCAATCCCTTACTTTTCATTTGCTGGCAAATCGACGTTGTACGACGGTCTTGCCAAACAATGGCATTCATGATCGGTTTTCCCGTCTTGCGATCCCAGAGGATTGTTGTTTCTCGCTGATTCGTAATTCCGATGGCTACCACATCGGTAAAATTGACCCCCGCCCTGGCCATGACCTCTGCAGCAACAGACGCCTGCGTTGCCCAAATTTCTTTGGGATCGTGCTCCACCCATCCCGGGGAAGGAAAGATTTGACGAAATGCTTTTTGCGCAATCGCTTTGACGCCCCCTTCTTGCGTCACGAGCATTGCTCGCGAGCTTGTCGTCCCTTGATCTAATGCAAGAATGAATTTACCCATATTCATAATCTCAATGTTTAACCCAGTTGCTGTCAATAATTATCTTGATCCATTTCTCTTTTCTGATGTATTGATACAAAAAAAGTTTGAGGAGAAAATGAATATTTTCTTTGGGGAATTGATTGGAACGATGCTACTTGTTTTGCTTGGAAATGGCGTTGTTGCAAACGTGTTGTTAAACAAATCCAAGGGACAAAATTCGGGATGGATTGTCATTTCTGCGGGATGGGGTTTTGCAGTAGGCATCGCTGTTTACGCTACTGGGTGGGCAAGCGGAGGCCATTTTAATCCTGCGGTCACTTTAGGGTTTTGCTTTGCTGGCAAAACAGCATGGGGGTTAATCCCGGTGTATGTTTTTTCCCAAATGTTGGGAGCAATGTTAGGCGCGTATCTCGTCTATCTCTCTTATTACCCGCACTGGAAAGTAACCGCAGATTCTACAAATAAACTTCTGTGTTTTTCTACTCATCCCGCTATACGCAATTACAAATGGAATTTCGTTAACGAAGTAATAGGAACGGCTGTGCTATTGATGGGAGTTTTAGGGATACTTAATTCTCACAATCAGATCGCCAGCGGAATGGGACCCTATGCAATAGGGATCTTGGTTTTCAGCATCGGACTATCTCTTGGAGGTCCTACAGGTTATGCAATTAATCCTGCGCGCGACTTAGGCCCACGAATCATCCATGCACTCCTCCCTTTTTCCAAGCGCGGCAGCTCAGAATGGGGTTACTCTTGGGTACCAGTTTGCGGACCTTTGCTCGGTGGCGCACTTGGAGCATGGCTTTATCAACTTGTTATCTCTCCATTGCAGGCGTTATGAAATTGAACATGCCCTCGTCAGGATAAAATGCCTTTAAAAGTGATCACTCCCGACAAAAGGACGCTTGAGATCCATTCTCCTTTAGATTTCGAAAATACTCTACGTATTCATTACTTCAAAGAGCTTCAGTTTGAGAACGAAAAGATAAGAAAAATTATCAAAAGAAAGTGTGAAAAAGCGCTTGTCAAGGAATGGATCACCCCAAGACAAAAATGGCTCGGACAATATTATGCAAAAGAAATTCGAGGAAAAGTTGCATTAGACCTCTCGATCGCTTGGATTGATGACAAAATCGGTTACGGGGTGTGGACAAATGCGAACATTCCCGCTCGAACATTTATCGGCGAATACACAGGACTTGTCCACAAGCGCAAGTTTTGGGGAAGGTGGAAGAACTTATATTGCTTTGATTATACCATCGGACAGCGAAAAAGCATTTCCATGGTCATCGATTGCCAAAACTCGGGAAACCATACCCGCTTCATCAATCATAGCTTTTGCCCCAATCTCGACCTGATCTCCGTTTATTGCGACGGATTAATCCACGCTATTCTCATCTCTAACAAATCGATTGTCGCAGGACAACAACTCCTTTATGATTATGGTTTGGACTATTGGCAAAAACGCAAGCCTCCTCAAGACACCTGAAACGTAGAAAATTTGCCAACGCTGAAGGCGGCATCTTCGCATCCGACCCACCGAGGCTCTAGTTTCCCAATAGTAACCTGGGCGGACTCGGATACAAATTTGCCGCCTTCAGCGTTGGCAAATTCCCCAACTTTCAAGCGTCACCCGTACAGTCTAAAAAAATAGAGCTCTTGCCATTTTTTGATAAATCATTATCCTTAAGACTTTTTTAGTGTGGTGCACTCATGTCTATCGCCTGGATATTTTTATTGCTCGCTGGTTTCTTTGAAATCTGTTTTACCATCGCGCTTAAATTTAGTCAGGGATTTACAAAATTAATTCCGAGCATCATCACGGTGATTTTTATCATTCTTAGCTTTTTTTCTGTTTCACAATCCATGAAGAGCATCCCCATCGGGACTGCATACGCTGTATGGGCAGGGATAGGCGCTGCAGGCACTGTTGTCTGCGGCATTCTGTTTTTTGGAGATTCTTATCATATAATAAGGCTAATCTCAATCTTCCTCATTATTGTAGGAATCATCGGACTCAAGCTGGCGCATGTCGAATAAGCGTCTATTCACGCTTTCTAAATGACCTCAATTTGTACACCAATTTTTTGCAGAGCACTAGCCAACGTGATTGAAAATTTGGATTTAAGACCGAGCCAAAGCCCCGGGATTGGACGATCGAATCGTCGCCACTATTAGAAATAGGAGCTAGATTCGATGGTCCAATCCCGGGGCTTTGGCCCGGTCTTAAATCCAAATTTTGAGTCGCATTGAGTATACAGTAATCTGGGATTCCCAATAATAAGCCAATAGGGTAAAAAAAATAAATTTTTCAAATGATGAAGAAGGCCACAGTAATTCGCACGCGCCTTCAACTTTATAGAGAGGTAAGCTATGCACATCGTGCGCACGTTCGGGCATTTAGTAGGCGGTACGCTTCTTGTAGCAGGAACGAGTATCGGTGTGGGAATGCTAGCTTTGCCAGTAGCTACAGCCAGTGGAGGATTTATTCCCTGCGTCTTCATCTATCTTCTTTGTTGGTTATTCATGCTCGGAACCGGTCTTTTGATCCTGGAAGCTTGCATTTGGATGCCTAAAGGCGCTAATCTGATTACATTATCCTCGCGATTGCTAGGTAAATGGGGCAAAGTCTGTTGCTGGATCCTTTATTTATTTCTGTTTTCTTGCCTGTTAATCGCCTACATTGCTGGTGGAGGAGGCATAGTTTCTGATTTAACAGGAGGAGCTCTACCTACATGGTTCGGGACGATCCTTTACGTCTTGCTTTTTTCTCCCGTTGTTTTTCTTGGAGCTTTGTGGGTTGATCGGCTTAATCTTGGCCTGATGCTGGGAATTGCGATTACCTATGCGCTCTTTGTATTTTCATCAATTTCTTACGTGAGCCCTAGCCTACTCGCTCGCATGGATTGGGAAAAAATAGGGTGGTCGCTTCCCATTGTTTTTACCGCGTTTGGTTACCAGAGTTTAGTGCCAACTCTATTTAATTACATGAATCGCAATGTCTCAAAAGTTCGTTTCGCTTTGATCATCGGTACTACCATCCCATTACTTATTTATCTCCTTTGGGAATTTGTGATTCTGGGAATCGTTCCTTTGGAAGGAACAGAAAGGTTGCTTCAATCTTTGCACAAGGGAAAAAGTGCCATCAATCCTCTTGGAGAGTATGTCAAAAACCCCTCGTTTCTCCTCATAGGCAGATCCTTCGCATTCTTTGCCCTAACAACTTCATATCTAGGCATCTCAATCGCCTTTTTGGATTTCGTTTTAGATGGATTAAAGCTTCCTAAAAGAGGAAAGCCTAAAATTGCTGCTGGGGGATTGATCTTTTTTATCCCCCTACTCATCACCTTAATCAATCCGCATCTCTTCATCAGTGTGCTCAGAATTGCAGGAGGGATTGGAATCTCTCTTCTTTTAGGGGCAATGCCTATTTTGATGGTTTGGGCAGGTAGATATTATGAAGGTTACTCGCTCATGCATCAACAAGTGCCCGGAGGAAAAATCACTTTGAGTGTCATGCTGACATTTGTCATTTTCCAATTGATCTTTGCAATTCAATCCATTAGACCCATTGGATAAGAAGTCGCCGCTTATCCAGCAGCGCAACGCGTAAGGCGATTCATAAGCCCTGCGTCTTTTTGAATTTCTTCATCGCAAAGAATGAGAATTTCGCTGTAATTCTTTTGATCTGCATATCTCAATTGGGAATAAAGATCCCTTGAAGAAAGAATAAAATGATCAACTAAACAGGAAATTGGTACGGGAAGTCGGGATAGAAGCATGCGGTGCGTCGACGGCTGTTGGCTTAAATAAGTATTCAAGCACGAAAGATCGTCAAATAATTTTACGGGAGTATGGGGTGCATAGTGGCGATATTTCAGTCCTGGTGACAGCACAGGGCCTGTATGCAATGCAGAAGCAGTTTCGATCGCAGAGCCAAGGACTGTTTCGATCTCTTCCTGGCAAATACTTCCCGGACGCAAAAGAACAGGAACAGAGCCAAGCAGGCTGATCACCGTGGACTCGATCCCCACATCGGTTTTGCCGCCATCGATCACCGCAGCGATCTTACCATTAAAATCATCGAGAACATGTTTTGCTTGAGTTGAGCTAGGCTTTCCTGAAAGATTTGCAGAAGGAGCAACGAGAGGCTCACCAACAGATTCAAGCAGCTTTGAGGCAATAAAGTGTGAAGGCATGCGCACAGCGATAGAATCAAGCCCAGCGGATGCGACACTAGGGACAGAAGAGCGTTTTTTCAAAACGATTGCAAGAGGTCCTGGGAAAAATACATGTGCCAAGCGATAAAAAATCTCAGGAATTTCTTGAGCAATCTCTTTCAATTGATCTAGGTGATGGATATGAGCAATCAAAGGATTATCCGAAGGACGCCCTTTCGCTGTAAAAATGGATTGAACCGCCTCAGGATTAAAAATCGGCGCGCCAAGTCCGTAAACTGTCTCTGTCGGAAATGCAACGAGTTTCCCTTCTTTAAGAAGTTCTGAAGCGCGATGGATTTCATCAGGTTTTAAAAGCTCAGTCATTTTGAATTTTATTTTCCCAACACCCAGAAGAACGCAAATGTTAACACTGTTTTGACCCCTAAAGCCACAATTAAACTACCAAAATGGCGGTCGACAAAAGCTCTGACTTGATTGCCCCAGCGGTGCATCATTTCAGCAATGAGGAAAAATCGAAGCGCCCGAGAGAGGGCAAGAGCGATGACATAACCTCCGAGCGATAGTTTGCAAAAACCTGCAGAAATGGTGACAGCTTTAAAAGGGATAGGTAAAAAACCTCCGACAAAAACAGCCAAAAAGTCATGAAGATTGTAGTGGGCAACAAGCCTATCAAAAAAGTTTTGGGAAACGATGTACTGAGTGAAAAAACTACCTACACTATCCCAGACAAGATATCCAATCCCATAGCCGATGAGCCCGATAAAAATTGAAGAAAGGGTAGCAACAAAGGCATAAGTGTAGCGACGCTCGGGATTATGCATGCAAAACAGCATCAAAAGAGCGTCCATCGGTAAAAATAGGAACATTTCCAAGAAAAAAATAAAGGCAAGCCAAAGAGGGGCTCTTGGAGAATAAGCCTTCTGCGAGGCCCAATCATAAACTTTCCTTACCGATTGCATTCCAAAACCTTCTTTTTTTATACCGAACGCTGGCTCAATTCAAATAATCAGCCTTGCTAAAATGTATCTATTATACTTTTTAACACACCTCCTCGTCAAGAGAAACAGGGTTATACCCAGGGGACAGGACATTATAAAATTTTACAATGTCCTGTCCCCTGGGATTATGCTAAAATTAACTTTGTTGCTTATTAAGCACTTAAAAACTTATAGCCAGCTAATTGCTCGTTCCTTATAATTTTTTTGTAAAACTCACAAAGTGAAAATTTTCTCTTCTAAAGGGGACATGCTATGAAAGTGACTGCGACGATCGTCTTTGTCTACGGAATATTGATTACTATTGGAGGAATAATAGGTTTTCTTAAGGGAAACTCTCAGCCATCATTAATTTTTGGAGGAGGCTTTGGCGTTGCACTGTTAATTTCCGCCTTTTTTATTTCCAAAGGGAAAATTGCTGCTCAATACATTGCTCTGGTGTTGACATTCTTGTTAGATGGATTCTTTACCCATCGATTTGCAAAGACGCTTCACTTTTTACCCGCAGGGTTTTTAAGTCTGGCGAGTTTAGCTGTTCTCATCGTGGTTGCCCTAAAGATCCGTCGCACACTCAAACTTCAGTAAAGTCCGAAGATCGAAATCTTTTTGGAACTCTTCAAGTGGCAATTGGACTAAACAAGGAGATTTAACAGGATCGAGCCATGTTAAAACCTGAAGCAAGTGCGAAGGCGATAGAGCTGTACACCCATAAGTTCCTGTTTCATTCCCTCGCCAGCTGTGCATAAAAATGCATGAACCACCGCCGGGGATCGCGGGAATAGGATTGTGTTGAATGACAAGCCCTAAAAGATAAAGCTCATCCTCTCTTTGCATTTTCTCACTGCTAACCCAATCTTTGTTTACAGAAGATCGCGCATCAACAATCTGATTGTAAGAGAGAGATAAAGGATCATCGACGGCTTCGCTATATTCATTGAGGAAAATCACTGGCATCTTAAAAAAAGCAGAAGGGATCGATCGCTGATCAATAAAGATCGGTCCTAATTGAAAAGTACCCGCTGGGCTCTTTCTATCCCCTTCTTTTTTTTGTTTTATTGAAGAGATGGGGGGATGGACTCCAACTCCCCATCCCATTCCCTTCTCTCCGATAACACAGGGGAAGGGAGTCTCTAAAAGTTCAAAGGGTGACTCTTGGGATTCCCGTTCAAAGCGATAAAGCTTGCCTTCATGAGTATCCCAGCAAGAAGTAAGAACTAAAATAAGTTGCAATGCCTTCAATGGTCACCTGGATAATAAGGTTCGACGTGAACGATGACATCTCTGACTGCAGGCCATTTTTCTTGGATTTGCGCGCGCACTTTCTGCGTCAGTTCATGTGCCAGTTCTACGGAAAGTCCAGGCTCAACTTCGATATCAATACTTACATGAGCATCCGGTCCATAGAGTTGAATCCGGATTTTCTCTGTAGCGAGCACCCCCTCTACGCAAAGCGCAGCTGCCTTTACCTTTTCAAAATAGTGGGGCGCAGGGACACGATCCAATAACTGATGCAGATTATTTTTTGCTGCAAAGATCCCAATGCCGACCATGAGTAAGGCAATGACAATGGCGCCTAAATGGTCGCATAGATTGCTATATTGGGGAAAGTAAGCTGCGAAAACCAATGCAACCATCGCAAAAAGGCTGTTAATCCCATCGATTCGGTAATGCACTGCGTCTGCAAGAAGAGCAGGGCTGTTTTCTTTCTTTGCAGTACGCTTGAGGTGTTGATAGGAAATCTCAAGGAGTACAACCGCTCCCAAAGGGATGATCCATGTATAGGGATTAATTACTTTATCTGCTGTGTGTGCAGAAAGAGCTGTGAGTTGTTGAATAAACATTCCACATCCCACTGCTGAGAGCAAAAGAGCTAATTGCAATCCAGCTATCGGTTCAAACCGTCCATGCCCAAATGGATGATTGACATCGGGGGGTTTGTCTGCAAAACGGATGCAAAAAATCAGAAACAAGCTCGAAGCGATATCAAAAAGACTAGATAGCGCATCGAGCAAAAGAGCCGAGCTATTTAAAAAGACAAACCCCAAGATTTCTGCTACAATGATTACTCCCCGTAAGATCACCCCTCGGCTCGCGGTGATCACCATTTGTTTGCGCCGCTGCGAGCGGCTTTCATTCACACTATTGGGAAGCGGAATGGAGGGAGGAAATTTAGACATGAAACCTCTTGCAGAATACTATCGGTTGACCACTTCATCATAGCGCGAAGAGACCTTAGACCAATCGATATTGCTGAAAAAAGCGGCAATGTATTTGGCGCGATCCAAGCCGTATTGAGTAATGTAAGCATGTTCAAATACGTCCATAACGAGGAGAGGCTCGCCCCCAGACAAGTGGCCCAGATCGTGTTCATTAATCCACGTGTTAAACAATCTTCCCGATTGAGGATCGCGGTAAAGAATCACCCATCCAATTCCTCTAATTTGCCCAGTTGCTATGAAATTTTTTTTCCATATTTCAAAAGATCCAAAATCTTTAACGATCTTTTGAAAAAGTGGATCTGACTTATCCAAAGGATCATGGCCGCCTAAATTATCAAAATAAAATTCGTGCAGACGCATCCCATCCCATTCCCAGCCGAACCTTCGCTTTAAAGCTCCGTAATCATAGCTCATGTCTCTGTCCTGTGCCTCAAGCTCTTTAAAGCGGCTCAGCAAAAGATTTGTATTCTTTACATACCCCTGATAAAGCTGGAAATGCATTTTTAAGAGAGCATCAGAAAAACCGGACATTCCATAAAGATAAGAGTAGTCTTTAGCGACATAATCCGCGGATATGATTTTAGCCTTCTGCATGGAAGGCGCTACTTCTTGAGCGTGCATAGGAGTAAAAACTCCAGTTGTCACTAAGGCGGTGCCAAAAATGATCCAATTTTTTTTCATCTACATCTCAAAATTTTTTAGTTTAAAACTCTCATCGAGGACGTTGAAAATTTGGAGTTATACCCAACGATCCGAACATTCAGTCGCCTGAGATAGGTATACCAAAGAATAACTTTTTTCGATAGGATGAACCTCTCTAAGCGTATCACCGGTATGTGCCGAAGTATACCCAACGTGATTGAAAATTTGGATTTAAGACCGAGCCAAAGCCCCGGGAGCTTTCGCTTCGGTCTTAAACCAAATTTTCAGTCACGTTGGGTATAACAAACCAATAAAAAAAAGAAATCAATCTCGATTAATCATTCTTTCAGATTGACTGTTTATTTATAAATAAGCAAAATAAACTAAGCTTAATTTATATTAAATGAATAAAAATGACGCCAATAAACTTAATAAATCAAACAAACAGTTTATTACCATTTGATTATTCCATGGCAGCCTCGCAGCCATCTATTAAAAATTCAAATGCCACCTCTAATTTATATCTTGGGCCCGGTGGAACGAATGTTCCTGGAATGACGAATGTTTATTTCGCTTCCAATAACTTTATTGATGGAATTAAAGCTTTAATTGCTGCTCATAAAATTAATGATAAAGAAGGAATTGTTGAGAACACGCTTAGAGTTATTCAAGCTCCCTTTTGTTTTAGTAATGCTTTCATGCAGTGTATTTATAATGCGCTCTATGCGGGTGTCTACTTAAAAATTCTACACTATCCCTCACTCCCTTTTGCGCTGGGTCCAACCGCCCCTTTTTTTCTCGCAATCAGCATTGCGGGCTTTATTTTCTGCGTATTTGAAGGGGTTTTAGAAACTTTTGGGCTCATACGAACTATAAGTTTCTTTAATGAGATACATCCTACAGATATCGAAGAACTTAATTTATCTCTTTCTTTAAATGACCCCAAAGAGAGACAACTAAAATTTTCTACATGCATACAAAAAATTCTTAAACATCCTCTTCCAGATGATTTGGTTCATGAAGTGAATTCTTTTCTCGAAAAGAAAGATTTATCTGAAGCCGGGTTTCAAGAGCTTGCAAATAAAATTTCAGATAAAAT
>JAJPIB010000048.1 GCA_021324995.1 Chlamydiia bacterium | reverse complement strand
GTTTTGAGTTGCGCGCGTTGAGCTTCGCTTAAGAAAATCATGTTCAGCAGGTTACATGTCAAGTTGAATTTTTATCAAACGGTTTCTTGATTCACGAGAGGTATAAACTGCATAAGAAAAAGTAGTTATATGCGGTGGGCATTTCGCAATTGTGACTATTCAAAATCATTTTTTTTCTTACGGTGGGGGTAGCGTGAGTGCCTTTAATATTTGCATTTGTCATTAGAATACGGGTTGTTTTCTCCTCCTCAAAATTATTGGGTAATGAGAGTTGAAAAACACTAAATTTATTACTCACATGATTCCTTAGAAATTCATGAACAATGCGATCAGGTGGCATTGTTACTAAGGAAAAACCCGCGTTATTAAGGACTTCATCTGAGAGTTGCTGAATCGATTGAATCACTTTGTAGTTGTTGACAAAAGGTTCATCTAAGATCTCAAGGTTGTATGCTGCCCTGATGGCTTCAGCATCAAGAACGGTTAGGTTTGGGCAAATCCTTTTTAAATCCGTAGAGGTCATTAAATTACAGGAAGATTCGATCACTTTATTCCAATGGGTGTTCACACAAGCGCATGCTAGAACAAATCGGGGATGATTTAGCCATTTTAAAAATTGAGAAAATATGTCCCAAGGAACTGTATCAAATGCCGGAGCTAATTGTTTTTGATGTTTAAGCTCTTGCCCATGGCTTACTTGATTCTCAGGACGAGCACGTTTTAAGTTGGTGGAGTTCGTTATTTGGGGTGAAAAAGGGTGAAATTTTCTTCTTTGAGCAGGGCTTCCTGGGTGTACCCAATTAGGCTGGGTTAAAGGTTCTTGAGGGAGGGCAGGGCGATCAGTGCTGTTTATTTGCTGCCAATACATCATAGCTTGTGGTGGGACGGGTATCATAGTTACCTGTAAATTATTTAGGTTTCTAGTTTGAGGATAAAGCTTGTTTAGAGAGAACTAAAAGTATATTAATTCAGAAGATAAAAATCTCCCATCTTTTAAATAATTGTTAAATTTTTAATTTTTTGAAAAAAGTTTTTTTTAAGGGTCTTCTTAAAAACTTATACCGAATGTGATTGAAAGTTTGAACTGTTGGTATTCAAGCTATTTGGGGCCTGTTTCGGCCAACATTTAAGGGTTATTTATTCTGTCAATTTGAATATGGGGAGATGTGAATCGGCAACATTAAACGGAAGTATTCACTTGGGAGAACTCTTCCTGAATGCATGGAAAATAAAAGATGAGCAAGAAAAAGCCAGAGAGCGGAACCCTCTGGCTCTGGAAGCATTAAATAAGATTAATGTTCACGGCGAGTGCGGAAAGGACGGTCTCCGCCACGGAAGCCGCCGCCGCGGTCATCGCGTCCGCCTGTGCGTGGAGCGCGTGGTTGCTCAGGGCGTGCGTCGTTAACGATCAATGTGCGGCCGCTAAGAGCTTTGCCGTTTAATCCTTCAACTGCTTTGCGAGCATCGTCTGCATTTTCCATCTCGACGAAGCCAAAACCCTTGGACATGCCTGTGAATTTGTCAGTGACGATCCGGACGGAAGCGATCGGGCCATATGAGGAAAATAGCTCATGGAGCTCTTCTTCAGTTGTGCTGAAAGGGAGGCTTCCGACGTACAGTTTTTTATTTGATGCTTGATTCATAATTCTCCAAAAAAGTGCTTAAGTTTCATTTAGCTGTAAAAGGTTCTACAGCAGAGGGACTAAGCCATTAGTTACCAATAATTTAACGTTGACACAGGATCTGATCACCAGCAGAAGCAAAAACTGCACGCAGGGATAAAACTCAGAATCAACTAACAGTTCAAGCCAAAGTTTTGAGAGGGTTTCAATAAATTGATGCTCAAAAAACTTTAACTTACATTTAAGTTACCAGAAGGGGAAATGGATGTCCATGGAAAAGGGTGTTTTAGGGACTATTTCTAGAGGGAAAATCCTGGTAGCGAGAGATGTTGAGGGGGGGCCATTCTTCGGCTTGAGTATAGTGGCGAAATAGGTCCATAAGCTGCATCGTTTTAGGCCCAACCTTGCCATTTCCAACCTTTTGGGAATCGATCTGTGTCACAGGCATGAGTTCTTTGTTACTCGCCGTCAGGAAAGCCTCATCGATCTCCCCCAGCTCGCTATAATGAAGCGCTTCGTTGCTCATCTTAAAATAGGGGGAGGCAAGCCTCGCTACAACCTCGCGTGTGATTCCAATGAGGACTTCTTCAGAGCAGCAAGTATGAAGAACTCCGTTTTTAAAGGCGAAAAAGTTGCTTGTCGTCGCTTCGAGGATCTCGTCTTTTGCATTTAAATAGAGGGCTTCTTGGGCGTTTTGCTCTTTGCCGCGTCGCATGGCAACAATGGCTGGTGTATATTGGGTCGTCTTGCTTGTGGGCAGGCTGCGGAAGAGCTTCGTTGTGATCACTTTGATTCCTTCTTTGAAGTAGTGAGGGGGATATACAGAGAGGGGATAAGCAAAGATGATGAGATTGGAGCGAGGACTGGGAGTAAATTGATCTGCGCTCACCCCCCCTGTTACAATAATTTTAATGCTGGCTTCTGAGAGTTGATTGAGTTTTTGGACGGTATGGATGATCTCTTCGATTTCCGGCAAGCAACGGGGAAGTGAAAGTCCGACATGTTCGGCTGAGTATTTAAGCCTCTGAAGATGCTCTTGCAAGTGGAAGGGACGGCCTTTGTAGGTGCGAAGGTAATCGAACACGCTCAATCCTCTAAGAAGACCGAGGTCTAGAACAGAAATTTTGGCGTCTTCTTCTTTAACATATTGACCATCGACATAGTACATGTGCTTTTCTCCTTCTAATCCAACTTGTCCTCTACCCTTCCTTAGGCGCGTCGCGAGAAGGATGATATGCAAGATTTGCGACAGATGGCCTTTCGCAGCACGCGGATTTAGGAAGGGTAGGGGGACAAGTTGGGTTTCTATCCACTCTAACTGAGAAAGCGATTTTGCGAGAGGAAAAATGTGGAAATGAACTTTTCTCCAAAATCAAATCGACTCTATGTTAAAATTTCTCAGAACGTGACTTTGTTCCAAATTCAAATTTAAGTCGCGTTTGGTATAAGGAGAGTGCAGAATATGAGTTTGCTTAGGGGATAAAACATGGTGTTGAAGGAAACGATTAATCAAGTAAGACAAATTCTGATCGCACTCTGTCACGACTTGGAAAAAGCAGCTGAGGGCAATCGCGCCGCAGCGCAAAGAGTGCGTACAGGTTCAATTAAGTTCAACAAAGTGGCGAAGGTTTATCGCAAAGAGTCTGTAGCCGCGGAAAAAGGAAAAAAAACTCCGAAAAAAACAGCTGTCAAAAGGAAGCGGTAGTACTCTGTAAATAAAAATTTCCAAGGATTGATTTTCCTCATTTTTTTCTGTAGAATCTTCTTATTTGTATAAGGATGAGAATAATTTTGATGGATCGCGAGGAAAGTGTTTCTGTTTCAATAGAGGGGTTGAACAAACGCGGATGGGGAATAGGGGTATATCAGCCACCAGGACCTGCCCAAGCGGGACAGGTGGTTGTCGCGGGTGGGCTTCCAGGTGACAGGCTTGCGGTGCGCTTGGGGAAAAAGAAGCGGGGAAAGTGGAGGGGAGACTTAGTTAAGATACTCGCTTCTTCGCCGATGCGCGTCAAGCCGCAATGCATTCATGTTCCTTTTTGTGGCGGGTGTACATGGCAGCAAATGGATTACGCGGCACAACTTCAAGAAAAGGAACAAAGAGTCAAAGATTTATTTGCAGCTCTCCTGAATGATTCTACTCAGGTTCTTCCCGGGATTGCCTGCGAAGCTCTTTGGCGGCAGCGCAATAAGATGGAATTTTCTTTTTCGCAGAATCGGGCAGGAGAGAAGTTCTTGGGTTTAATGATAGCGGGTAGTCGCGGACATGTCATGAATCTTACGGAATGTCATATTGTTTCGGAATGGTATACCAAGCTTTTGGGCGATGTGCGCTGCTGGTGGGAAACGAGTGGGCTGGACGCTTATCGCCTCAATAATACGGGAACATTGCGAACGCTGATTGTTAGAGAAGGAAAGAAAACTGGCGACAAACTTGTGATGCTGACTGTTTCTGGAAATCCGGATTACGCCATTTCTCAAACACAGCTTCAAAGCTTTGTGGATGTTGTAAAGATGTCTGTCGCAGAAGATGAGCGTTCTCGTTTAAGTATTTTCTTAAGGGTGCAGCAGATTTTAAAAGGCTCTCCAACGCAGTTTTTTGAAATGCACTTGTATGGGCCCGACCATCTTCTCGAGAAAATGGCGCTTCCCTTAGAGCCTCCGGTTCACTTAACCTTTAAAATCAGCCCCACATCTTTTTTCCAGCCTAACACTTTGCAGGCAGAAAAGCTGTATGCCGCGGCGCTGTCTATGATCTCTTTTCCAAAAAAGCATGTATTTGATTTGTACGCTGGAACAGCGACACTGGGAATGGCGATGGCGGCGAAAGCGGAAAAAGTCACAGCCATCGAAATCAATCCGCATGCGTGCTTTGACGCAGAGAGCAATAAGGAGCTTAACGGCTTTACCAACATGGATATTCTTTGTGGCGATGTCGGGAAAAAGCTGGAGGAATTGCGCCAGCGACCGGATTTCATCCCACCCGACCTGGTGATTATAGATCCTCCAAGAGCGGGGCTAGATGCAGCTGCGATCAAGCACTTAAAGGCATTAGGACCTGCTGAAATTCTCTATGTCTCCTGCAATCCAGAGTCTCAGGCCGCAAACGTCCAAGAGCTAGTCGAAGAAGGCTACCGGTTGGCAAAGATCCAAAGTGTAGATCAATTTCCTCACACCCCCCATATCGAAAATATTGTTCTTCTTCAACGCTGCTGAAGAGCGGGAATCGCCTGAGTTCTCAAAAAGACTTCCGCACTTTTAAGGAGCGTGCACAATTTGTCCATGACATTGGAAAGGGTAGGGTCTTTTTCAGGTTGGCTCCACAACAAGGGAGGTTTTCCTATGGGTTTAAAGCCATCGAGATATCCCGGAAATTGTCTAATTGCTTCGATATCGTCGATGATCTGCGCTCCTAATCCGTTGCTTAAGTTTTCGGCGGGATAGCGGGATTTGTATGAGAGAAGGTGGCAAGCGTCGCCTAGCTCTCCCATTTCGAGCCTTAACTCTGACGCGAGTTTCTTTAAGTCATGGGAATGGAAGGAAGCTTCGCCTCCTCGGAGGCATTCCACGCTGCGAAGGACATCTTCAAGCGTCTCTTGAATCTGTTGCACGCAAAGAGAGGTCCATGTAGCCAGTTCTCTTGGAGTTTTCGACGTTTGAATCCCCTGCAAACTCCCCTTTAAAATATTCAGAGCAGCAACGGCCTGCTTGAGGTGTAAATAAGCCGGATGGTGATGCGGAAGTTTTGTTTCAGCGAGAAAAGCTGTTAATTGAGTTTTTACGTTGTTAAAGTGTCCCGAATTGAGGCGAAGCTTGGGTTGAATGGGCATATCTTCTGCAAGGTACTCAGCCGGTAGGGAAATACCCAATTCCGGTAGAATTTTTTCGGCGTGCGCGCGCGTTTTTTCAATGATATCCAGGACTTTTTGTCCCAAGGAGTTTTTATTTAGCGCCTTTCCGTCAGCGATGTCGACGAAGTCTTGCACGAGAGTGGGCATAGCTACAACACATGTAGAAAAAGTCCATCTTTGCTTTTCAATATAGAAGTAGCGCGTCCAGTGATTTGCTAGATACAATTTGTTCACAATTTCGGCAAAGGAAGAATTTCCTAAGGTACTTTCATAAGTTTTCAAGTTGTGGCAGTCGAGGAGTTCCATGTTCCGGTTTGCTAAACAGAAGCGGTAGGTTTGTTCAAGCACTTTATGCGCAGAACTGGCCGTTAAATTCAGTAAAGTCAAGCCTTCTTTATTCATGGCTGGAGTTTTCAGAGTTTCTTTCAAAGTGATCAAAGTGTCAACATGCCAAATAGCTTGCCTGATAAAAACATGCGGTCGAAGATGATAGAGTGTAAGAAACTTCCTTCTCAAGAGCTCAAGGGAATCTAGCTCTGGCGTTTTAGGAAGTTCTACAGGGATTGTGGCTGGTGGAGGGGGGAGCGGTTGTTTAGGTGCTGTTTTAGGCGCGGGTTGCGACACCGTTTGCTGACTCTTGGAAATCGCTTTCTTTTTTGGCTTACCACCGCGCGCTTCAGGGGTTGGGGTCGCGCATAATTCGAGAAAGGCTTCTTCATTGTATTGCTGTACGGAAGGTGGAGGGAGTAACGACTTCGGATGAGAAGGAGGCACAACGCCTTCTCGATAATACCTTGCGATATCTTCATTGGATGTCGTGAAGATACGAAGTATGCTTAGTAATTTAAGGCATTGATCTAATAGATGACAGTCAAAGAATAAGTGACACTCTTGTCGATTCCGCATTAAGGAGAGCAGCTCATGAACGTCTCTTTTTGAAAGATCTACGGTTTTTGATTCTACACAAATATTGAATGGCCAGATATTACTTCTTTCTGATTCTTGGAATTGATTAATAGGGTTAGACAAGTCTTTATAACATTCGAAAAGATCAAAGATACCTTTCAACTTCTCATCGCTCTTCTTGATCGCGAGATTATCAGAGAGATCTAACAAAAGGAGATCTTTAAGACATTCTCCAAGGCTTTGGATAATTGAGGGCGCGTTTGAGTAAGCCATTATAATTTCGCGCTCAGGTTTTTTCGATGCTAACAAGCGGATTAGGAGATCTACGTCGTGATCCGCGTCGTTTGGAAAGGCCATTTTATTTTTAAACCTTTCAATGTCTTTAAAGTTCAGAGAAAGCTGATTGATCAGCAAGTAAAAAGAGGCTTCCAATGTATCGCGCTGCAGATCTACTTTAATTACTTTTGCCGGTAAAAGTTTTGTTGTTCTTGCTTCTGGGTGAAAGCAAGTTGCTAGTTTAACATCGCCTACATGAGCGATAGTAATCAATTCTAGCCATAATGAAAGAGTCTTGTCGAAGTCCTGAGGCAAAGCATCGGCCTTTGCAAGAGAAGTCCTTAGATCATCGAAAAATTCATTTGCCCAATTGGGGTTATGAGTAAAGAGTTCATAGCGCTCTTTGGCGAAAGCTTCTTTGAATTTTGCCAACCTATTATCCACTGAGACATCTCTTTCATCCATTTGATTCTGATACAGTTCAATCTGTTCAGCGATGTAAATAAAAAAAACAGAATAAATGGATAAAGGAAGATGGGCTGCTGACAAGTGGTGGGTATTGTTGAGTTGTTCAATCAGTTTCAACGCTTGGGGCATTTTTCTTGTAACAAATTGCTGAAACAGGGCTTGTGCGAGTTGATGCGTCTTGGATTTTTCGAGGATCCATCGCCCTGGTTGAAAATTCCAGCATTCAAGTGGAAATTTTATAGTAGTTGTAGAAGGATTTAATTTTAGTATAGGGTTCATATTGTCTCTAAATAAATTTTAAATTTAATTTATTGTATCATTTAATTAAATTAATGTTAATTATTTTTTATTTCTGTTAATAATGAAGGATTTACGTTTAGTTTCTCTAAATTTTGCACTTTTTTCCTTTTTGCTTGATTTCTCGCTAGGAGTTGAGGCAAGCTGTGTTCAGCTAGTTTTTATACATTTAAGGATGGCAATATGAAAAAATCTCTTACCCTTCTCGCTGCAGGGGCGTTTTCCATGGCATCTCTTCCTCTTTTTGCCGATGGCGAAGCAGCTCCCTCAAGTGGTCAAGGAAGTTTGACTCAGACTTTGGTGATGATTGCGGTTGCTCTCGTCTTCTTCTACTTTATCTTGTGGCGTCCCGAACAAAAGAGGCGCAAACAAATGGAAACGGTGCGCAGCACTTTGAAAAAAGGAGATCGCATCACAGCGATGGGAATCATTGCGACCGTTTATAAAGTTCAAGACAACTCAGTCATTGTGACTCTTCACGATGGTGCAAAAATGGAAATCTTGAAAGCGGCAATTACCGACGTTCAAGCAGGCACTGAGGAAAAAGTTGTTGAAGTCCACGATCCTCGTTAGCCGATTCTTGAATCGTGAAATCCTTTTAGCCGATTCGCTTGAATCGGCTTTTTTTCTGAATCAGTGTAAAAAAGAATGTTTTATTTTCTTTCGCACGGCGGATAAGGAATAGGGCGATATGCGGGCATTTCTTTTGAGATTTGTAGGCTTATGTTCGATAAGCTGTCTGTGCATGGCAGCGGTAAAAGTCGACGAGCGGTCAAAAGAACCTTCTGTATTATACTTGACATGGATGCACGATCCTTCCACAACGATGACTGTGCAGTGGCACACGAAAGACACAGATCCTTCCTCTGAGATCCTCTATAGAAAAGCCGGAGAATCGGAGTGGCAATTGAAGGAAGGTGTATTCAACCCCCTTCCAAAGACAAATGTCTTGGTCCACACGGTAGAGCTCGAAGGTTTAGAGCCAAATACCGATTATCAATTTTTGTTAGCAGGAAGAAAAAAAGAACATCTTTTTAGGACTTTGCCTAAAACTTTGTCGAGGCATGTGAAATTCGTCATTGGGGGAGATGCGTACGTTTCTCTTTCTACATTGAGAAAAATGAATGCGCAGATCGCTTCTCGAAGTCCCGACTTTGTCGTTGTGGGAGGAGATATCGCCTACACTAATGGACGCAGGGCTGTTTATAAAAGTGAAGGATGGGAGCTTAACCGCTGGCGCACTTTCTTAGAAGAATGGACCTCTCTTATGCTGACAAAGGAAGGGCAGATGATTCCGATGATGGTCGTGCTTGGAAACCACGACATCAAACCGACGATGCTTGCGCCCACACCTCAGCATTTTCTCTTTTATGAGCTTTTTGCATTAGAAGAAAAAGGCAAACCTTACCGCGTTTTTGATGTAGGCGACTACCTCAGTTTATTTCTACTCGATACAGGCCATACATACCATATTGAAGGTCAGCAAGCGGAGTGGTTGAAGAAGAACCTCTTCTCAAGAGAAAATACCCCTTATAAAATGGCAGCGTATCACATCGGTGCTTATCCCTCTGTTTATTCTTTTAAAGGAGGAGTGCCAAAAAAAATTCGCTCAGAATGGTCCCCTCTTTTTGAAAAATACCGCCTTAATGTTGCTTTTGAACACCACAATCATGCTTATAAAAGAACATTTCCGATGAAAGATGAGCGCATTGATCCAGAAGGCGTCATTTACATCGGAGATGGCTCTTGGGGAATTTCCCCTAGGAAGCCCAAAAAGCTTTGGTATCTCGATGTAGCTGAGAAGACAAACGCTGTATGCTTAATCACTTTGAGCACAGATAAAGGAATCATCGAAGGCATCAATCTGAAAGGGGAAATCATCGATACGGTGAAGACATTGCCAACGCGTTCGATGCTCTCCTGGAATGAAGGAAGATGGATTCCTTAGAAACAAAATAAGCCTGACATCCGTCAGGCTAATTTTCAAACAACGGTAAATTCGGGAACGGGAAGTTTTAATTCCTCGGGTTTGGGGATGACTTGATCCCTGACGTAAGGATTAAAATAATTGAATGTACGAGAACTCAAAGCAAGAGGTTGACAGTCGTTTTTAAGGATATCGCAGATCCTCACAAGGGCCCACTTCGTTGTTGTGTCTTGTGTTTGTGTTAAAAGCTTAGCGTTTAACATTTTGACTATGTCTAGACTTTTTTCTAGTTGTGCAGCATATCCTTTGCACGTGTCTTCGGAGGTAATTGTTTCATTGTATAATTGGCGATTAGTATTTTTAAGAGCAAGATCCTCCGAGGGTGTTCGCGGAATAGGGATTAAAAGCTGAATGGTCTTAGTAATCCGTGCTTCCAAAAGTAGATTTTTTTCATGCGTAGCTACAAAGTTGTGGTACTTCTCACAGTACTGCTTTGCCTGATCAAGGACGCCTTGTGGATCAAGTGGTTCTGTCGCATTTTGATAAATACTGCCCTTAGTGCGCACTTCCTGGGCAAATGTTTCCACTTCTGCGACCACTCCTCTTAAGCCAGGCAATTGAGCAGCTATTTCTTTCTTGGTTGCTTCATAAGATTCCTCATTACGTGTGTGAAAACTGATCAGAGCAGCATCGCTAAACGCCCGGGCAACTGAAGAAAGTGGTTTTCCTTGATTGTCCACGATGCTTAAGAATCTTTGAAGCGAGGCAGAGATTTTAGGATTATAGATTTGTTCTGTAAGTTTTTTTTTAAGGTCAATGGTATCTTTATGCATCTTTCGAAGGGCATCCAACCGTTCCGCGCAGATCTTTTCCGCCTCTTTCACCTGAGCATACAAAGCAGGTGCGTTGACTTGGAAATCTCTTTCTTCGCTTATAGATCTTCCTATAGGTTCTAAAAAATGGGTAGTCGCAATGATGCGCTCTGCAAGAAGGGAAATTGTTGTTAGAAGGTTTTTATACCCTTGATATTCTTGGACACATCCTCTCAGATCTGTGACGATGTCATCTGTAGGAATGAAAGACTCTGTGGCTTCTTGGTACAGCTTATCTTTTGCATTCACTCTTGCTTCAAAATCTTTAAAGGTTTCGGCTTTCTTCGCATGCTCCGGTAAATTCTTATCCACTTGCTTTTGCGCGCCGGTAAAAACGCTTGTACGTTGATCATGCAAGGAAAGCACTGATGGATCGGTGATTTTTACAGTTGTTGCCATAGGAACCTCGTCTATTTAGTGAAGTTTATACCGAAATGAGTTGAAAGCTATGCCTGTATCCCAGACTTTCGATCTGCAAAAAGTGCCCTTGTTTCTAATAGGGACACCTTTTGCATCGGCCATGCTTGATCAAAATTCTAGGTGCGTGCATTGCCAAAAACTAATCTTCCAATCATTTTCAGTATCGCTCAATTTTCGCCCTTAAAGCAGGAAAAAATTGAGTTGGCATCTTTGATAGCAAAACAGACGAATAAATAAAAGTTTTAATTTAAGAAAACAGCGCCGATTGAAGGGCGCTGTTTTTTATGGCTAATAATGGGAGTTGCTTGAGTGTGGAGTAGCTCCTACATTTTCATAGGTTTTTCGGCTGCGAAGAGGATTGTGCGGTAAATGAAGTCGTCGACCGCGTTCGGGTTCGGGAGAGGTGTCCTGCTCATATTTTTTTCTGTCCCAATTAGAGATGTGTACAGAAGGTATTCTTCGCGCATTTCGAGGGGATTCATAGGGGGGGATATACCGCGGTGAAGAGTTTGAGCTGTGAAGTTGCGTGAGTCTTTCTCGAGGAGAATTGCTCAGAGAATGGGGAGTATTTCCTCCACTACCCGAGAGAATTAGAGGAGACACCCGGTGCGGGCTGCGAGTGCGTTCGCGAGTCAGAGGCTGGGGAGAGCTCCCCGCTCTTCTTTGCGGAGAGGGAGATAGAGGAGTGATTTCTCTTGGGGAGTCTAATCTCGCTCTTCTTTGGGGCGAGGGGGAGAGACGAACAATTTCTCTAGAGGAAATCAAACCTTCTCTTCGTGGAGACAGAGAAATGGACTCCCAAGATGTCTTAGAAAGGGGAATCAAATCTTCGGAAGCGCTCGTGCTGACTCGAGAAGAGGAAGTTAAGAGCGCATCCGATGATTGGGAATGTGTGATTAAAGAAAGAGGTAATGTTTTCCAGGAGGGTTTAGAGCTCGAGTATAAAGGCGACTCGCTTTTTCGCCTGGAAGAGGTTGAGTTAGGAGTTTTTTCTACAGTGATCGAAGGAACGATATGATGGAGTAATCGGGACCTCCGCGAAGGATAAGCCCCGTGGTTTTCTACAATGGTGCGGAACTTGTCTAAAGCGGATGTCAATGTCCTGCTGTTAATGGCGGCGCTTAACTTGTGTTTCAAGGGCGAAAGGATCGATTGACTGTTCTTAAGCTTACTTGCATATTTGGAGAAAATTTCTTCAGAATGTTTCAACTCTGCATAATAAATAGGCAAGTTTTCCTGAAGAGATTTTTCATCAGCACGGCTGCGGTGTGCGGGTTGAATAAATTGGATCGTCTTTTTAATATTTTCGAAGAGAATGACGGCTTTGAGTTCCGTCTCTTTGTAACCTTGATATTCCTCCATGAATTCTGCGTGCTGTCCTTGCAACGCTTTTGAAGAGGTTGCGATGAGTTTTTCCTCTTGGTATTTTTTCCCCATGCTGCGCACTTTTTCTGTGAAACTTTCAATTTTTGTAGCAGCTTCGGTAAGGGAAAAAAATCCTTCATCGAGCCGCTCTTGAAGCGTAAGGCAAGCAGCTTCTCCGTGTTTATGGAAGCTATTTAAGAAGGGGTCTGTGAATAGGTTTAGGTTTAGTGTGGCCATAAGGTCCTCCTGATCAATTCAATGCCGCCCCCTCTAAAAAGAGAGCGGTTGGCATTAATGTTAGCAAGAGGATGGTATAAAATTAAAGTTTTATTTTTACTCGCTTTTCGAAACCATTTTTTCTAGGATTTGGTTTGATCGAGCGATGAACTGAGAAAGCGCATTCGCCTCGAGTTCTCGCTGCGAAAGCAGAGATAGCTCGTATAAATGCTGAACGATTTGCTCAGCGAGTTCCGGCTCTTTTTCTTTCATGTCAAAAAGAGATTGCACGAGTTTGCTATTGGTATTCACAACAAATGTCCGTTTGGCTGCGATGCCGGGAGGTAATTGCTGTTGGCTGAGCGCCATTGTTTCTCGCATGCGACGCAGGTCTTCATCGACAATAAGAAGAGCGGGAACAGTATCGCTTTGAAGGCTTTTAGCTTCCACTGTAACGCTATCTTGGCCCAGTTTGGTGCGGATGAATTCAGCGATATTATCGGCATCAAGGGATGTTTTTTCCCGACTGGTATCGAGGATCGATGAGTCCAGAGCGCCATCGATACGTTGGAATTTGATTCCTTCCATTTTATCTTCGAGAAGACTGATGACCGGTGAGTCGACAATGGAAGCTGCTGTCAGAATCTCGATCCCCTTTTCTTTATAGAGATCGAGAATATGGCTTTGTTTCTGATCTTCGGTAGTATAAAAGATTTTGCCGTTGTAGGCTTCTTTGTGCTTTTCTGCATAATCGGCAGCCGTTGTCCAAGCTCCTTCTAAATTTTTCCAGATGAGGAAATCTTTTGAGCGCTCATAGAACTTATCATCCTGAAGCACGCCCAGCTTAATGATCATCTCGATGTCCGGCCAAAAACTAAGGAACTGGTCCCGATCTGAAGAGTAAAGAGTAGAAAGCCTATCCGACACCTTCTTAGAAATGTGTTGCGAAAGCTGGCGCACAGTGCGGTCCATTTGGAGCGTGCTTCGAGAAACATTCAGCGGAATGTCAGGGCTATCGATTGCTCCGCGCAAGACCATGAGGTAGTCGGGTATCAAGTCTTTACAGCTGTCCGAGACAAAAACGCGATTGCAAAAGAGTTTTATGGAATTTTGTCCCCAATCAAACCGACGACTGATTTTAGGGAAATAAAGAATACCTTTAAGATTGAAAGGGTAATCAACGTTGAGGTGGATCCAGAAAATAGGATCGGGTTCAAGAGGGTATAAAGCTCGGTAGAAGTCGAGGTACTCGTTCTCAGTGCATTCGGAAGCATTTTTAAGCCACAAAGGTTGCTTTTTATTGATGAGAGAGTCATTCAAGTGGATCGGGAAAGGGAGAAAAGCGCAGTATTGTTGCAAGATTTGACGCACGCGAGATTCTTCGAGGAACTCATCATTTTCTTTATCGATAAATAGAGTGATCTGAGTTCCACGTGTTTCTTTGGACCCCTTTTCGATGGTATAAGATGTTGACCCATCACAAATCCAACGCGCGGGCGCAGCGCCTTCGCGATAAGACAATGTATCGATCTCTACTTTCTCCGCAACCATATAAGAGGAATAAAATCCCAGTCCGAAGTGGCCAATGATCTGGTCTTTTTCGTTTTGCGTGCTGTACTTACCTACGAATTCTTCGGCCCCTGAAAAAGCGATTTGCGCGATGTACTTTTCGACTTCTTCTGCGGTCATGCCAATGCCATTATCAGAAAAAGTCAGCGTGCGCATTGACTTATCGATGCGAATATAGATCTGAAAATCCTCATCGGCAGTTGTGCATTCGCCATGATCTCTAAGGATGCGACATTTTTGAATAGCATCGCAAGCGTTAGAAACCAGCTCGCGAATGAAAATGTCTTTATCGGAATAAAGCCATTTTTTGATAATGGGAAGAATGTTTTCTGTATGAATTCTCAAAGTGCCTGTTGTCATCTGTGCCTCATGTTAATTAGGGGAACTATTCGGTATACAGCTTCATCTAATAGAAAACAATAGTATGAAAATCTGCCAATACTAGGCATTGGCAGATTTTAGAGACTGACCACAAACCCAGCTTCTGTCGATTTTTGGGTTCTTTTGAGTCGCTTTTCAATTCTTTTTGTGGGGGTTGTATCAACCTGCGTATCTACTGCTTCCACTGGAAACCTGGAGTTTTTGCTTCGTCAGCTTGACAGCCAATTTTTGATCTTCACTCGTGTCTTGCCTCTCCGGCAATGGTCACTCGCTCAAGACACAAAAATTTGCGCCGCTTCCTTGCAAAATCCTCCAGCTTTCAAGTGTCAACAGTATATTACCCCCACAAAAAGAATTGAAACGCGGCCAAAATAATCCCAAAAAGTGACGAAGCCTGGGTTTGTGGTCGGTCTCTTAGAATCTTTGGTTTTGTATTCTTCGATTAGGACGGGATGGTGGTGGGACAGGTTGAACGTGGGAAAGGTGCTGCTCAACGAGGATTCGGGCATGATATAATTGGGTGGGTGTCGCGTGCGCATTGCCTGGATAAGGTTGGTGGTGGGACTGCGTGATGCGAATGTGCATATTAGGAAAACGTTTTACAAGTAATGTCTGGATATGTTTGAACTCCATACAAGGGTTTAAATTAAATCGTTGCTGCATATTGTGTCTATGAATCTCTCTATTCCCTTGGTATTGAACAAATTCGACGTCTTTAGCCACCATTGTCGAAGCAACGTTATTTACAAGTGTTTCATCGTGTCTAGAATAAAGAGCTTTGTTAGCTAATACACACACATTTAGATAAGCGTGGTAGTAAATGGAATTGCGGGCCATTGAGGTACCCTCTCGCCAATTAAACTGATTGAGATTTGTGGTTACTGTTGCAAGTCCTATGTTATAGTTCACCAAATTTCCCATCCCCAAAATCCTTAAAAAAAGTTGCCAGCAAGTGACCTCTTTTTTAGAAAGGGTTGCAATTTTAGAGCCATGCGATGCATTTACTTTATAGACGATATGGTGTGTATTTAAATCGCAATTAGCTATTGTAATAATATCTTGTTGGCTAATGTGACTAGTATTTCTAATTGATAGAGGCATAGTTACTCTCTTGATTTCTTTTTAAAGTCGAGTAATTATACGAAACGCAGGGTTTTATTGGAATTTAAGTCATTAATTTAGGGGTAAATACAAAGTATTGAATTTCTTAATCTTATAAAAACCGGATAAAATTATTTTATACATTCCAGCCTTCTTCAGAGTAAAATTCTCCGCGCGCGATCGCTTGAAGCGCATCGACGTGATAGCCGACCCTATTAAGGGGCAAGGCATCCTTTGAAAAGAAAACGAGATCCTCGCACTTTTCAGGTTCGAGATTTTGAAGAAAACCTTCCCAAGCTTCGCATTCAAAAAAAAGATCGACATTCAGCCGGTTCGTCTGTCTGTGCATCATATGAACCATTTTCAATTCGAGCGGCTTAATCCCAATCTCTTCCTTGGCCTCTCGCAGCATAGCTGCCGTTGCAGATTCTCCGCTTTCGACATGACCTGCGATTAAACTCCAAAGACCATCTGAATACCCGGTATTTTTCCGAAGCCCCAACAAAATCTTGTTCTCTTGTTTTAAAATGAGGTAGCAACAGATGTGAGCGTGGGGAAGCCGTTTTATCGATGTATCGCGATAGTTTTCCAATGCCTCTTTAGCCCCTGCTATTAGTGGCATCTCCTCGATGTCTTTAGAGGTAGCCCAATGGTAGGCCTGATGCTCCTGCGATAATTGAATCATAGGCATCTTCGGAAGGTCGACTTTGAAAAGGTGAAAAATGTAGTCGACATCTCGCTGGCGCAAATAGAGCGAGCTCACGTAATGGATTTGGGATTGGCAGTCTAAAGAGACTCCTGTTTCCTCAAAAAGTTCGCGTCTTGCAGCACCGATGGGACTTTCGCCGCTTTCTAACTTTCCCGCTGGCACCCCCCACTTTCCTGCTTGAGGGCTGCTTTCGGCATATTTTAACAGAAGAAGCTTTCCTTGCATTTCAATGTAGCAGCCAGCGATCTCGACGTGCGGAGTAAAACCTTCGGGTGGTTTTTTAAAAACTTCAAGAGTGAAAATCATTTTTTTTGACATCGTTAGTTGATAGAAATATTTTATACTGCTTCCACTGGAAACCTGGAGTTTTTGCTTCATCAGCTTGGCAGCCAATTTTTGATCTTCACTCGTGCCTTCCCTCTCCGGCAATGGTCACTCGCTCCAGACACAAAAATTTGCGCCGCCTCCTTGCAAAATCCTCCAGCTTTCAAGTGTCACCAATATATACTGGTGACGTTTCAATCGGCTATAGAATTTTGGTTTTAACACGATGATTTTTTGATGGATCGGAAAAGGGGGTTGTTAAAATCGAAATTCTCTAGCCGATTGAAACGGAACCGGTATATGCAAGATGAATATTATTCCCAATTGCAATGTCTTAAAAAGAGTGCCGAGAAAGAGATCATACGGATAAAATCAAGGAATTGAGAAGGGATGGCAAAACTTGCTTCCTTCGCAATAATAAAGAGAGATTTCATGCGCATTTTCGTAGCACAGCTCAATCCCATCGTCGGCGATCTGGAAGGCAACACCCAAAAAATCATTCAAGCACTCGATCGTGCGCGGGTAAAAGAGGCGGATATCGTTCTTTTTTCCGAGCTTGTCCTTTGTGGCTACCCTCCAGAGGATCTCTTGTTGCATCCTTCCTTCATCGATGCACAAGAAAAGTATCTTGAGAAGATCGTTCATGCGTCGGCAAGACTCTTGGTTTTTGTCGGTGTGGTTAGGCGTAATACGTCTCATGGCGAAAAACCAATTTTTAATAGCGTCGCTGTGATCAAAGATGGAAAGCTTCTCGGCTTTGAGGATAAGCGCTTACTTCCCACCTATGATGTGTTTGATGAGAGAAGGTATTTTGAGCCAGGGTCCGCAGCGCACATTTGGGAGTACAAGGGAAAAAAGATCGGTGTTCTCGTTTGTGAAGATATTTGGCAGCATGCGGGTTACGTCGCTTATACGCAGTATGCGCGTGACCCGGTTTTAGATTTATTGCCGCTAAAGCCCGATCTTGTTTTGAATCTTTCCGCATCGCCCTATCAATTTCAAAAGCCTGGGGTGAGAGTGAACGTTTGCTCTAAATGTGCAAAAACGTTGCACTGCCCTGTTGTTTTGTGCTGCCAGGTGGGGGGGAACGATCAGCTAGTCTTCGATGGATATAGCATGTATGTCGACAAAGAGGGACAGCTCCGTCAGCTCGCTAAAGGATTTGAAGAAGATGACATGATTGTCGATCTCGATGCTAAAATCTCTCCTGCGCCATTTGTTTACGATCCCATCAAAGATTTATATCAGGCGCTTGTCATTGGAGTCAGGGATTATTTTCATAAGTCAGGATTTAAAAAGGGCTGTTTGGGCCTATCGGGAGGGATTGACTCTGCGCTTGTCGCAAGTATTGCGGTGGATGCTTTGGGCAAAGAAAATGTCCTTGCGATCGCTATGCCGTCGCGTTTCAGCTCTGAAAGCAGCATCGTCGATGCAAAATGCCTAGCGAAGAACCTAGCTATTGAGCTGAGAGAAATTCCCATCGAAAAGCCTTTCCAATGCTTTTTAGATTTGCTCGAGCCTGTTTTTGAGGGTAGAAGTCCTGATATCACGGAAGAAAATATACAAGCGCGCATCCGCGGAATGATCTTGATGGCTATCTCGAATAAACTAGGTTACATTGTTTTGAGCACAGGGAATAAAAGCGAACTCGGCATGGGCTTTTGCACGCTTTACGGCGATATGTGCGGCGGACTTAGCGTCATTTCCGATGTGACAAAGCAACAAGTCTACGCATTATGTCGATGGCTCAATCGGGAGAAAGAAGTGATTCCTCAAGCGATCATCGATAAAGTTCCTTCCGCAGAGTTGCGCCCCGACCAAAAGGACACCGACACCTTACCTCCTTATGAAATCGTGGATAAAGTGCTTCAAGGATATGTCGAAGAGTATTTATCTCCAGAAGAAATCTCAAGAAAATATGCCGTCCCTCTTGAGGTGGCAATCGATCTCGTCCGCCGGATCCACCGTGCAGAATACAAGCGCAGGCAAGGTGCTCCTGGGATTCGCGTCAGCAAAAAAGCATTCCGCGTCGGCCGCCGCTACCCCATCGTTCAGGGCTGGGTTTAAAAGATTATTTATTCTGAAAAATAATTAAAATTATTATTTTAACTCTAAATTCTTGATTTTAATCTATTTAAAATGATCCATTTTTTTATTTAAATTAATATAATTTTTATTATATAATCTATTTTAATCAAAACTTTTTTAAATAGGGATATAAAAAATGTTACCCATTAATTTAGCTTCGCAATCTGGGCCTTTTCCAAACATAGATATTTTTAATTATGCAGTCTTGTCCGGGCACACTACATACGGTGAAATTTTTCTCTGCGCGCGAGTATCTAAATCTTGGGAAGCATCCATCAGGTGCCTTAATTGGAAGCAATTTTCAAAATATGAAGGGATTCCTCAAGTCGAAGAGGGCCCGGGGTCTGATGAAAAACAAGAATTTAGGATTCTTTATCCAAGAACCTTTGGCGGGAGAATATGCAAGGAGCTATTTGGGAACTTTGAGGAAGAAATCCCTTGTGTCAGTCGCGCTTGTTTTTTAAAATTCTTCAAAGAAGATCCCTTTGAGCCGAAAAAAATGATGATGGACACATTTAAGCTTGTTGTGATTCCCGCTTTTTTTGAGAGAGCTTCCGGCGAAGAGTTTCCATACAAGTTAGATTCAAAGGGTGATTTACAACAAGTTAAACCTTGCGAGTTGAAAGAACAAAAATTACAGATCCCTACTGGAATCAGAAATCTGGAAATCCTATGTAAGCATCCTCGCTCTGGAAAAGATAACATGCCTGTTTTTAGGGATTTTGTTGATGACAGCTTCGAACTGTGTTATATCCCACCCAAAAAAATAAGTTTATGTTTTATGAGGATGTGTATTGTACAAGATGGGGATGCTTATGTGGATCAACAGGCTCTTGTAGAAAGCAAAGGATTTGTAGTGTCTTCTTTAAGAGACAAAGCCTTTTATGATGCGATTTCTGTCCTTACATCCCAGACACCTTCAAATGCTTATAATCCATGGGAATATGCGCGTACTTCTGATAGCGTTGATCTCGGGCACAGTAACTCTCAAATGGTTATTGGGGGGTACATTCCTAAAGAGGGTGTGGAGGTCAGCTTTGAGAATGCTTTTGACGATGATAACTTTGGTGTCATCCCGGTAGTCTCTGCGGAAGCTCCTGGTGTTTCTGAATCGAATGTGATGTCAGAGCCTTAATTTCTTGTAGCACTTTTCTTAGCATGGCTTGATCGAGCTTGCCCGTATTCGTATTTTGCGGGCTGGGATGATAGCAGGCGTAGAGATCTGGGAAGCCTGCAAAGACATATTTTCCTCCATGCTGAAAGCGGTGGGGTGGTTTAAGCCTCCCATGAGATCTGACGTAGTGGAGATAAGCGTTAAATGCAAAGCCTCCTAATGCGAGAACGGTTGTTACTTTTTTTAAAAGCGCGAATTCATTTTCGAGATAAGGGAAGCAGTGCTTTTGTTCGAGAGCAGTGGGCTGGTTATCTGGAGGAACGCATTTCACGGCAGCGGTAAGATAGCATCCCTTAAGTTTAAGGCCATCCTCTAAACTTTCTGAGATAGGCTTATTGGCAAACCCTTCCGCATGAAGCGCCTCAAAAAGAAATCGCGCCGAAGCATCGCCTGTAAAAATCCTTCCCGTACGATTGCCTCCTTGTGCGGAGGGGGCCAGGCCTAAGATCAAAAGGCGGGCGTCAGGATCCCCGAATCCAGGAACAGGCTTTTTCCAATAGGTACCCGCCCATTGTTTTTTTTCAGGAACATTTTCGCGGAAGTGAACAAGGCGTTCGCAGCGCCTACACTCCACGAGACAGGAATTGAGCTCTCGAAATGTGGGAAAAACGGGAGGTTTTTTAATCGTTAACTCTCTTCCCAAATAAAAGGGATAACGCTTTTGATCTCGGCGAGTCCATGCTTGAGCTGCAAAAGCCTGTCAAAACCGACAGCAACACCACAGCAGTCGGGGAGGCCGAATTCTAAGGCTTTTAAAAAGCGTTCATCGATTTTCAGACCATCTTTGCCAATGGCGATGCGAGCACGACTGGAATCCTCAAGACGTTTGCGCTGCTCCAGGGGATCGATGAGTTCGTGATAACCGTTGGCAAGCTCAATCCCCTTATAATACACCTCAAAGCGGTAGGCAATGGGCTCGTCACCGATCACTTCTGTTTTAGAGAGGGCCGCTTGAGTGGCTGGAAAATGCTTCAAGACAAAGAGATGGTCTATACCCAGTTGGGGTTCGATAAGAAAGCTGACAAGCATCTGTAAGAGAGTATCTCGATCCCAGTTTTCGGCATCTTTAGGGAGATCGAACTGTTGGGTTTTTGCGAATTCAAGGAGCTGAGCCGGAGAAGAAGAGAGGTAATCTAGTCCCAGAGACTTTTGAAGTGTTTGCCGATAAGTCATCGCTTGATGCGGGAGATCTCCCAGAAAAAGGCGGATAAATGCCAGAGTTTCCTCGATCATCTGCTCAAATGTAAAGCCGATGCGGTACCACTCCGCCATTGTGAATTCAGGATTGTGAAGAGGACCGATTTCTCCATCGCGAAATACATGGCTGATTTGATAGATATCGCCGATATCCGTGGAAAGAAGCCTTTTCATCCCGTATTCAGGGGACGTGTGAAGATAGCCCGTCTCATTTTTGTTGAGAGCGACTTTCATGACGTCGATATGCAGATCGATGGGGGAGGAAGGAGAAAGCGCTGGGCAATCGACCTCGAGAACGCTTCTGGTGTAAAAAAAATCGCGCGCCTTCCGGAGCATTTGCGCGCGATCTTTCAAATAAACAACTTTTTCTTGGAGAGGGTTAGATTCTAGAGACGTATTCACCTGTGCGCGTGTCCACTTTAATTTTTTCTCCCTCTTCAATGAAGATAGGCACTTGCACGATAGCTCCGCTGTCTGTTGTGGCTGCTTTCAAAACACGTCCTGAGGTATCGCCTCGAGCACCTGGAGTCGTCTCGGTGATTGTCATTTCCATGAAAGTCGGAGGAACGACATCGATGGGATTTCCTTTGTAAAAGACGACGTCATAAAGGACCTCTTCCATGAGCCATTGGGTCTTGCCTTCGAGGAGAGAGCGAGAGAGCGTAATCTGCTCAAAGGTCTTGTCATCCATGAAGACAAAATCGTCGCCTTCTTTGTAGAGCATACGCATTTTGTGTTCTTCGACATCCGCTTCTGAGACTTTCTCGCCGGATTTAAATGTTTTTTCGACGACGCGTCCGGTAATGAGATGCTTTAATTTGATGCGATTAAAGGGCTGGCCTTTGCCGGGTTTGACGAATTCATTTGCAACGACGATATAGGGTTCGCCTTCGATTTCTACTTTGTAACCGCTTCTAACGTCGCCTGTACTGTGCTGCTGTGCCATGCTTAAATCCTTGGGTAAACCAGGCCATTTTGAAGGAAAAATACTTAAAAAGCAAGAGATGTCCAGTTGAGGGGTGTAACTAAAAGCTGTATCAGGTTCTAGCGCCTCTTCGATCAAAATGGCGATTGATCAGTTCGTGTATCCTCTCCCGTTCTGAAGTCAATGCTGCAATGCTGCTTTGAAGCTGATGATTATTGGCCTGAAAATTGGTTGCTGCGCTTCGAATAGCAGTGTCAAATTGGTCCTTGAGTTGGACAAGAGCATTGCGGATAACCTCAAATTCGGCACGCTCCGCCGCGTATTGAACCTGTAAACCATGAAGCTGTCCTGCCGCCTGAGAAACCTGCTGCTGCAAAGTCCCCAATTCTTGGATTCTCTGGTGAACGCGATTATCTGCACGCAACTCGTTAAGATATTGCTTTAACTGGTCCAGTTGTTGCCCGAGTCCTTGTTGTTGCGTGCCGAGATGGGTCGAAATTTGCTCGCAGAGAGCTTTTGAATTTAAAATTTGTTGGTCAATGGTGCGCAAGCTATTGTCGAATCCGACGACATGGCTGCGCAAATGCTGATTCTGTTGCTGAAAAAGGGCCACTTCATTTCGGATGTGTTGCGCGCTTTCATTGAGCTGTGTCACTTGGAGAGAAAGCTGGGTAACTTGTTCAGTGAGGCGCGCGGTGGTTTGCTGCAGGGTTTGGTTTTGAGTCCGAAATGTAGCGTTATTCTGTTGAAGTTGCCCATTCGTTTCTTTGAGCCGATCATTCTCATTTTTTAATTGGCTCGCTGCACTTTGCAAATCCCCCATTGCAGAGAATTGCCTCATATAAAAAGAGCCGACGGTGGATGCGACTGTAGCAATCAAACAAGTGAAGCAGAGAAAAGCGGATCCAGTAAAAAATGTTAGCACAAAGCTTGCGACGGAGGCTGCGGTACCCGCATCCATGAGGATGATTTTCCAATGGGTGCTCACGCGATCGAATAAGGGATGCGAGCGGATCTCATTTGCCCAGTTCTCAAGCAAAGGAAAAGGGTTGTGTGTGGCATGCGAAGTTGCAAGCAAACTGTTCATAGAAGTTCCGCCCTCCTAAGAATAAATAAAAGAATATAGGCTGTTGTAGGGGATTAAAGCAAACCTTTTAATTGAATATGCGATGAAGTTGCACAATGATTCTTTTTTCAGTATGCTGAAAGAAAAAAGGAGTTTTCAATGTCGGAAGCAGTGACTGAAGAGCAATTTGCAAAAGATACCTTGGAGCGCTATTCCGGCTGCGATATTTCTCAATTCCATTCCAATCTTCTCCTCACGAACTTTCCGCGCTACGTCGATTATTTTGCGCAGAGCAGAGATGTGAAGATCATCGAAGGTTCGATGTTCAAGGTGGCTCATTGTGAAAAAGAAGATGTCAGTATTCTCGATTTTAAAATCGGATCTCCAGCTGCGGCCCTTGTCATCGATCTTTGCTCCTTTTTGCAGATCAAAACAAGTCTTCTTTTAGGAATGTGCGGAGGACTGCGTCGTCGTTATCAAGTTGGAGATTACCTTGTTCCCGTAGCTAGCATCCGCGGTGAGGGGACATCGGATTTTTATTTCCCAGCCGAAGTGCCTGCTCTTGCGAACTTCCTCATGCAAAAAGCGGTGACAGAAGTTTTAGAATTGCAAAAAGCGGTTTACCATATTGGGATCACATACACCACGAACATGCGTTTCTGGGAATTTAATGAGGAGTTCAAAAGTCGCCTTAAAGCCACAAAAGCCCAAGGAATCGAAATGGAGTGTGCAACAATGTTTGCTGCGAGCTATAAGCGCAAGTTCACTCTTGGAGCACTTCTTCTCATCTCCGATCTTCCGCTCAACGCTAACGGCGTGAAGACAAAACGCAGCTCCGAATCCGTCTACGATCGCTATACCGCGGACCATGTCGAAAAAGGGATCGCTATTTTAAAAACAGCGCGAAAAATGCAGGAGCAGCATATCAAGGGCGCCTACCATCGCAACATCGGCCTCGGCACACCAAAGCTCCCTGGCTAAGGTCTAAGATTATACCCAACGGATTAAAAATTTGGATTTAAGACCGAGCCAAAGCCGCGGGGATTGGACGATCGAATCTAGCCCCTATTTCTAATAGGGGCGCTCGAGTTTGGACAAATCTCCCTACCGAACTTCAAATTAATCGTCCTTCGGCGATTTTCCAATACATCGCCATCGGCCTAACCGGCCGCTGTCAATGTATCGGCATT
>JAJPIB010000018.1 GCA_021324995.1 Chlamydiia bacterium | reverse complement strand
GTTTTGAGTTGCGCGCGTTGAGCTTCGCTTAAGAAAATCATGTTCAGCAGGTTACATGTCAAGTTGAATTTTTATCAAACGGTTTCTTGATTCACGAGAGGTATAATTGGTCGTGCGAAATTCAAATGACTGAAAGTTTAGAGGAATTTTGTGAGAGGAGTAAAGCTGTATCCATAGACTACATCTCGAAATATCCACCATCACAAAAAACCTTGTTTGCCATCATTTTAAGATGTGAATGATGCTCTTGAAATATCTGAAAATGAGATTACTGCAGCTGTAATTCTTGATCAAGATTGGTTAATGTGCCCTAGTTGTGTGGATGCTTGGGAATCAAGTAGGCGACTGCAACAGTCATTTGTCTTAAATGCGGCTATTCTTTTCACAATCCTCGTTATCTGGCGTAACCTTCGCCGGCAGCTTTTAATCTTGCGGAGAATTTGTCAAAGGCTGCTTTGACTTCAGATGGATTATCGATCCAGCAACAGTGTCCGGCTTCTTTAACTTCACAAAATTCAATATTGTCTCGTATGAAGCGAGGATCATTTTGGAAAAGCTCAAAAGGAGTCATCCAGTCAAATTCGCTACCTAAAATGAGGGTGGGAACTTTTTCTGGAATCCACGTTGCTGAATAGTTGCTTGAAATGAGTTTATCTAAGCCCCACATCGCAGGTCTAAAGGAAAAAGGTATGGAATGACACCACTTCGCTCTTTTTTCTAACGACTCTTTTTTGTAGAACCAGTAGGGAATGCAAACATCTAAGGTTGCATCGAATGTTTCTTGGGAAGGATGCTGGATGAACGTTTGCATTTGGGGATCGAGGCTGGGTAGATTGTATTTTTCAGCACATTTGGCGGCAGCTTCGAGCCATAGTTTCGGAGCCGAGTTTAATGCGACAAATCCGATTAAATGGTTTTCTAGTTCTGGGGTTAAAAGAGAAATAATCCCTCCGAAAGAAACTCCAACAATAACGGGGTTTTCAAAACGCTTTACCATGGGGATCATTAGATCGAACCATTCATTGTAATCGTAATCATCAGAGATTCCTTCCGTATTGCTACCATTTCCTGGAAAATCAATCAGCCATGCATTCCCAGGAAGCTCCAGCATTTGGGCAAGGTCTAGCAAAGAAGAAGAGTCAGACCCAGGACCTCCAGGGATAAATAACCAGTTTAACGCCTTTTCTCCCTGAGGATTTTGCACTGCCAATTGGTAACGAATGTGATGTTCATCGAATAGATACTTAGGGGATGGAGAAAGACCAAAACAGTTTTGAAGTCCAAAAAACATTGTGCAAATGGAAAATAGACATCTTGCGTAACCTGCTTTTCTTGAAAAAATCGATGATTTTTTCGCATTTCCTTCTCTCCGCAGCCAAGGCAAACTTGAATATGTAGGTGGGCTGCGGGGAGGAGGCAATTCGGAAAAAGGGCGATTTTTTCTGAAAATGAGGTTATGCAAGATGTCTAATAGGCTTTTCACTCTGTCACTCCTGGTTCAAAGGGTCAGTTTTAGGGAAAGTCTTGGTTAAAAGCAAGCCTTTTAGATGAGGTGAAAGACGTCGCGGAAGATAGCGAGGGTGACTTCGATGAGGATCAGCAGGATGATGATCATTTCGAGGCGCGAAGTGTGTTGATGGTTCATCTCGCTGGAGAGAATTTCGTAGAGTTCGTGGACGACGCTGAGGCGTTTGTTGAGGCTTTCAGCGCGCTTAGTGACATCGAGGTAGTGAGCGGTGCGGCGATAGAACGGCTCGAGCTCGGGGTAATCCCAGAAGAATTCGGGGGTGTCGAGAATTTCGCTGTGGAGGTTGACGAAGCTGCGCTCGATGAAAATTTCTCCCATTTTGCGGGACATCTCTTTGCGCGAGAGGGGAATTTTTCCGTGTTTGGCGAGGGCGAGGGGAAGGATTTTTGTGTGTTCGATGGTTTTTTGGATAATCTCCTCGAAAGTCGATAGTTTTACCGATTGCGCAATGCCGTGAGAAATGGCGAGCTTGGTCAGTGTGTTTTTATTGTGGAGGAAGATTTCATCTTCTTCAATTTTGATAGTGTCTCCGTAAACGAAAGTGAATTCATCGAGTTCGATTTTGGGAAGGGGATCTTTTTCAAATTCTTTCGTGGAGGCGAGGATTTCTTTCTCTTCTTCTTCGGTGAATCCCCAGCAGACGATCGATCCATAAGAGAAGTAGAAGACGTCGCCTTTGATTTGCTTATCTTCTTTGATTTGAATATGGATGACGTCGCGAAATAGCTGAGTTTGGCCCAGTCGTTGCAAGTACTGGAACAAATTGGGGATGTCGTAGGAGGAAGCATTGCAATAGCAGGTACAGCGCATAGTTTTTTCTTATAGCCGAGTAGGCTTTAAAAAGGAAGGGGGATAGGCCTGGGGATATTTTGCTTGAAGGGATTTGGGCAAAAAAGTAAGATGCTTCCTTTATTTCTTTTGCGGGAGTGGCGGAATTGGTAGACGCGCTACTTTGAGGTGGTAGTGGGGTTTCTCGTAGGGGTTCGAGTCCCCTCTCTCGCAGTGAAGGCCTTCCAGAAATGGAAGGCCTTTTTTGTTAGCGCATTGTAAAGTATTTATTTTGTGCAAGAGCTGAAGAGGGTACCTATCTTTTGCGAGAGAGACGAGGGAAGGGTCAGGCCGCTTAGGGCGGAGAATTGGAGGGAGTTGTCGAGTTGTAGAAGAAGTTCCCATTCCAGGGGAGAAAAAATGAGGCTGCCTGGGGAGGCGTGATGGGAGCAGAAGCTTTCTCCATTATAGATGCGGAGAGGTGAAGGGTTTTCGCATTCGACGCAGTGGGAAGAAATGGTAAGGAGGCCTTCATATTTGAGGAGTTTGAGATAAAAGCTGGCCAGTAAGGTGTCCGAGTCCTTAAAGTGGGAGGCTTGTTTGTGATAGGCCTTATAAAGGAGATAAAGTGCGGGGGCGGGCTTGCCGGGCATTTGCGAGGCGAGGATCGCGCTTGCTAGGGAGCCGGCGAGTTGTAGGGATTTTAGGCTGTGGCGGAGGGTAAGATGGTCATCCAGTAGGGTGCCATCGTGGAAGGAAAGGAGTTCCCCGCGCCCTTTGCGGAAGTGGTATTCGGCATTGCAAAACGGTGTCGTGAGGGTAAGAAGGCGCGTATTTTTTCGGGAAATTCCCCGAACGATGAGGCTGACAAGCCCTTCGGGAGTAAAGAGGGTAATGATGCGGTGGGATTCTTTGTAGTCCTGGGAGCGCAAAACGATCCCTTCGATTTTTTCTGTCTGCATGGCTTCAGTTTACACGAGGTAGAAAAATTGCAGGCAGTTAAAATTCTGTTTTAATTTGTTTTTTTCTAGAGAAATCTGTATTCTTGCTTGTTTCTTGCACCGATGGCTCAATGGATAGAGTACCCGGCTTCGAACCGGGCGGTTACAGGTTCGAGTCCTGTTCGGTGCAATTCCTTTTCATGAGATGAACAAACTGTCTATTTTTTCACATACACAAGAGAGTTTTTCTGAGGCGATGTTCCTGCAATTTTGCAAGGGCAAGCAGCATGCAGCAAAGCTGTATTCCGATTGGTTTCGCAAAGGACATGTGCGAGATATCGCCGACTGGGCTGAACCTCAGGCGATTCCTTTGGTCGAGAAGATGATTGCTTCTGTGGATTTTGGTTTGCCGGAGATCAGCCATCGGAGAGAGGAAGGAGGAACGGTAAAATTTCTTCTGAAGTTCGGCGATGGGTTCGAAAGTGAATCGGTTTTAATTCCGATGGAAGCGGGTACAACGATCTGTATTTCTTCTCAGATAGGATGCAAGATGGGGTGCGCCTTTTGTGAAACGGGAAAGATGGGGTTGATCCGTCATTTGACCTGCGAGGAAATCGTAGCGCAGGTGTTTTGCGCCAGGTTTGTTTTGGGCAGAGAAGTGCGCAATATCGTTTTTATGGGAATGGGCGAGCCGTTTGATAATTATGATGCCGTTATGCGTGCTGTCGCTGTGTTGACGTGCAGTGGAGGATTGGGGTTTGGGCCGAGTAGAATCACGATTTCGACCAGCGGCAAAGTAGATGCGATTTTAAGGATGGCAAAAGAGGCTAATCCCGCCCTGAACCTAGCCGTTTCAGTCAATGCGCCTACCGATACAATTAGAAACAAAATTATGCCAGTAAACAGGCAATGGAATATGGCAGAGCTCAAAAGCGCAATGCTTGAGTACTGCGCAGATCCTCGCAGAGAAATCTTAGTAGAATATGTGCTTTTGAAAGGGATCAACGATTCTCTCGAAGCAGCAGATCTGCTCGCTGAATACTTGCGCGGATTGAAGGTAAAGGTGAATTTGATTCCCTATAATCCACAGACGCGCGATCGGTTTGCTCCGCCCGATGAAGGATGCAGAGAGGCTTTCTTGAAAAGGATGAGGGAGCATGGATATCAAACGCTTCTACGCGGAACGAAGGGCCAACAGATCATGGCTGCTTGTGGCCAATTGGGGAATGTTGATGTTCGTAGAGAGCGCATCGCTGCAAAAGTTGAATCTTTCTTGCGTTAAATTTTTCTTAGGATTAGTTTTTTTATTTGAGCTAAAGAATAGACCTCTTTTGCTCAGTGGAAGGTAATGCAATGAAGTGGATTTTTCTCACAGCAGCCTTAGGCTTATCCCAAATGAATCCTTTGATCTCCGAGGAACCGAAGGAGATTTCTTCATTTGAAGAAAAATTGAAGAGGCTCGAAGAGGATAGCGGGATCGATATTCGCAAAGAGACGATGACATTCCATTTTTCTGGCGAGTTTATTTATTGGAAGACGGCTTTGGATGGCGTTGCCTATGCGACGACAGCCAAGATTGTAGAGGATCCGGCGGGTGAGCTCGTTTATAATAAATTCAAAACGCGAACGGTGCACTTCGATTACGATCCCGCTTTTCAAATTGGGTTTGGGATCGGTCTTCCACACGATCATTGGGACATTTCTTTGCGTTGGCTGCGCTCATTTACTAAGGGGCATGATACGGCGCATGGTGCGCTGACCTTGGATGCCGGCAATCGCGTGATTCTGGATTCGGTCGGTCTCATTGAAGGATTGGATGTGCCTCCAAGCCGGGCGCATGCTGAGTGCGCTGTGCATCTTGATTTGGTCGATGCCGTGCTGGGAAGGACATTTTTGTGGAGCCGTTACTTTACGTTTAGACCTTATGCAGGAGTAAGGGGCGCATGGCTTAGGTTGGATTGGGATATTTCTTTTAAAATGCCGATTTCCGTTCCGTCGCCCGTTGTTCAAAATGATACGAAGCTGGATGTGGATAACGACTACTCGGGCTGCGGCTTTGTAGGGGGATTTGAGTCAAAATGGAATTTATACAAAGGTTTTGGGCTATTCTCCAATGCTTCGGCAGCGCTGATTTATGGAGTTTCTTCAGAAGACACCAAACAGAAATTCGTAAGGATACCTGCGGGCCAAACGTCTTCTTTCAAGCAGACTTTGAAAGCGAAAAATTCGACCCATACTGTAAAAGGGGTGTTCGATATCGCTATAGGGATCAAGTGGGAAGGCGATTTTTACAAAACGAACCATATTTTTCTGTGGGCCGGCTATGATTTCTTTTACTGGCCTAATGTGACGCAAAAGACAATTAATCAGTTCACGCGATCCAGAGATCGCGCGGATTTAAGCTATCAAGGCTTTATCACTGGCGCAAGAATAGATTTTTAAAGGGTTGCTAGCGTGAATAGGCAATTACAAAACATCCTGTGGCCTCTTGTGCTGTTCTGTTCATTTCTAGGAGCAAACCAGGAGGAAATCGCTGCCGAGTTGGAGAAGTTTTCTAATGAGGAAGAGAGCGTTAAAGAGCGGATTGAGTTCTTGGAAGAAAAGCATGGATATCGATTTAAAAAGCGAGCGTTTCAGGTTTTTGCAGAAGGAGACCTTCTATACTGGAAAGCAGATGTCGATGGAGTTGCTTATGCGACGACGTCAGTCGTTCGTCCAGCCGCAGGTGTTATTGGCGACATCCATACGCATGTCAAAACGCGGACGCCCCATTTTTCTTATGATCCCGGTTTCAGAGTGGGAATAGGAGTGGAATCCCCTTTTGATCTCGTCGATTTTTGTTTTGTATGGACGCGCTTTTATACAGAAGGGCATGATAAGGCCCATGGAACATTTGTTCCGGGGGTTGCAGCTCCGGGCGATAAGTTGATTTTTGACGGCATTGGCCTCATTAAGCCCATGGTATCGATTCCAAATCGAGCAACGGCGGACTGCTCCATCAAGGAAAATCTTTTGGATTTACAGCTGGCGCGAGGGATTCCTGTGAGTCGTCATTTTTTTATGCGGCCTTACTTCGGTGTTAGAAGCATCTGGAGTGCGATCGATTGGGACATCAAAGTAAAAAGGAATTTTCAGACGCCGATAATTTTTGATCAGGATGCGACGCAGCTCAAGGTAAAAAATGATTTTCAAGCTGTCGGTGGGCTGGTCGGCTTAGAGCTTGACTGGAAAGCTCCCTTAGGTTTTGGTGTGAACATGCGTGGCGCGGGCGCTTTGGTTTGGGGTCATGCAGGGGAGCACACGCGCCAAAAATACACTTTTATTCCTGCTGGCACAGAGGGGAAGTTGCATCAAAATTTCAAGGCGACAAATTCTTTTAACACCTTGAAAGGGATGTATGAACTTTTCGTAGGGATTTTTTGGGAAAAAGACTTTAAAAGTAAAAAAGGGGAAAAACCGATGCTGATTTCTGTAAAGCACCAGCATCGCGTTTCTCTGCGTTTCCTCGCGGGATATGAATGCCAGCAATGGCCATGGTTTGGTCAAAAGACCAATACTCAAATCCCTCGAGACAGAGACCGTTTTTCTTTAGGTTTCCAGGGACTGACGGCGGGAGCTAAGCTCGTTTTCTAATTTGATATTAATGGGAGTAATGAAATGGTCGACAAAAACAAGTTCAAGGAAGAAGAGGCATTAGGTTATCGCATAGATATCATCGGCAGAAATGTAGAAATTACGGAACCGATCCGTTCTTATGTATGGGATAAGCTTTCTAAAGTTGAACGTTTTCACAACCATATCATGCATGTGCACGTGACACTTGAAATTCAAAAAGTGGAGCATGTCTGCGTGATTGTGCTTAAAATTGATCACACGCAGGTAAAATGCCAGGCGAGTAGTACGGATATGTACGCCTCGATCGATCGAGCTATCGATCGACTCCACTCTCTTCTTTCGAGATATAAGAGCCGGTTGCAAGATCATCACAACAAAAAGCTTTCGATCGTCGACATGCGAGTTAATGTCTTAGAGCGTCCCTATAACGAAGTCGAGATGATCAATGCAGAAATCGAAGAAGATAATATCAGATCCAAAATCGCCGAGTATCATTCCGCTAAGGTCATCGGTACGGAAAGCAAACCGCTAAAGACACTGACGATCGAAGAGGCCATGATGAAAATGGACCTATCGGGCGATGATTTCATGATCTTCCGCTGCGAAGAAGATCAAAAGCTTAAAGTCATGTACCGGCGGGCCGATGGGAACTATGGGCTCATCCAACCTGAATGAGACTGGAAAGCGGATTTATGACGAGATCAGGCAAGAGTGGGTAAAGGCTACTCCCGAGGAGCTAGTCAGGCAGCAGTGGATCTACAGAATGGTCCACCAGCTGGGCTATCCTAAAGAATTAATTGTTGTAGAAAAAGCAATTGGAGAATTGCCCCATCTTTCCGGAGCAGGTGCGCCCGATCGCAGACTGGACATTCTTTGCTATGCAAATGATCTATCCCAAGCCCTTTTCCCTCTGTTATTGGTGGAATGCAAGGCAAACTTGCTGACAGAAGATGCAGTGAATCAAGTAATCGGCTATAATCATCACGTTAAAGCGCACTTTGCAGCAGCAGCCGGTCCTAACCGAGTGCGGCTGGGGTATTTTGATGTCCCTAAAAATAAATATATGTTTTGCTCGTTTCTTCCCTCATTCAAGGAGTTGTTGCAGTGGGTCAATGGGTCGCAAAAGATCTCTTAGTTCCTGAAATGAAATACGCCGACCTCAAAGCAAAGCTCGAGGACGTCGATGTTTTATTCGTTTTTTGCGCTAGCAATTATGCGGAATACCGCACACTAACACCCTGGCTAAAAAAATCGGAAAACCATTTCCTGATTTTCATCGAAATACAGGAAGAGCAATTTTTAAAAGCTAAAGAATTGCCTTTTGCTAAAGATCCTAAAGTCCGCCTTTTTTACGCAAAGAAAGAGAGTGAAGAGATTTTTCATCAGATCGCCTGGGAATTCGTTTTTCTGCGTTTTGCCTATACGGCGCCTTTGCCCCCTTTCCAAGAGGACGCAGAGGAGTTTTTTCAGCGGATGGAACATTATCATCGCGGAGTCGATCTGTTGGCCTCCGATAGCGAAGACACAGGAGTAAGAGTTTTGGCGAATGCGCTGAAAAACCTTTCCATGCTTCCAGAATCGCTCTTGGGAAGTTCTCTCGAAGGGAAATGTGAGGGGATGACCGCGGTCATCTGCGGAGCAGGGCCCTCTTTAAATGCAGCAATGTCTCTACTCGGTTCTCTTAAAGAAAAGGCAGTTCTTATCGCGGGAGGATCGGCTGTCTGTGCATTGAATGCGCAAGGAATTAACCCTCATATCTACGCAAATATCGATCCAGAACCCCCCTATAAAAGATTTTTAGCTCAAGATAGTTTTGAGGTGCCTTTTTTTTATCAGGGGCGCTTTTGCAATGATCTTTTACAAGTCGTTCACGGCCCCCTTTTCTGGATGCCCGATGCGGGAAGCTATCCGATCGAGTCATGGCTTGCTGCGGAATGCGGTATTTTTGCAGAAAGATTTGATGCGGGATGGACAGTAGCCAATTTTTGCACTTCTCTCGCTGCGCACCTAGGATGCAGCACTCTGATCTTTGTCGGGATGGATTTTTCCTGTGGTCCGGAAGTGATTTATGCTTCAAAAATTGCGGGTGAAGAAAACCGGGAAGCTTTGATCGAACTCGAGAAGGATAGGTTGTACTCGAAGCGCGATTGGCTCATGGCTGCTGAATGGATGGGGGACTTTGCTAAAAAAAATCCCAGCATTCATTGTGTCAATGCCACGGCGGGAGGGATCGATCTTCCTGGCATCGAACGGAAATCCCTCGATGAAATGGCTGCATTACTTTTACCCCAGTGCGATATTCAATCCGCGGTCCAATCTCTCCAGGGACTTGCTGCCGCCTCGAATGTGACTTTAGAAAAAGTCGCTGCTGTGAGACAAAGAGTTTTAGTGAGTTTCGAAAAAACCTTGGCACTGTGCGAGGCTTTGCTCAAAATGTGGGAGAAAAGCTTTCCTCATTCCCCCATGCAGCAAGGGGATTATGCTTTGCTTGAGTATGATTTGGAGCAAGAAGTTTGCGCCAGTCATTTTCTGATCCCTCAATGGAGCGTATGGAAGCGGCCCATATTGCGCTCTTCATTCCACGAGCTTGGCCAGCATATCCATCGATTGCTTTTCTTTAAAAAGGCGATTGAATTGCATTTACCCTATTTGAGGTTGCTATGAGCGCAGATCAATATATAATTTCCTCCGATAAGCTCATCATTCGCGATCCTGAATTGGGCATTGATATCGCACTTGATTTTTTTCTTCCCCGCCTGCCTTCAAATCTTGAAGGTACGGGTATTGTGAAAGATTGCGATGCAGACGGAAACCTTCTCCTTGCCTATTTAGTCTGTGAAGGAAGGCGCCATGGACAATGCAAATCGTTTGCAGAGGAAGGCAGATTGCGTGGGGAGATGTTTTATCTGCATGGTAAGCTGCATGGACCTTCTATCACATATTCGGACCAGGGTGAAACCTTATCTAAAACCTGGTATTGCGAGGGAAGGAAGATTGGAAAAGCCCATTTCTATTCCACTTCGGGAGCACTTCTCAGCCTTCAGCGCTTTAAAGACGGGCAATGGGAGGGAGTTCAAGAGTACTTCTATGAGAAAGGAGCCATTAAAAGTTTAATTCCATTCATCCGTGGCAAGCTACACGGAGAAGTACAATTATTTTGGGAATCTGGAAAACCCAAGCGCTCTGTGCACTACAATGAAGGACTGCGCAAAGGGTTTGATCGGCTCTGGAATGAGCATGGTGTGCTTATCGATGAAGGCGAATATGATGCTGGCAAACCGATGGGAATTCATCGCCACTACTACGCAAGCGGCAAAGTGAAGGAAGAGCTCCATTATCATACTCCGCTGCGCTTTGACACAAGGCAGTGGGATGAAAATGGTAAGATGATTGTCGAGGGGATTTTCTCTCCCGATTTAACGTATACCGAAAGAGTATTTTTAGAGCCCCACGGCTCTAAAGTACGCAAGGGAGTCTGGGATGAAAATCGCATCCGCTGGAAATGATGTCATTCTTGGGTGTTACCCCGAGCTTCTTTTTCACTTGAATTATGAGCCCTTTACTTCGTATCTTCTATCGGGCAATCCGCTCAATGCATCCGACGAAAAGGGAAATTTTCTGCACGCAGAGGACATCCCTGGAGAAATCAAACGGTTTATTGCAAAGTTGACCCTGGAAGGGGTCGATATTCTGTATGTGTATGGCATCGGATTAGGATATCATTTTGACGCCCTTAAAGGCTGGCTCAAAGAAAAAAAGGAGCGGCGGCTTATTTTTCTCGAGGATGAGCTTGCTTCCATTGATGCATTGCTGCAGTCGGAGCACGCCGAGTCTCTTTTTTCCAGCCACCAAGTCATTGTCCATTTCCTTTCCCCCGCAAAAAAAGTGGATGTTCACCTCGAAGAAATTGTCGCGACATATCCTTGCGACCGGATCGAGGTTGTAGCGATTGAGTCCTACCAAAAAAGAAAGAAAAGCCGTTTTCAGCAAATGCGACTGAAACTTTTGCGCCAGAGCGCTGTCGCTCACGCCATTCTGACGGAGTCGCTTTACGCCCATAAAATGCTGGTCAACCTGCTGCGCAATATTAAACGCTGGCATGGCTCTTTTTTTGCTGGCGGACTGAGAGGAAAGTTCCGAAATATCCCCGCCATCATCTGCGGCGCTGGTCCCTCCCTGCAAGCCAGTATTCCTTTGCTCAAACAGCTCGAAGATAAGGCTCTGATCATTGCCGGAGGATCGACGATCGCCGCTTTGAGCAATCAAGACGTTCATCCGCATTTGGGACTTGCTCTCGATCCGAATCCTGAAGAATTTGGTCGTTTAAAAATCGCTTCCGCTTTTGAAACGCCCCTCATCTATGCCACCCGCTTGCAGCCCGATGTCTTTAATGCAGTCAGCGGTGAGCGCGGCTATCTCATTTCCGATACCGGCGGTCCCTGCGAACATTATTTCGAAGAGGAGATGGAGATCATTGGCGATCCGATCGGCCCCGATCTCGGCCCTGAAGCGTTTTCCGTCACAACACTGGCCGTCGCTTTAGCTGTGGAAATGGGATGCAATCCTATTTTTCTCGATGGGATCGACCTCGCTTACACCGGTATGCAGCGCTATGCAGAAGGGATTCTTCCCTCGTCCATTGTTCAGCTCAGTGAAATGCGCCTACTGAAAAAAGCACCCGAGAGGATGCTCAAGCGCAAAAACATCCACGGCCATTACGTCCATACTCTTGTCAAATGGGTGATGGAGTCGGAATGCATCGCCTCCTATGCAAAAGCCCACCCCCAAGCGCGTTTTATCAACCTTTCTAAAGAGGGGCTTGGCTTTCCAGGAATTCCTAACACATCCTTGGCAGAAGTGATGAAAAGTGAGTTGAAAGAGTCTCTTGATTTGCGCGCTCTCGTCCACGCAGAAATCCAGCAGCTCAAAATGCCTCCCCTTAAGGATAAGATCGCCCACGAAATGCGCATGGTCGGCGAGAGCCTTTTTCGCCTCGGAAGCATCGCAGAAGCGATGATCGAAGAGCTAGAGAGAGTCCAAAGTCTGCAAAAAGTGGTTCCTCTTCCCACAGGGAAAATGGCAATTCTCGAAATTGATTTTCAAGAGGAAAAAGCGTTCCAGTGCCTCTTTCCGACATTTGGTCCTGCGCTGGATAAACTTCTCTCCCGCGCTTTTTTCCTTTCTCCTAACGCCTCAGAAGAGGAAACCTGTCGCTTGCAAATCGAAAGCAAGATCGCTAAGTGGAAACAATGGAAGGAGATGATCGACAGCGAGATCGCTGTCTTCAGAGAGCATGGCAACCTTTAATTTTTATCCCTTAACAATTCCTTATGCGAAACAAATGCACGCGTGGCTGCAAAAGCCGCATGTCCGCGCTTTTTGGGATGATGGCGATCGCACTTTTGACCAAGTGCGCGCCCATTATTTCACCTCACGAGCTGTCGAGCAGTATCTCATCCTGTCCGAAAAAAAACCATCGGTTACATCCAAGCGATTCTCATTCATGGGAACCATGAACTTGCGAAGTTCTGCGAAAAAGCGCAAGAGACTTTTGGCATCGACCTTTTTATCGGAGAGGAGGACCATATCGGCAAAGGCGATGGAGTTATACCCAACGTGATTGAAAATTTGGATTTAAGACCGAGCCAAAGCCCCGGGATTGGACGATCGAATCTATACCCAACGTGATTGAAAATTTGGATTTAAGACCGAG
>JAJPIB010000039.1 GCA_021324995.1 Chlamydiia bacterium | reverse complement strand
TAAAATTTAATCCCCCTCTGTGAGCTCTGTGATCTCTAGCGAACCTTGTTCGCGGGTGGTTGAAAAATGCTTTTTCCCGATTCTTCAGTTTTTTTCGGTATATCTGAAAGGGGGATTAATAAGTCGTCATTTAATTCATAAACATCCCCTCCCAAAATAAGTATCGGCTCAAGAAAAACCTGGCGAATTACCTTAAGAGCATTTTCTTTTGTAAAAGCAGTTCCCGAATACTTAAACTTTCTCAAAGAAAAAGAATTTTCCTTTATTAGATTAATCACAGAATTATTTCTATGCATTATTAATCGACATAAAAAACTTCATTAAGAATATTCAACAAAGAACACACTTCATCATTTGTTGAGCAACTTCCCCAGCTTCCATAAATCAAACTGCTGTCTTTTATTCCTCTGGAAAGCATAGCTGGGCCAACAGCGGCGCCGAGTAGAACACCATCGTAGAGGCTCTGAAGGGCCGAGTTTTCTCGCGTCCAACGGATAAAAATGAAGCGTTAAATCAGTTTGAGCACAAAACGACAACAACTTATAGGGACGACATATACTTTCTTCTTATCATGAGTTCGTATCTCCACGTGGTCAAAAGGCGGATAAATACCTACTGGGGTACAAAATCCAAAAATCAATAATTCCTCGCCATTAAAATTAGCTGTTTTTAAGATCTGATCTTTTAATTCTACTTTATTTTTTAAATTCGCATACAATTTTATATTTTGCGCATCCATCTGGAAAAGTAATTCGATTATTCCATTCTAAAGGCAACAAGTATCTATCTTTACCTAGAAGTTCCCTTTCTACTAAAAATTCCCAATTTGTTTGTATCCAATCAAGAGTAAAATCCCCATCTTCATCCCAATCGTGAGCTTCCATTAAAGCATCTAGCCATGCCCATGAGCTATTCAGAAAGTTCCTGAAATTTAGGATATGACTTGTTATGTCAATTGGCAAAACATCTAAATCAATCATCGAGATATCCAAATCTTTCTCTCTATGAGAGCTTTTAGGTTGGATAAAGCACTATTTATTAACTGATCGCTTTGATCAATGCTAATGTTAGGTATTTCCTCACCTGATGCTCTAATAATCACAAGAGCATTTATAGATCCTAAAGTAGTTACTTCACTTAAGAATTTTTCCTCCCAATCATCTTCAACCAATTCCATAACGCTTAATAAAAATTCTAAAGTGCCGACTAAGGCATTCAATTCAATCTGCTGCTTTTCGAATGAGATCAAACTTTTAAGCATTAATCTCAATTGGCGCTCATCATACTGATTGAGTTTTCCGGCTTCGTTCATAACTCAACTCAAATTCTTCCAATTAATAGAGGAAACTTATCTCGATTCACAAAAAAATCTACTTAAAGATTGATATAGCTTTCACATCTTCCAAAGGCACGCCTATCCGTGTTTTAAATTCCCATTCTTCGATTTCCTTTTCTACTTCATGTAGAACTTTTTTAATGATGTTAATTTCCGACTCACTAAGCAGAGAAAGAATGCGCGCATAAAATTCTTCATTTCCAAAGAAATAAAATTTAACTTTATCCCTTAAAAAAACAAAGTATTTCTTGATTCGTCAAGGTGAGACCATTGCGCCCGATCCCGAAAAATAGTCCGCGTATTTCATAGCTTACAAACCGTGAAAAAGAATTACTTGCGCATATTTCCCTATTGGTTATGGTAAATTAATTTTCACAAACACTGTTATGGCCAAACATTCTAGCTCTTTTCCGGATCACAACCAAAATTTCTGGCAGCTGAGTTGTATTATCAGCGCATCTCAAAACATTGTCATGATCTTGATCGGGGGAACACTTTCAAAGCAGTATGGACCTGCTACGGCAATCTCATCGATTTGCATTGGAAATTTAATTCTATGGCTCATCGGACTTGCCATGATTTCAATGACGGCTAAAGAAAGAAGGAATGCGATTGAAAACGTCAAAGAACACCTCGGTAAAACCGGCAGCTTTTTGATCTCCGTCATTCTGATCGTTGCTTTTTTGTCTTGGTATATGATTGAAATACAATCTGTCACGTCCTCTATCACACCTCTTTTGGCCTCAGCCACCCAAAAAACACTAGTCGGCTCTTCCTTAGGCTTAGGAATAGCGATTCTTGCGATGGGAGGGATTCGTCTTATCAAGCATCTTACAGTGACAGCATTTCCTTTTTTATTAAGCTATATTCTCTATGGAATGTTCACTTCAGCTCTGCCCTCCTTCGGCCCCATCGGAATAGAAGATTTTTCCTTTCCTGCCACAATTATAGTGGTCTCCCTCACACTTCCTGGAATGGTGAATTTACCCACTTTTTTCCGACATTCAAAATCTCAAACCGATTCCTTCCTTGCCCTGACTTTGATTACAATATTTGACATTTTGTTCGAGATTTATAGTGTCTTCACCCAAATGACAGATCCAGCCGAAATTTCAGCCCCTTTGAATTCTTTCTCTCAGCATATTCCTTACGCAACCATTACTTTAGCGTTTATTGGAATATCCTCCATTTGCCTCAATCTGGTAAACATCTACTTCGCCTCTGCAGCGCTGCAGAACATATCGAAAAAAATTACGGGACCATGGGGATTTTTACTAGTAGGACTGATGGGTACTGTGTCCTATGCTCTACTCCAAAATTCTCTCACCATGGAATTCCTAGAAATTGTTTCTTCAAACTTCATTGCTAATTTGGGCGTGATGCTCGTTCTCTCCTTGATTACGAGCGTTATTGTAAAACATCGACCTAGAGTTTTTGAAAAAAACATTAACTTAAGCTGCTGGTTGTTGGGTTGTTTAGTGACTTTGATTACCCAAATCACTTATCCCCAATCCATCACTCACTCACTATTATTAGGAAGCACCACAATTATTCTAGCCTTTATTACAATCCTTTTCTTTGAAGAAACAATATGGTCTATAAAAAAGATACATGGAATAAAACAAAAATAGCAGAAATTAAATCGCAGACAAAACTGTTAATTTTACATCTGGAATAAAAGACATGGGCAGAGCTTTTACATCTTCGCCTGTTAAGACATGAAGCACTTGACCTAAACTTGCAGGGAAAATATGTGCTGCGCAATAAACAGAAGGATCAGCGGCTGAAACACCCGGACAATTCAGATGACCGCTGATAATCTCCTTCAAAAGCTCTTCCTCTGGAGCAATAGGGCTGCTATCAAAATTCGGATCATCAGCAACCTTCGGAAATTGAGGGTAAAAAACATCGCAAGCTAAAAGCAAATTGGATAGGTTTTCTAGCCAAGGTTGCATTAACAGAGAAATTGCTTCTACATTTACATGATCCGAGTAGACACACCCTCCAAAAACAACAACAGGCTCATTTTTATCAAAAAGAGAAATTTCCTCTAAAGAACAAGCGCGGAAGCCCCCCTCACCATCGCCCTCAAAAACAACAACATAACGTCCTTTGGGGTTCCCCTGAAAATCAATAATATCATTGATCAACGCAACCTTTGCTTTAAAACGCGCCAAATGAGCAAAAGAGACCTGCATTGAAAATAAGTTTGAAGCATATTTTATGCCGCGCTGATCCATTCTAATGTAGTCAGAGCTAATATACTTTCCCCAAACCGCAACCGGAGCCCCGCTGATTTCCATCCCTACAGGAATGTCGTCGAGATATCCGGCGTATCGTTCCGCAACCAAATTAGCAAAGTATGTCTGCAGATCCCGAGAAATTTGCTTGCACAGATTCATACTGATGGGGCCAATTAGTCTAAATTTCTTTGTGAAAGTGCGAAAACCTTTAGTGGGATCAAACTCTTTAATAAAATTTAAAAGAAATAAAGAAGATAGATAGACAAGAGATTGCGGAATCCACCATTGGCAAGGCAGTTTCTCATCCTTACAATTTTCGATATCTTCTAGCTTTTGTTTCCCTTCCTGCTCAACCCCCCTCAAATCCAACTCGAGAACAGAGTTAATGAGAAGGCGAGATAATAAAGCCAAGCCGTGGCAGCAGTTGGAAGTCGTATGCCCATCAAAATCAGAATATCTTCCTGCTAAGCAGCTATCAATAGTCTTTAGAACTGCCCGATGACAAAAGATCAATTTCTCCTTCGAAAACAGGCATTCCTTATTTTCATGATAGGGATCGATCAAATGGATAATAGGCAGAATATTAATATTAAAATCATCTTGAGGCGCATAGTCATTTGAATCTTTCAAGCGTTCTTGACTATACATTGGCATACCTCGTAATTCCGAACGTGCTTCCTGGGATAGGAATGCAATGCGATGCAGAGCTTCTCTGTATGAGCTCCCTGAGCTGATCAAGATTCAGGATCTCCCCTTTCACGATCTTGCCAATAGGCGCAGCATAGACATGCTGAATGAAAAATGTCGTTGGGTTCTCATCGGAAAAGCCACTTCTTTTCGCCATGGCTTTATAGCTTTCATATTCAGAATCTCCCAATTGTTCGATACGCGCATCAAGAGCTGAATCTGGGAACTGTCTATGATCAGCGGCTCCCGCCAAAACGACATCGACAACAGATGTTTGTCTCATGAGTTCCTTCCATTCGGCTTTGGTCAAACTCTGGCCATTCTCATTAGCCACCACTCCCTGAATCACGAACGCAGGCCTGTTCCGATCCATATGCTTTGAATCCATTTCTACAAATTCTCCATTTTTAACTTGGAAAACCATATAGTCTTCGCTAACCACAACATATGCATCACTATTCTTCTCAATAAATTTCGCGTGGATAACCAGAGGAATTCCTTCCTCTTTTGCTGCTTGAAGAACAGCTTTATAAGTCCAAAACATCGGAATGCAAGGCAAGGTGTTCTGGAGCACAGTGAATTCGTCAGAAACCATTCTAATAAGAGTTTGATCTTGAAAACGGTAGGCCAGACTTCTCACAAATTGAACAGATGCTGTCGCAAGCATCCTACGTACTTTGCTGATCAAGCCCCGAGTAAAGGAGATAGAAACATCCCCAAATCTGCAGAGCTTTTTCGGATCAGATGTTTCAACCCGATAAAGAGAACACATTTGCTTCTCTGAATCCATGACTAATTTCATTTCAGTAAGAATAAAAGACTGGATGAGGAACAATTCTTCAATCGTTAAAAGAATATCAAAACCTTGTTTCTCAATAAGGTCTTTCAGGGAAACATCATTTCTCATCAGAGTGTCTATCGAGCTTGGAACTAACAAGGAGTCAACTGTTTTAAGAGCTAACGAAACCCTATCTCTTAAATCCTCTGCATCGATTGTGTCGTTTAGCTCGATGGCTGCAACCCATAGAGCGCGTATCTCGCACGCATTCTCACCAACAAGACTATCGAATTTCTCGAGGTCCCCTGCTTCAAAGTGATAAGCTGCTTCAAGAAGCGCTTTAAGAAGCGATTGGTATTCTTTTAACCCCTTTTTAAGACAGCCATGCTTCTTTAGGTTCGCATCATAAGGAAGTAAATTACTAAGGAATTGTCCTTTCATTTTTAATATCCATTTTTTTGAAAAATATTATACAAAATTACAATCATTTACTCAATTAAACAGAAAAATTTACAAAACAATATTAACAGGAACTATTGAGTGTTATTTTTTCAAGTAAATGTCCTGCTATAGTTCCAATCGCAATACCTAAAATAGCTATAAACGGTCCCCCTAAAGCAAATCCTGTAATTCCTCCAGAACATGCACATAAAGTTTTTCCTAAGACTCCATAAATTTCAAACGCAAGTTTAGTTTTTTTATTTCTCATATTAACCTCTGTTTTTTAATATTATTTTTTAACCAAACATTTACCATTTTAATAAAATACAATTATTAATGTCAATTTTTTATTTAAAAAACAAAAAAAACAGAACCATAACAACTTTAATCAACTAATTCCAACTATTTGGAATCAAAAAAATATTTTTTTATAAAAAACTGAGCTAGCAAGGAAAGAATGAGGTCTATATAAGGAGTAAAATAAAGAGTATGTAACAGCATGCTTAGGGATTTAGGTAATTTAGAATGAGGGAAACCCACCGCCGATTTGAATTCGATAATCAAAACTTTCTGCAACTAACATCCATTCAAGCCATGTCCCTGGGTTTATCTGTCATTATCATTGGCAATCAGCTAGCAGTAAAATATGGGGCGGGAACTGCCATTTGCTCTATCATAATAGGCAATCTGCTCTTATGGCTTATTGCGATTGCGATATTATCCATGGTCAATCGGGCCTATTCTACTGCGATCGACAACTTCAAAAGTTACTTAGGAAATTATGGATCTCAGCTCATTGCTTTAATCCTGATGGTAGCATTTTTAGGCTGGTATGCTTTTCAAATTGATTTTTCTCTACAAAAACTAAATAGCCTGCTCCTTACCGAAAACAAGCTGGAAAGAGGAATGGTCATAAGAGCTGGTGCCGCACTTGGATTGGTTTCAGCGACGCTCTCGATGGGCGGAATTCGATTACTCAAAAAAATTACACTCTTTGTGTCCCCATTTTTAATCGGCTACAGCCTTTACACGATCGGATTATCCCACCGCTCCGTTCAATTCCACGGAACATGGGGTATTTCATTTCAGGCGGTTCTTGCTGCTGTTCTGATTTTACTTCCAGGAGTTGTCAACTTTCCTACTTTCTTCCGACACTCACGTTCCAAGTCACACTCATTTTTGTCCCTTACCCTAATCACTGTCCTTGTAACGTTTTTTGAGATTTCTACCATTTGGCTAGACTTATCAGGTTCCAAGCGTTTTGCCACAAGTATGATATCTGCTGCGTTTATCCTCATCATCTTGACAACTTGCAATCTGCTAAACATCTACCTCGCATCTGCGTGCTGGGAAGCCATTGTTCCTCGGTTTGGAGGAGGAAAAGGATTTGCGATCATTGGATTGTTAGGAACATTGACGTACACATTTATTCAAATCTCTGCTCCTGTGCAGTTCATCCAAGACTTAACGAATGCCTACATCGCTATTTTAGGCGTTGTAATGCTGATGGCGTACTTATTGCGAATTGTGCTCAAACATCGACCAAGACCCTTTGAAAAGGTGATCAGCCTAGCAACCTGGCTTTTTGGCTGTATTGTAGCGACAATTTATGAGACTCAGCACTACCTAACCGGAGTAAACTCTGTCCTTGTGGGAATGAATGCAAGTGTCATCTTTCTCCTGTGCGTGCTTTTTCTTGAAGAGACGACATGGGCGATCAAAAAAAAGCTCGAAAACAAGGCACTTAAAAATCATCGCTGAATATGGCAAGAAAAAACGCAGCCCCTCATCATGAAATACCAGATGCACAGCAGTCGGTATGGGAACTCTCTTCGATTCAGTTAAGCGGATGGATGAGCTTACCGATTTTGGCGACAAGCGTCTTGGTCCTTCAGCAAAACAGCTTTTACGGCGCTGCGCTAACCATCATCGTAGGCAATGCGATACTTTGGTTTATTCGCCTTGGCATTATCGTCATGAGCCATAAGGACAGGCAAAGTACCTTGGATATTTCCAGAACCTATTTGGGAAGTCTAGGCGCATACGCTATTGGAGCGTTACTCCTAATCTCGACCTTGGCATGGTTCATCGCTCAGACGACGGCTGCAAGCAATACACTCACCCATCTGATGAAATTCTCCGAAAACCCCAGTATCGATCGATTTATTCAGATGAGCGTTTTGATTGGAGTGCTGAGCACATTTTTATGCATGGAAGGAATCACTCTTTTAAAGAAAATGGCAACATTTATTTTTCCTTTTCTTCTCATTGCATTTGTCGTGATTATCTTTATGCTTCCTTTTCATTGGCCCAAACAAGAAACTGCAGCCCTTTCCCTCTCAGGTCTCACTCTCGTTCTCGCTACTAACCTCGGCATCACTTCAGATTTACCTACCTTTTTTAGACATAGTAAATCGATGCAGACATCTGTCATGGCTCTGACACTTATACAGCTCTGCAGTCTTGCGTTAGGACTTTTCGGACTATATTTTGGATCGATTATCGCAGGCCCTTTTGAAGTGAATGAATCTGTCATTTTGGGAACTGGCAATGATGTACTTCGGATCTCGTTGATCGTATTCGTCTTTTTTTCGGTGATTTGCGCCAATGTTGCCAACGTTTATTCCGCCTCAGTTGGCTGGGAAGTGATCGCCCCAAAAGCCCTTGTGGGCCGAAAGGAATACCTCATCCTCGGGCTCATCCTCACCACTGTATTCATTCTCGTGTCCAATCTCTTTTCAGTGGAGTTCCTCTTACATGCCACCGACTGCTCATTGGTCAATCTTTGTATCATTTTAATCTTGGGCCATATCACCAGCCAGCTTTCAAAACGCGCGCCGAGTACCTTTGAGAGAAACACCTACTTCATCGCCTGGTTGCTCTCCACTGTCGTCAATGTCCTTCATTTCGGTAGGTTTATCCCTGATGATGTTTCTCCTCTAGTCATCGGGATCATCGTTATCCTCGCCGTCATCTTCGTATCTCAAATCATCCAAGTGGTCTGTAGATACCGCAAGCGCGCTAATTAAACGGTCTTGCCATAGATAGAAATATTTGAGAAATTATGAATTAGGAGTCAGTAATAGGGCTTCTTGTCTTCGTTGCTCATCCATTCGTTGTAATCGCTCATTTTCATCTCCGGTTTCACGAGCGTCGTCAATTATATCGTTTATCCCATTCAAAACGAGACCTGCTCCGATAGCTTGGGCTGCAGGGATAGGAATAATACAAATCAGTCCTCCTGCCAAGCATTTCACAAATCCAAAAATCCCCTTACTTTTCATCTTATAATGTTTTTTATCATCCTTATGTTTGTGCTTGACTAATTGAATTTTTGACTGGCAATCATTTCCTTCCCAAAATTTGAAGGATGCAGCATTAATCAAACTTTCTCTTTTTTCAATTTCATCGTACAGATCTTGAATTTCTTCATCATCAAACTCAATACCTTTTTCTAATAAATAATCTCTTAAGCGCAGGCACATCTCAGTTAAAAGAGGGCAAGAATATCCTTTCGATATCAATGACTCTCTCACTGTGATTAAAAAATCGACTACTTCCTCAATGTCTGTGTCTTCATCAATAGAATTGAAATAACGATTTATCCATTCTTGCTCATAATGAGTAGGAGTATAATTGACACCATTTGAAAACTGAAATGCTTGGATAGGGGCAACACTTGTAAAAACTAACTATCCCTGTGAGAAACATCTTACCAACAGTGCTATGCAAGCAGCGAAAATTGAAAGAAATATCCAACATTTGACCTTCTTTTTCTTTGGAAAAGATTTATAGTAATCAGGTTTTTCCTGAAATGTCTCAATGATATTTATCAAACAAATAGACATCATGTATCCAGCTAGAGGACAAATTAGAACATATTTTAAAAAACCATATATATTCTCGATTAGTTCTTTTTGCATGGCTTCCTCATTAATTTAAAGGGGTATAAAGAAAGCAATAAAAAAATGCTACCGAAATCAAGTGAAATTTTACATACCAAGGACTGCTCATTGGTCAATCTTTGTATCATTTTGATCTTGGGCCATATCACCAGCCAGCTTTCAAAACATGCGCCGAGTACCTTTGAGAGAAACACCTACTTCATCGCCTGGTTGCTCTCCACTGTCGTCAATGTCCTTCAGTTCGGTAGGTTTATCCCTGACGATGTTTCTCCTTTAGTCATCGGGGTCATCGTTATCCTAGCCGTCATCTTCGTATCTCAAATCATCCAAGTGATCTGTAGATACCGCAAACGGACCAACTAACTTTTAAGCGCCCTGAAGCAGATAATAAAAATGACAAGACAGCCCGGCAGCATTGCCAAACAAGCCTGTAGATAGCGGCCACTTCTGTACTTTGATCTCATGAAAAAACAGCAGAAAAAAAAGAAAACCGGCATCCCATAAGAGAAAATTAAATCACTGATTCTACACGTCGCAATCAAAAAGACCGTTCCTAACAACACCGCAACTGCTGAAAAAAAACCAGCAAGCCAATAAAACAAGAAAAAGAAACCGACTAAAATTTTCATTGCCAGAGGCTTCTTAATCTCCTCTGTGCTTTCTAGATCCATACGCACGCCTCAACTTTTCTTAAGTTTTTCAATCGACTAAATAGCGACTTTCTCATTTAACTTGGCAACGGCCTCTTCGAAAGTCTCTTCATATAGCGTCATGAGCATTTCTGTTTTCAAATTTCTAACATAATATTTCAACTTGCCATGGCGCATTTCCAAAAGAGTCCACTTGCCCAATTTAGGCTCAGAACCGTTAGAAGTTTGCAAATAGATTTCAATTTCAATATTTTCAGGATTAAAAGGATAAACTTTTAAGTAAGGACGAATATCTTCACTTTCATTAATAATATTCAAAAACAATGTGGTTGAATACGTCAATAATTCTCGTGCTATGTCGATATCAACTGTCTTGTAATAACGGAAAGCTAGACCAAGGACTCCTTGTCCTCTAACAAGACCAAAAGAGTATAATTCTTTCTCTTTTTTTAGTTGAAGAAATGCCTTTTTAAAAACTCGATTGACCGCAGCTTCTTTTTCTGACAAAGCATAAGGGTTTGGGAGATTCGATTTGCCACAACAAGTTAAAGAAAGCATCAAAATAAAGGTCAGAAAGATCCTCATCAATATTCCCCCGCATCCAAATAGGCTTTAATATTTTGTTCAATAATCTTAACAAATACTGGGTCTTGGAAACTATGCCCCATACCTTCACTTTCAGGATGTGGCTGTAGCAAAATAAGGTTTTTTTTCTTTTCAACAAGCTTTGCATACTTTTCTAAAGTTTCTGTGTTGTCATTAGAAACGCCTCCTGATGTTATATACGCAAAAAGATTCTCGCCGAGGTGCACTGGATCATTTTCGCTTGCATAGGGAATCGATTTATAGCATAGGTCTTCCGAAATTACCACCGCGGGTCCAATAGACACTACGATAATACGATCCCGAATTTCTTGAGGAACTTGAGCTAAAGCGTCCCTTGTGAGTATTGTTCCCATGCTATGAGCAAATTGTAGATATTTGGCATCGGGGGTGTTGATGTTTTCTTCGTGGAATCGCGTCCAATTTTCTATTAACAGTTCTGCTGTTCTCGGAGCAAATCCTGCGTAATTGAGGGTAAATATTTCTACCGCGTCTGCCAAGGCAGTATTGCTGTGGTTGTATACCCCCTCTACACTCATTCCACCAGTAAATTTTCTTATGTGCTCTAAGTGGCTTTGAGCTTCTTCAAACGTTGTATTCATTCCATTGATAAACCCAATCCTAAGATGAAGGTATTTAAATCCTTCTGTTTCGATGTGACAGGATCTTGGGGATGTAAATACCAACTTCGCGTCTCTAATCGCAGTTTTAGCTTCATTTATCGGATTTGGAACCAATTTGCCCGCCACTTGTAAAAAGCCAGAGATGATACTTTGCAGATGAGACGGCCCTTGAGGAGCTGGGGCGGGGGGATTAAAGCTTGAGGGTTGCCCAGAAATCGATGGATTGGTTTTATCGCCTTGTTTGAAGAGGTCCAAGCTAGATATTCCGTTTTTGAACTGATAGGTTTTATCAGGTGGGGTATTGCTAGAAGAAGAGCTTAGATTTGCGCTTAAATTACTTGATGGATTGCTTTTGTTTAGATGAGCTTTTTCTTGTTCAGATAAAAAACTAGAAAGAGGCATTGGATCTTTAGGAGGAGGTGGAGGAGAATCTAAGGGAGTATTTGAACCATGGCCTTCTTCATCTTCACGCCTCTTCGCTGTTCCTTGAGAAGTTGCCCCGGCACCTGCTGCTGCTGCACCTGCAAAGGCTACTGATCCTAAATAATACGCGCCCGCACCTACTGCAACAATTGCCAAGCCAATTGCAATTTCTTTGGGGTGTTCCTTAACAAAATCTACAACCTTTTTTGCACCTTTTGTCACACTTTTTGCTGCCTTTTTACTGACTTTTCCTACCTTCTTTGCTCCGTGTCCAATTGCTTTAACGCTCGCTTTTAAGAAATTTTTGCATTCAGTGATGTCTGCGCGATAATTTTTAGGGTCTAAAAGGGTAAATTCGCGATTTAAGGGGTGATACAGAGCGGATAGATAGGCAAAATCGGCATACTGATCCAAATTCTCGGTAATCTCTTCAATGATTTCCTCTTGAAAATCCAGAAAATGAAACCGATCTGTCCAGCCTTCCTGCTGGAGAACCCTTTCTGCGCGCTGGAGGTTAGCAAAAAAAAACTGGGCTAAGAGTTGGAGCTTCAGATTTTTCTCAGTGGATAATGTAACTTCTCGACCAAACCAAAGAGATTTACTCTTGATATCCGTTACTTCATCTGAGTCAAAAAAATCCACTGAAGCATCCGCTGAATCAACTGCGTCGATATCCATAAGCTTCCCAAAAAAACTAAAGATTTTTTAGAAAAAAGAAAATAGTTTAATCGAACCAAGGGAAAAGTCAAATAAAAATTCATGAAGACCAATGTAGGGAAGAATTACAAAGGAGACTATACTGTAAGGATGTTGCGATTTTTGCTTATAAAACTCATTCGGTTGTATCAACTCTGCATCAGTCCATTTTTAGGCCACTGCTGTAGGTTCTATCCGACTTGCTCTGATTATGCGATGCAGGCAATGGACAAGCACGGAATTCTTAAAGGCATCTATCTCACTGTCAAGCGCCTCTTGAAATGTCACCCTTGGCATAAGGGCGGCATCGACGAAGTTCCTTAAGTCTCTTTTTTAAAAAAATCAATATATCTTAAGTGAAATAAAAATTTTCTGTAGCATCTGATACGCATTTTTTTTAACGCGAGACAGATAATGCGAAAACTGTTTCTTCTTTTTCTCCTCCTCACTTCAATTCTTAGAGCCGATTGGGATCAGCTTTTTTCCGACGATGAAGATCCATCGATAGTTCATCATGTCAATGTGATCACAGGAAATTTAAACCTGTGTCTGCAAGATACCGTTATTGAAGGTGCTAAACAGTTTCCTATTTTCCGCACTTATTCAAGTGCAGGAGCTTTAGAGCCAAGAGACTTGAACAAAAAACTCAAAAATGCGCGCGGCGGGTGGCTCATTCAGGGAGGATGGAATTTTCTTCCACACGCCGATCTTCTCATCGACACTGCTAAGACACGCGAAGACTTCAATATCTACCTTGCCGAACCCAGTGGCAACTTAGTTCAGTATGTTTTCGATCGTAAAGAAGAAGGTCACATTTACGTTTATAAGCCCAAAAAAGATAGCGGATCTTGCTCTGGTGTGCTGAGCGCTAAAACGAATCTCAAGAATTATACACTGAAAGTCAATGCAAAAAGAGGGGAAGCGATTTTATACATTCCCGATGGAGGATACCGCATTTATAGCGGCAGGTCTTTCAAACATTGGGATTGGGAAAATTTTGAGAGGGCCCGAAAAAGAAACGACGCTAAAACCTACTACCGATTAATTAAAGAAGTTCTTCCCAGCAGGCATTTCATCAAATATTCCTATGATGCCAAGGAACGTCTTGTGGGTGCATCTTTAATGAACCCTGCAGGTACGAAGTCATTTGCATGGTTGCAGATGGATATCGTCAGAAGCAAATCGCCGATTGCATTTAACATGCGGACGTCCGATGGGAAAACTTTTTCTTATAAAACATTAGAGTTCAAAGAAGTCGATTACATTTTTGATGTCCAAAGCCCCTCGCGTCTTCCAGAGTCTACCGCCTATGTGCAGGGTCGCAAGGGAATTGGAGCGCGGATGGAGCGGTTTCACTTAAATGGCAAAGTCCAATTCCAAGCAAATTATTATGAACCACAAAATAAAAAGCAGGAAGAGAAGTGGGCGGATAGTCCTTCTAAAAAACACTTCGATACAGACAAAGTGCTCTCACTTGAAGCTCCTCTTGGCCCCAACGCTGAAATGCTCCCGATTGCCCACTTTTTTTATAGTCCTGGCGTCACTGCTGTACGCGACATGGACAATCGACTGACTTGGTACAAGCATGAAGACGGGCATTTACTCTCTGTTGAGCACTGCAATGAACAGGACGAAGTTGTCTCGATTCTGAAATTTATTTGGTCAAAAGGCCGTCTTAAAGCCAAAATCATGCTCGATGGGCAATCTCAAGCCTATTTTTCTAAAGTCTTTAAATACGATGACAGAGGAAATGTCATAAAAGAAACCTTGTGGGGCTCGTTATCTGGCCATACAAATGGACCCTTTAGCATCAATCAAGATGGCTCGCTAAATGGGGCTGAGTTCTATTCCAAATATTATACCTATGTTCCCCATTTTAATCTTCCCATTATAGAGCATGAACAAAATGGACTTACCTATCAGTATCAATACAAACCTGATACCGACCTGCCTACTTCTAAATTCACCCTGCTTAACGATAGAATTTTAACAAGAGAATTCCTCTTTTATGATGCTGACAATCTGCTTATCGCTGAAATCAGTGACGATGGAAGCTCCTCTGACCCTAACTGCTTAGATCATGTCACAGAGCGCCATATTAAACGCTATGAGCTACATCCGGCAACAGGGTTGCCTCAAGTGGTAAGAGAGCTTTATCTGGATATCCCTTCTCAGTCAGAGATTCTCTTAAAAAAAGCAATCCTTTCCTATTCCTCAGAAAGATGAACGAGGTAATCTAATCCAATTAAAAGTCCTCGGCATTGGCATCAAAGGGGAAATCGGCGGCAGCGTCGCCATCGAAGTCGAAGGAAATGCCTACGCACCACTACACGACTTCTTAGGAAATATCATCGCTCTCGTCTCATCCGACAAAAGGCTTGTTGAATCTTATGACATCGACGCCTTTGGACGCGAAAACACTTCCAACCCCATTAGCCCCTGGCGATTCGCCTCAAAACGCTCCATAGATGGCCTCATCTACTTTGGAATGAGATTTTACGATCCCATCCTAGGAAGATGGCTCACTCCCGACCCCTCAGGCTTCGCCGACGGCCCCAACCTGTATGTCTATGTCTTAAATAGCCCGCTCAACAGACTCGATCTATTTGGACTTGATTCTGATCCCCGCCTTCCTCAAGAAATGCGGTATGACACTCCGCCCCTCTGCAAAATCTGGACGCCTCCCATAATTCCCTCCTCTAAAATCATCCACTGCAAAGGTTCCATATCCGGCGTCCCTGTAGATTGGGTCGTTTCTTGTGGCCATTGGGACAAGCTTAAATTCACTCCCCAAGAAAAAGCAATCGGCATGGTCAACATCGTCGACCACTTCGAAGAACTCATCCCCAAAGAAGGAAAAACCGTTGGCCTTATCACTATGCAAAATGGAATCTGTACCACAAAGAAAGACCTAAAGAACAACGTTGCATCCATCGCCGAAATGGTTCCCGAAGGCACCCTCACCATTGGCATGTATAACCCCACAAAAGGGATGTACTCAGATTGCAAGCGTACCTTCAAAGAACAGGCCGGCAAAGACACACCCGTCGTCGTCCACACGAGACAAATCATGGTCGCCATCTCTGATTCTCTCTACAAAATCAATCCTACCTTACTCTGGCTCCATATCCTTCACAGTGAAGGAGGGGTCATTGGCTGCAATGCGATCAAAGGGATGACGGAAGACCAAAAAGATCGTCTGAAAAATCAACTGCATCTCCTTGCGCTTGGCCCAGCAAAACCCATTCCTAATAAATATGGCCGAGAGGTTACAAACGTCTATTCTAAGAAAGACTACATTACAGGAAGGTTTGCATCAAAATATAAGAATGATTCAGAATATAACATTAGAATGGTACCTTGCCGCTCAAAGACCTCACAAAAAACTGCTTTTTTTGCAGATCATGCTTATCTAGGGAAAACGTATCAAGCGGAGCAACTATGGTATATCACTGATTTAAGAAAACAAAATGGATTCTATGATTGTAAAAACCATTAGACAATTTATTGTCTTTGTTTTAACGGTAATTATTTTTGAAAAGATGAATGCAAAAGAACCCGAAGTTGATTATTGTGATTGTGTAGCTGAAGTTACTTCAATATTTTTAAACCAGGTATACAAGGAATATGGTTTTGAATGTGGCGCTAGCGGGGGAAGAATGCCCTATGATGTAGAAGAAATTTCAGTTCAACTCATAGCCAATCGCAGTGCAACGATCGATGAAGCAAGAGAATTAGAAATTATACTTACGGAAAAATTTGCCCAAATTATCAATGACCATAAGAAAATTAGGCCTTTCCTTAGGGAACACCCTTTTCCTTGTAGCCGAGCAAGGGTTTCTATTGCTTTTGAAAAGGCAAATAGAAAAAATTCCTCTAAGAATGATGTTGTGCTAGTGCTTCACGCAAAAAATAGAATTTATTATCACGCAAAAAATCCTGAGAATCCATACGTGCTCAAAGATATTAAAGACGAACCCTACGAAGAAGCGCGGGAAATTGTTTACAAGAACGTTGCCAAAAGAGCCACAAAAACCAAAGAAACTTTTTAATTTCGTTTCGATGCGCTATCGCTTCAAAAATAATTCAATAAGTTATGAAAAAAATGTGTTTCTTTTTTAATGAAACAGGTCAAATTGATTTTTTGGAGAGGAAAATGCTATATCGAGAGGGATTGAAAAATTGGAAGATGCCAAGGAGACGCCCTGAATTTGAGCCAGGCGAAGCCGGCTCCTAAAGCAGCTAAGCCTAAAAAGCTTAGCAATGCAGAAGGGTCTCAAATGCAGTGGCTGACCGACGCCGGCAGAACCAATTTTTGAATCACGAGCGGTATAAAATCTTGTCTCGTTTCTGTTTATATTTTGTTGCTTTTCGGCAGCGCGATCATTTAAGTTGGCTGCGGTTGCAAATGTCTTGGAATCAGCCCTTCAGTGTCAGTAAATGCCTTTTCCGACCTTTAACTTTCTTTTCATTGTCGTACCGTTTAAAGCCCCTTTCTGTGGTTTTGACGGATTGACTGTCTGTTATTCCTGCAGAACGCTCTGGGTCTCTTCATGAGCGTTTAGAGTTTGTAGACACCCTCTTAGAGGTCATTTCTTTGAAGTTGAGAATAAGCGATCATCAGCTTATGCACATAGAGCTCAATCCCCTTGCAAGTGAGGTTAGTCTTAGCGAACTTCAAAGCTTCTTTCGTTATCTGCTTTGCTTTTCGATCATTCTTTTTCAACCAGCTAAGCTTTTCCTCAAGATCGGAAAAATCCGACTCAAAAGGAACATAGTGCTGAAATGGAACCAACCCCCCGTCAAACCATTCTACCCAATCTGATTGATTTCGCATCACCACTGATCCCGAAAATAACTGCCACTTAAGAGAACTAGGGAACGTATTCCCATCTACGGCAATTAAATACTTATACCGGATCTGAGAAACACTGTTGCAGTTTTTTTCAAATAAACCCCGACTCCTCATCACCGCCTCCGCCTCGGAGGTGCCCTGCACAAAGTTACTAAATGCGCAGTCGAGTAATTGCGGGAGTGTTTTTGAAAAGAGGACAAACTTGGATCGAAATGTATGCATCCAATCTTCTGGAGCATAGTGTCCACCCGTCGTGCTCCCCCTCCAAAAACCCATCTCTGACTTCCTTTTCCAGTCAAACCGCAACCCAGCTTTAGTAATCTTAGTATAAAGTTTGTCCATAGACGGATATAAATGAATTTCAGGAATTGAAAAGACTTTATTTTGTGTCTTTAATTTTGAAATACAGAATACAGGTGCCAGATCTTGTGCACTTAAGTCATGAATCATGCCATCTTCTAAAACGATAATTAAATCAAGATCGGGAAGACCATAAAATTCCCCCAACTTTTTAAATAACTCAACAAACCCCTTTACTCTATCTTCACAATTAGGTGTAATCAAAGGAAGCGTTTGATAACTGAGATTGCCCTTTATCGTTTTTACCCGCATAAACTGAGTATTGGTATCAGTGAGCATTTTTTGTGTATGATCAAGCTGTTGAGGAGTTATCCTAGAAACGGGTGACAACTCCTTCTGAATATGCGTTTGCATCCATTCACAACCCTTTTTCGTGCATCCCCCGCAAACCAAAAGAAGAATAATTGCCACTAATCCAAGCGATCTGGTCAAAGCAAATCGCTGCCAGTTGCTACGCAATCTATTCATAAAAACGCACCTTTATTCAGGTATTGAATTTCAATTTATACCGAACGCAGTTCAAAAATTGGTCCGCAGGCGCCGGACAGCTACTGGATTTGAGCCCCATATGCACCGATAAACTTTTTTAAGTTTATCGAGGGAATTGCAAACCGCTTTCCCTTTGATTCATTTAGGAATGCTATACTGCGGTCGGCTTGAAGCGTTGATTTTCTGCGCCTGCCTTTTTCCGTCTGACTTTGCGTTCGCTCTCGCAAGCTGATAGGAAGATTGCGGTCTGAGCTCCACGCTTCGTCACACGAAAAAATTCAGGGCAGAAAATCAACGTTTCAAGCCGACCGCAGTATACAAGCGAAAGATAATATAATGAATTTTTTTTCACTCAAACTGTAATAATTATTTTTAAATTGTTGTGGTGACAAGATTGAGCGAGTCTTACATGAATTCAAAACAAATAATCATCTGGTTTTTTCAGGGATTTCGAGCTGCTTGCCGGGACGCAATTTCTCTGAGTCCATGCGGTTTGCGCGCATGAGATCGTCGACGCTGACCTGATACTTGCGAGCGATCTTCCAGAGGTTGTCTCCAGATTCGACAGTGTGAACTTTTTTCTTGGGTTTTTGAGGGGATGGGGTGGGGGCTTGAAAAGCAGCGCGGGTTTGGAGGATGAGGGGCTGAGGTTCGGGTTGAGGAAGGAAGCGCTGGGTGGCAGCGAAGTGATCGTACGGTTCGGGAAGGGGTTCATTGGAGAAGGCATAGAGGATTGCAGAGGCGCGTCTCCAGATTGCGTCGGTGCGGGGAGAAGCGAGGAGTTCTTTGGCGCATTGTTCGAGGAAAGGAGTTTTTTCCGCATAGAGGTCGAGTAGGGTGAGAATTTGTCCATCTTCGAGGCGCTTTGTGACGAAATCGAGGTCGTTGTCGAGGAGCAGTTTTGCGGCAATTTTGGAATGGTTATTGAGATAAGCAAGTAGGAAGTAGCGTCTGCGTTCGGGAGAGAGATCCATCGCCGTGCACTGCTGAAGGGAAAGATCAGATAGAGTTTTCCACTCCCCTTCAACGATGAGATCAATGACTTGTTCGCGAGTAAGGCTCAGGCCTGTTTTTGTGAGAAGTGTGTGGGCGGAGTGGTATTCAGAAGAGAGGTAGAAGGCGTCGAGAAGAGAAGGGTCGCGTGGGAGTGCAGTGCGTTTGAGTTCGTAAAAAAGCCCTTGGGTGGTCAAAGGCCATTGCTCCGTTTTGGCGAATTGGATGATTGCTAGGAATTGGTCATCCGAAAGGCCAGGATAGACAGGCATGTCGATCGTCTCTTGACCATCTCTATTGGAAAAGGGAATGCTTCTTTTTTGAAGGTGGGCTCCGCCGAGCGCTTTATCGAGGTTAAAATGATGAAAGGCGACGAGGCAAGCGAGGCTAAGATCTCTTTTGGCAAGACCTTCTTCGATGTGCTCACTATCCTCAAGGCGCAAGAGGAGCTCTTGATAAGGCAGAAGAGAGTAGGAGTGAAGAAGTTGGACATTTGTGATTAGGGATTGTTTAGACCCCGCGGGCTGGAGTTCAATGGCTAAGGCGTGTTGCTTGTCTTTAAGCGAAAAATAGGCAAATGTCGCAATTAAACCGATGTTAATAGTGCCGCTAATGATGAGGGCTTGTGTGAGCCATTTCGTCCTGCTAACCCAAGGGTTATCTTGCGAGCGCTGCATGAATACTCCGAACGTTGAATTTTCCGTAGACAGTGTCTAAAGGAGTTTGTTATGATTCTGTATTCCTCATCTTAAATTTTTTGTCCGTTTTATGAAAGTCCCCTTATCTTGGTTAAAAGAATATTTGAATTTCTCTCAAACGCCCGAAGAGCTTGCGCACGTTCTGACGCTCGCGGGGATAGAGGTCGATGGAATCGACGCGTCCCCTCTAAAATTCTCGGGCGTTGTCGTAGGAGAAGTCCTGGAAACGAGCAACCATCCTTCAGCAGATCGGCTCAAAATAGCTAGAGTTTCCGACGGCACAGAAGAATTTCAAATCGTTTGCGCCGCGCCAAATTGCAGAACAGGGCTTAAGGTCGCCTTTGCTAAAATCGGCGCTTCTCTCACTGACGCGGACGGCAAAACATTTAAGATCAAAAAAGGTAAGCTGCGCGATGTGGAGTCTTTTGGAATGCTTTGCGCGGCGGATGAACTCGGCCTGGGCACCGGTGATGAAGGGATCATGGAGCTCACCGATGAATACATCATTGGCACTGATCTCGCAGGCTATTATTCCGATGTGATCCTCGATGTTTCCCTAACGCCGAATCTCGGACACTGCATGAGCATCTTAGGCCTTGCAAGAGATCTGTCCGCTCACCTTAACATCCCTTTGACAAAGAAAGAATTCACATTGGAAGATGAAGGTGAAGATATCCACAAATTGATCGCAGTGCACCTAATCGATAAAAAGCAATGTCCGCGCTATGCCTGCAGAGCAGTACTTGGTGTTCAGGTCAAAGAATCTCCTGAATGGCTCAAAAAGAAGATCGAGGCATGCGGTATCCGCAGCATCAATAACATTGTGGATGTGGGCAACCTGGTGATGCTTGAATTGGGACAGCCACTTCACATGTTCGATTACGATAACATCGAAAATAAAGAGATTTTCATCTCAGCAGAGACCGATTACAAAGAGCTAGAAACGCTCGATGATGCAAAACGCCTCATTCCACCGGAAAGCCTTCTGATTTGCGACCGGACCAAACCTTTGGCGTTTGCTGGAGTCATGGGGGGAAAGAGTTCCGCTGTTACAGAGAGCACGACAAATATCGTGATCGAAGCTGCTTACTTCACTTCTCAGGCGATCCGAAAAACAGCAAAAATGATCGGCTTAAAAACCGACTCCTCGCAACGCTTTGAAAAGGGAATCGACCCTAACAATGTTGTCGCTGCGCTCAACTACGCTGCCTATTTGCTGCAAAAAGTTGCCGGAGGTCAAGTCGCTAAAGGAGTCATCGATCAAAAAGTTCATGAGTTTATCGAGAAAAGAGTTAACTGCCGCACAGATCGGGTTAACAGTCTCATCGGAATCCATTTAAGCACAGGCGAGATTGCAGACTTACTTGGAAGATTGGGAATTCATTCGGTGGAAGAAAAGCTGCACGAACAGCTCATGAGTATCCCCACCTATCGAAATGATATCTCCATCGAAGCAGACTTAATCGAAGAAGTGGCGCGCATCTACGGTTATAATCACATCCCCAAACAAGTGCCAAAGCACATTTCCTCATCCCTTTTTAATTCCCCTCTTTATGAGCTGGAAAAAGTCGTCAGACGACGTCTCATCGGTGAAGGACTACAGGAAATGATGACATGCGATCTCATCAGCCCCGCTCAAGCCGAGATGAGCTTAGAAAATGCAGTTGGAAAAGAGACACTGATCTCCGTCCTGAACTCGCATTCAGCAGAACAATCGGTATTGCGTGCAACGCTTCTTCCCGGTCTAATGCAAGCGGTCAAGTACAATTGGGACCATGGCAATGCGAATATCGCAGCTTTTGAAGTCGGACGCGTTCACTTCAAAGAAAAAGACAATTACTTTGAACCTTCTACAGCAGGGATTATCTTAAGCGGAAAAAGGACTCCCTATCACTGGGATCCCAAGCCCGTTGAGTTCGACTTTTTTGATTTAAAAGGGATGGTGGAGAACTTTCTCGCAAGCCTCAAAATCGAAGGCGTCCATTTTGCCATTTCCCATTTGCACAATTTCCATCCGGGCAGACAAGCAAAAGTAATGAAAGGCGATACGGTGCTGGGAATTTTAGGAGAGGTGCATCCCGATCAGGTTGCAAAGCTCGACGTTCCTCAGCGAATCTTTTTTGCTGAAGTGAATTTGAATGAGCTGATTTCCTTTATTCCAAAGCAATGGAAAATCGAAGAGTTAGCACAATTTCCAGGCTCTGAAAGAGATTGGACGATCACTTTGAACGAAAACGTCCCCGTTGAAGCCATCTTAAAGGCAATAAGAACAACCCCTTCCCGCTTATTGGAGAAAGTCATCCTTTTTGATCTTTACAAAAGCGAGCAAATCGGCAAAGATAAGAAAAATGCAACATTTCGCTTCTTCTATCGCGACACAGAAAAAACGATCGCCTTTGAAACAGTGGAAAGAGAGCACGCGCGCATCACTGCCGCTATCAAATTAGATTAATTCGAGGTTCACAATGAAGAATAGACTTTTCGCACTTCTCGGCTTCTTGGGACTTGCCCTGTGCGGATGTAATAATAATAAGCAGGACGACAATGTCATTTCTCAGCGCTATATCCACAAATATGGCTATGCAGTTTCGCAAGACGAGTGGGAATCCAAAACTTATCCTGGCCAAGTCATTACGAGCCTGACGAATGGAGTTACTGTCACCGCGACTTATGAAAACGGCGTCAAGCACGGACCCATGACCTGCACCTTTCCTCACAGCCAAACCATCGAATTCTATTCCCTCTTCAACCAGGGCAACAAAGTGAAGGAAATTTCTTACGACCCTACAGGCATGCCCATAGAAGAATGGATCCAGCTCTCACCGACGCGCTCTTCGATCACGTTATGGTACAATGAAGGATCTCCCATGCTCGTCGAAGAGTTTGTAGGAGATGAACTTCTCGAAGGTCAATACTTCACTGTCAACAACGAGCTGGAATCACGCATTGAAAAAGGCGCAGGCCTGCGTATACGCAGAGATCGCAACGGGACTCTTTTAGCTAAAGAGACAATGTTTGAAGGGTACGCCACGAAAAAAGAAACTTTCTACCCCAACGGCACTCCCGAATCCATTGCCATGTATTTTAAGGATTCACTCCATGGTGAGAAACGCACTTTCTCTGCAACTGGAGAACCACTAGCTATCGAAGAATGGGTTAACGGTCAGCTGCACGGTAAGTCCAGATATTTCAAAAATGGCAACCGCTATCTCGAGATCAGTTACAACTACGGACAAAAACACGGCATCGAGCGCCACTTTATCGACGGCGACATCGTCTCCCAAGAAATCGCCTGGGATAGAGACTGCAAGCATGGAGAAGCTGTTTTCTACGCCGATGGCAAACCAGAATCTCACTGGTTCTATGAAGGCGAACATGTCTCGAAAAGAAAATTCGATGAGCTGAATAGATTAGACGAGATTATCTCGCGCCTTCCCTACAGCGAAGGCACATCTCATAACCGTTAGGATTTAATTCAGGGAGGCGACCACCTCCCTCTTTTTTTATGACCAAAACATTCTTTTTTACAAGCGGCCCTTCTCTCTGTATAACACTTGAATTTCAAGAGCAAAAGTTGAAGAGCTCTGCCTTGTCTCTTGCCGATTGCTTCCAAGTAAAAATCGAAGGACATCCCGACTCCTCCACAGAGCAAACACTGCTCGCCTTTCTTAAGGATTACAGCGAGAGCAAACACAGCAAAGTCACTCTGCCCCTCAATACTTTGACTCCGTTCAGAAAAAAAGTCTTAGAGACAATGCAAAAAGTGAGCTTTGGAACTGTCATGAGTTATAGCGAGCTCGCGACTGAATCGGGACACCCCGGAGCAGCAAGAGCTGTAGGCACCGCGTGCCACTTCAATCCCTTTCCCCTTTTCATCCCCTGCCACCGCGTAATCTCGGCTAATGGAAAAATTGGGGGCTTTGCAATCGATATCAACATTAAAAAAATTCTCCTCGCCTTCGAGGCCTCAAACAGCTGATGACCCTTTCTCCATTTGCTCAAGAGTAACCTCCAGAAAATCACGATTTCGATAATATACCGGTTCCGTTTCAATGGGCTATAGAATTTCGATTTTTAACAACCCCCTTTTCCGATCCATCAAACAGGGCCTTATTGCTTGAATAATGCCCCTGTTTGATGAATCAAAAAATGGTCGTGTTAAAATCGAAATTCTATAACCCATTGAAACGTCACCAGTATATATTGGAAAAGCCAAGCATTGGGTCGACCATAACCTAAGGTATGCCCTGGTTTACGGTGCTTAATCTGTGCTTTAAGGATTTCAATAAAAAATCGGCGTCTTTCTGTCTCCTGAAAATAAGGAACTCGGTTTGGGGATATTTTTGCCTAAGCTCTTCGATTCGAGCTCTCTTTTCCTTATCAAAGTTCCAGATATATTTCAAAATCCCCCAAGTAACAGCTCTCAAGCCACCAAAGTCCTTTTGATAATTGAATACTCTTTTGAAAAGCCTCAAAAAGCAAACAAGACGAGAAAAGTGGAAATAGATCAAGACATCCGCCTTAGCAAACCTCATCTCGAAAGTCGAAAAAGAACACCCCTCAACTACCCAAGTTTTTTCGTTGAGCATGGCTTCTTGAATTTCTATGAATTCCTGTTTGTCTTTCTTTTTTCCATCTGGCTCGAACATATGCCTGTCTAGGTGGTGGACTGGAATGCCTAAAATCTTTCCAAGCTTGGAAGCAAATGTAGACTTTCCGCTTCCTGGAAGACCAATGAGAGCAAATTTTTTTGGTTGGAGCTTCTTCATAGAATTAACAAGCTACATTACGCTTTATTAAGGCATTGTTGCGTAAATAAGTGATTTTACCACAGAGATGGGAAACCACAGAGAAAAATTCATATTTTAAGTAGATTGGATAAAAAAATAGTAGTATCATTGTCCTGCCTTTGGAAGGAGGAATATGCAAACAAACTATATATCGTATCAAGACCAAGGAGTTGAGCTCGAGGGATTCGTTACCTATCCAAGTGAAGAAAAGCGTCCTGTTGTCATTCTTTGCCATGCATGGAGAGGGAAAGATGAATTTATCTGCGAAAAGGCAAAAGCAATCGCGGAATGGGGGTATGTTGGCTTTGCTCTCGACATGTATGGTAAAGGTATTTTGGGCAAATCAAAGGAAGAAAATGCTGCTTTGAAAAAGCCCTTTATGGAAGACCGGCAAATGCTTCTAAATCGTGTGATTAGAGGAGTTGAAATCGCTTCCTGCCTGCCTTACGTCGATTCAAAACAAGTGGCAATTCTGGGCTATGGTTTTGGAGGAGTATGTGCTCTTGATTATGCTCGTAGCGGAGCTGACCTCAAGGGAGCAATTAGCGTCTATGGACACTTTGATCCACCTAAGAATGCTTTAATGCAATCCATTAAATCCAAAATTCTTATCCTTCATGGATCAAACGATCCCATCTCTCCGCAAAGAGAGCTTAAAAGCTTCGAGTTAGAGATGAATCAATTAAAGGTCGACTGGCAAACCCATATTTATGAGGATGCCATGCATGCATTCGCCATGCCAGGCGCAAATGACCCTGCATCAGGCATTCTTTATAATTCTCACGCTGCATCGCGCTCATGGACTGCTATTCACAACTTTCTAAATGAAATATTTAGCAAATAAGACTCTTATGGAATTAGCGACCATGCGTTGGATCCTCATATTTCTGTGTATTACAAGTAGGGGCGCTCAATGCTAAGCCGATATCTATTCCTGTGCAGGAGCGAAGGGATTATGAGATCCTGGATCTTTTCTTTAAGTCGGGGATCTTGGAAGAAGAGTATGGATATGTCTTAAGGGGAGCAAAGCCGATATCTTCAAGGCAATTCTACGCTCTGGATGTATTTCCTATGAAGGATTTGCAACTTTCAGAGAATGAGTTTAAAAAGACACTTTTGGCTCGAGAGGCGATTCCGGTATGGAATAGACTGTGCTCACAGCAAGATCGATTTGCGCTTAAAGCTGTTCCGGTGATTGAAAAGGATGGGGGCGCTTGTGGGTTTGAAGTCAATTTTATTCATGTCCCAAAGCTTCGAGAAGTCATCCGTGAAAACATCTATCTCTTCAGATATGTCTTGGGACCCACCCTGGAAGTCGATGCATTGGTTAATCGACTTGTTTAAATGATGGGGGCGTCAAGAGAATTGCTGCGAGGTTTGCAAGCGCGAGACAATCTTGCAGCAGCTGAAAAACAGTGCCTTGCACTATCCAAAGATCCCACGGCTCAAACGGTCATCCCCGATCAGTTGTATATTAAAACATTACAGGTAGGAACAGGAGAAAGCTTAGATGGCGTCATTGGCTCGGTCTTAAATCCAAATTTTCAATCACGTTGGGTATAATAATAACCTCCTAAGTACCAGCAACTTTTGAATACCAAAGAGTAACTTTGAATTTACAAAATTGACTTTAACCAAGAATTTTTATATTATTTAATAATTAATGACAATGCGGTAATACAATTTAAACGATATTATTGAACTCAATTTTAATATTTAAATGAGAAAATTATGACTACAGCAATCACATGTTATGAAAAAACTGTTAACCGAATGGCACAGCTTCCCGATACAGACTATTTAGACTCCGCAAACCAAGTACTAAGGACCCCATCTTCAAAACAATCTTCAAGCAAAAGTGCAGAAGATCTTAGAACTCCAAAAGAGGACTCGACCCAGAAGCTGCAACAAGAGAGGGTCATTGTGCTTCCCCCAGTATTACCTTTTGATATGATTAGGATAATATTTGAATATAGTGTTAACGAAAGAACTTCAAGGGCGTTTGGAATTTTGAATAAGGAATGGAATACATACTACCAAAAGATAATTGAGAATTTCGTGACTAGCGGTAGACTTACCGTGATCGATGCAAAAGCGATGCAGATTAAACTAGAAGATGAGCCATTAATCGATCAGGGCGCAGTTATTTATCATTGCCATCGGCTTGCTCCACATATTTTGAATAACGTAGGATTAAGCTTAGTTACGATTCCAAAAGGGATAAGTATATTAGACTTTCAAGAAATAGTGAAGAAAGATCAAGTATGTACAGAAAAAAGATTGATGAATTATACAAATTTATTAAATGCGCTAGTCCACGGTGATGAAAACGTGCATCTTGCTTCTGAAAAATGTAGTTATCGAGCATTAATTCCTAACAATGGCTTTGCACAAACCTGTGTACATGCCTCTAGATTCGAAGATTTAAAACACTTTGTGGGGAATTTAGATTGTGAAATACCTACAGTTCAAGAGCTTTTTTTTCAGATTTGTGCATCTAAAGTAGTTTTTAACAAAGCTGTGTGTACAGACTACTTTGTGTGCTGTTCAAACTGGAGCCATGAGGGTAGTATATTATCTATGCGTGGTTCTGTTGAGGCCGAGCATCTTTTTATAATTGGAAAAATCCTATCTCACCGCCCCACTACAACAGGATCAGCCGGTGTGATTAGATGTACACGAAATAACAGTGCACCTAAATAACCTGGGTTTTGGGTTAATTTTATAGAGAGAATCTGTGAAAGGAACTATACCCAACGTGATTGAAAATTTGGCTTTAAGACCGAGCCAAAGCCCGGGGATTGGACGATTGAATCTAGCCCCTATTTCTAATAGTGGCGACGATTCAATCGTGCCAATCGCGGGAGCTTTCGCTTCGGTCCTAAACCAAATTTTCAGTCACGTTGGGTATACAACCCTGTTAACAATCTCTGAAGCACAATCTCTTTAGAGATAAGTTTTTTATTCTGTTTTGCGGGGATTTTATCGGAAGAGCTTCGCTATTGAGTGGTGGTTTCTTCAGAGAGCTCGATGATGACGCGCTCCTGGGGGTCGGGCAGATCGCCTGCAATCACCTTGCGGTCTCGTTCTTCGTCTGTAATCCAGTCGTCTTCGTCGTCAGCCATGACTAGATTTTCGTAATCAGGCTCTACCTCTTCTTGTTTTTGAGAGCAGGATGCGGCGGCAAATAATGCCGCTAAGAGAAGCCAATGTTTCATAGATAACCCTTTTTCCAGCCATTGTAATCGATTATCTCTTTTTCACAAGGGGCCTGTGGAAAGATTTTTATTTTGCTAAAAGAAAAGAACTTTTAGGGTGGGTTTGGCACACTTTTGGCATCTTTATCTCCATTACCTTAACGTAAAATGGAGCTAACCATGGATCAGGAAAAGATGCTTAAGAGAATCTCAGAGTTAGAGTCAATCAATGATCAGCTTCTCACGGAGATTCGTTGCCTCGACCAATTGCTCAGGCAGGTGGGGTTTGAGGAAGGTTTAAAAACCCTTAAATTTGCAGCCAATGAGCTGATTGAGCAGGATAAGAATCTGGATCAAGAAGATTAATTGAGTAAGTTGAGAAGGTCATCGAGCGATACGGGATCGAATCCTCCTTCGGTCTCTAGTAGGTTCTCCGAAAGAGCGGTCTTGTGCTCTTTAAGCTTCATGATCTTCTCTTCGATGCTCAATGCCGTCACGTAACGTCTAGCGATAACGGTCCCCGTTTTGCCTAAACGGTGGGCGCGATCGATCGCCTGCCTTTCCACGGCTTCATTCCACCAAGGGTCATAGAGGAAGACGTAGTCGGCTGCTGTGAGGTTAAGTCCAACGCCGCCGGCTTTCAAACTGATGAGGAAAATAGAGGTTTCGGGGTCTTCCTGGAACTGTTTGACAGCTCCTTCTCGGTCTTTCGTGCTGCCGTCGAGGTAGACATGCTTCCATCCTTTCTTTTTTACTTCACTTTCGATGAGTTGGAGCATGGTTGTGAATTGACTGTAGACGAGAACTTTTTGCTTTTCTTCGATGACTTCATGGATGTCGGTGAGCAATCGCTCTAGTTTGGCGCTCACAGCTTGGGGATCTTCCTCTTGTCGCTCTTGAGTGAGCCAGGGGTGAGCGCAAATTTGTCTAAGGCGAAGAATCGCTTCGAGGATCTCCATCCGATGTGACCCTGCTCCTTCGAGACTGACCTTTTTAAGCAGCCCTTGTTTTGTGCTCTGCAGGTAGCGCTCATAGAGTTCTCTTTGGGAAGAGGTCATCTCGACATAGACGGTTTGCTCAAGCTTAGGAGGAAGCTGCAAGGAAACTTGTTCCTTTTTGCGTCGCAAGATAAAGGGGCGGATCTTCTTTTTAATTCGGGAAAAATACTGGGCGTTGAGCTGACCGGCCTGCAGCTCGGCTTGAAATTGGCGCCTTTCTCCGAGCAGATCGGGCTGAAGAAAGCGGAAAATCGACCAGATGTCTTCCAGGCGGTTTTCCACGGGAGTACCTGTGATGGCAAGGCGAATGTCTGCATTCAGCTGACAGCAGGCTTGAGAGACTTGGGCTTCAGGGTTTTTGATCGCCTGCGCTTCATCGAGAACAATGAGCTCGTAGTCGATGCTTTTGAGAAGGCTAAAGTCGATGCGAAGCAAGGAATAAGAGGTCAAGATGACTTGGCTTTGCTGGAGCTGTTCGCAAGTGCGCAGGCGCTCTTTCCCTTCATGGCGATAGATGGTAAGATGAGGCAAAAATTTCTCCGCCTCGCGTTGCCAGTTGAATAGCAATGAGGTGGGTACGACGATCAAGATGGGCTTTTGACGCTTTAACAGGGAAAAAAATGCCAGGACTTGAACGGTTTTTCCAAGTCCCATTTCGTCGGCTAAAAGCCCTCCAAACCCACCATCGCTTAGGAATTTGAGCCAATTGAGCCCCTCTCCTTGGTAGGAAAAAAGCTCCCCGTGGAAATCTTTGCCTATCTGAGCAGATTCTTGCGGGAATCCCGAGAGTCGGAGGATCTTTTCTTTGACCTCTTCCCTGCACGGCTGCTCGAGAAATGACCCTAAAAGTCCCATGTGGTTTTTCTTGAGAGAAATCCCCTTGCTGACGATCTCCTGCTCTGCTAAATCCCCCCAGTGTTCGGAGAATTCTTGCCTGTCGATCAAAGCCACGGTATTAGCTGAAAGCTCGACGAAGTGTTCTCTGCGATTAAACGCCCCAACGAGATCCTTGAGATCGACTTCGTGGTCTCCATAATTGATTTTGGCTTTCACTAGAATTGCTTCGCGCGTCGTGTCGATATCGAAATCTACGCTTTTTTTCTTCATGACTTTTCGTCCGTGCGCATCGACGACTGTCCAGCCGATTTCCATCAAAAAGGTTAGACTTTTAGCGACTTTATCGAGCGGGCAATAAAAGTGCGACATTTCAACGGTTTTCTTAATGAAATCGGTTTCCAGAAGATCTTTTTCCCAAGATTTTTCGGCAGCGGGATTTCTAAAGGAAGAGACGGTGCCCTCATGTGCCGCCACCTTTCCGAAAGAGCCATAATCAAACCACAGATCGGCAAAACCTCCATGGCGGTCAGCGAGGACTAAAAAAGGTACCGGCTCGATTGCGATATTTGCTTCTTCTGTTTTCCAATCGATGCGCACTTCTTCAAAAGCTTTGTTGAGAAATTGAGCGAGAGCATTGCCCTGTAAAGTCAAGACTTGGGCAGCTTGGGCAACCCATTTTCCTGAAATCTCTTCTTTTACAGGGCGAATGGTTCCCTCTTTGAGAATCCAGGAAGGATCCGCAGCAAAAATCCAATCGCAATCAGAAAGAGTTCCCCTTTGGGATCCGTGCACCCAATAGCCGGAAAAATGCGCACGGTCAGAGTTTTCTTTGGTCCCCTCAAAATAAATTTCATAAGAAGAAAACGGGTCGACGAACACCTTTTTCCCTTGATAGAACACCCTACCCGTCACCCCTAAAAGCTTGAGAATTTCAAAAGATCTGTCGGCAGAAGCGAGCAATCTCTCGATCGGTGGCTCAGGAAGAATCCTTTTTTGTTCTTTCAGGAGAAGCTCGAGAGCGCTTTTTTCACTTGAAGATGAAATTTGCGAAGTTAAATTATCTCTAGATAGTTTTCTCTGAGCAGCGCTGATGAGTCTTACTGCTAAATAATTTTTGCCTCCTCGATTTTCACTTTCTAAATGGTAACTTAAGTCTGTCATCGGCGATAATACGGGGTTATGGACAAATTAAAGATTTGGCAGCCGGGTGTTTCTTGGGATGAGGCAGAAAAGAATTGGGAAGCAAATAGCGCGCGCCTCAGAAAGGCCCATCCAATCAAAACATTGGGAACTCTTCCCAAAATGCCAGGGATCACAGAAGAGACGGCAAAAGGATTAAAGTGGAAAAGCATCAAATACCTGCTTACAAACGATCCTAAACGCATTTTTCCTCGCCATTTTTCTAAGCACCCCATCAAATATGCATACCGCTTTTTAAAATCCGTCTTTAAAAAGCGCTCCTATGTGCGAAGCGATGATTTTTTCTTCTACGGAGTCGACAACCTTGAAGAATTTCAAAGTTTGCTTCAAGAGGAAAATACCTTATTCGTAGTGGGCTTTTCTTACTGCCATAAGCCGCACGAATGTCCTTCAGGCAGGTTCTCTCCAGAATGCATCCACGATCCAAACCATCCCGTCTGCGGGCAGTGCTTCATCGGCAAAACAGTGAATGCGCTTCCGAAGCGTCGTAAAAACATTCATCCCTTTTTCATTCCGACGATTCACTATATCGGGGAAAAGATGTTCGAGATCACTCACGCCAATCCCGATAAAAAAATTCTCTTCCTCATCACCGCTTGCGAAATGACCCTCGAAATGTTCGGCGACTGGGGAAACATGGTCGGCGCCAAAGGAATCGGTGTACGCCTCGACGGCAGGATTTGCAACACCATGAAAGCCTTTGAACTTTCCGAAGAGGGAATTAAGCCAGGTCTAACTGTCGTCCTTCCTAAAACTCAAGCCGATATCCTCAGTCTCGTTAAGAGCCTTTGGAGTGAGTAACAGTTTCATAATAATGAGCCCGTCGGAACGGTTTTGGCCTTTCGACTTTTTCGTAAGGGCGCAATCTCGCTGCGCAGGTGCAAGCTTCCGAGCAACATCCTTTTAATGTTTCCGCACACTCCGGACAGACTAAAAAAAGCGCGTTACAATCCATATTTGCACAGTTGTAATAAACATCGGATAGAGCTCCGCAATGCTTGCAATGGCTAATCACTTCTTCTGTCTTTTCGTCAATAGGCACTGCAAGGCGGTCATCGAAAACAAAAAGTTTTCCACGCCATTTGTCATGCCCTTCTTTCAGTCCGTAATTGATCACTCCGCCATCGAGCTGAAAAACATTTTCAAATCCTTCTTGTTTCAAAAGCGCAGAATACAGCTCGCAGCGGATTCCTCCTGTGCAATACATCATCACTTTCGTTTCTTTAGGATCGCGCTCTTCTTTAAGCTTCCGCGCGTACTCAGGGAATTCGCGAAATGTCTCTAGACAAGGAAGCTCAGCTCCATCAAAATGTCCAATTTCCCACTCGTAATCGTTGCGCACGTCTAAGATTAAAGTATTCGCATCCCGCTTTTCTATCATTTCTTTCCACTTTTCTGGCGCGACATGTTCTCCCGTCATAGCCTTATCGACGGGAACATCGATGGCAACAAGCTGCTTGCGGTACTTTATCGTCGCCCTTGGAAAGGCGTGCTCGGGATGGTGGTGAATTTTAAAGACGACTCCAGCAAACCGCGGATCGCTTTTAAGCCAAGCCTGGTAGAGCTCTGAAGCTTCCTCCGAAGCACTCATTTGACCGTTGATTCCTTCTTCCGAGATGTAAACGCGACAGCGGATATCCATTCGTTCGCAAAACTCTTTATGTTTTGCAACCTCGAGAAGAGGATCTTCCAGCCTCGTAAAGTAATAATAGGCAAGGACATGAAAACATGGATTCTGATCGGACATGCGCATTTCCTTATTAAAAGAATTTCTTCAAAAACTGAAGAGATAGGATAACCGACATGAATTATCTAGACAAGCGAATGCGCGGATTTTCATCTTGCCAAACAAAAATAATAATTCTACTGTCTATCGCAAATCGAAAAGAGGGACGAGTCCCACAAGTGCTGATACCTCTCATCTCAAAGAAACAGCTAGAGCCTCTACAAACACTTGTCAAATTGTCTTGGATATGGGACTGGGAGTGAGCTGGCAAAGATACACATGCCTTTGCCAGCATACTCTGAATACTGTCATCAAACTGGGATGGGAGCATTCCCAATGGTTTGATCACAATGCTGTCAATGACTCGGGTGATCTAACCTTTGACGGATTGACTTTATCCGCACAAATTCAGTTCTAAAAAAGTTGTCGTTCTGACAAACTCTCTTAAGTTTTTAGATTCTTTACTTTATCTAGAGGAAACCTATGAAGCACTTTTATTTGACAGCGACTTTTTCTACTGCGCTCGCTTTGAACGTTGCAATTCATGCTGACGGGGCACAAAAGCCAGCATCGGCCACACCTTTCATCGAACACCACAACCGTATTGCAGTTTTCAATATTGAGCACCTCACTTACGAGCGCATCAAGACCGACTCCCTCTATGCAGGTGTAGAAAGTTGGTTTTTGCCTGTGGCGACCAAACATCACCATCACCATCATAGCCAATACCTCTTTGAAGGCGAGTTCCGCATGGGATACAACTTTTTTTGGAATGGGAGAGATCACTTCACTCCTCTTGCTGGTGTAGGCTATCTCCAGCAATTCCACAGAACCGATGGAAAAATTCGCCACGATAAACCTGGCATTGTGTATGGGACATTTGGCTTTCTCTACGACCATGAGTTCACAAAGACATTTAACTTGGGAGTAAATCTTAAGGGGTTGCTCGGAGGCCCTGTGTCTGAAAACCGTTTTGAATGGGGAAATCCTGTTGCGGGTATCGACATCAGTTTGCCCATCACTTTCCGCTTTGGATACCAACGTCGCTGGGATATCCGTTTGGAACCCTTCGACATCTATTTGCACGGGAGCAAAAATTCCTGTAACTACTTTGGCGGCCGCAGTACAGTCGGCTTCCGCTTCTAACCTGAGCTTCTGTTCAGGCTTACAGGAGACATCTTGCATAACCTCACTTTCAGAAAAAATCTTCGATTTTTCTAGAAAAGCAGGTTATGCAGTTTATTTTAGATTTTGTAGGAAATTATCCAAGATACGCGCCTGCTTCTCGTTATTGATCATCTGCCTGATGACATCTGCGCAATCTCTTTGAACTTGGTGCCTAAATTCTGAATCGCTCAAGTACCGATTCAGTTTTTGCTCGAACTCAGCGTAATCGTCGAAGAAAAAAGCTGTTTTTCCCTCAATGCACCAGTTCATCAGACGACTGCCTTCAGAAAAAGATCTTTTTAAAAAGACTGGTCGTCCCATGGCTAAGCCCAAATTCTAAAAAGGAGTCGACCTTCACATCTTTAAAAAATTTCTGAAAATGTTGGATATGATCCGTACAAGGATTTTCATACAAATAGATAGCTGTAATTTCATCGATTTCGATAGAAAAAAGCGCTTTGCAATGGCTCACCATCAAACTTGCAAGGCAAACAAACCCAAGTAACGTTTTTCTCATACATCGCCTCCGAAAAGTTGATTTTGAATCATGATCCGTATAAAAAGAAATAGCAACGAAAATCAATTTTTTTGAAAATACGCAGTTCTTGGGCTGAGCTCCTCTGGAGGATCGATGAAAAAAAAATACACCTTCGCCATTTTGGCTTTGGTATTTTTGGGAATGCTAACGGCCAGCATCCTCTATCTCATCTATGGCGACATCGCTGTGCTTAACTCCAAGGGAATCATCGCTCATCAAGAACGCGATCTAATGATCCTAAGCACAGCTCTCATGCTGATCGTTGTCATTCCTGTATTCATTTTAGGAATTCTTTTTGTCTGGAAATACCGATCCCAAAACAAAAAAGGGAAGTATGACGCGGAATGGGATCGGAGCACCGTGGCTGAAGCCATCTGGTGGGGAATTCCCTTTCTCATCGTTTCCGTTCTCGCTGTGATCATTTGGAAAAGCTCCCACTCCTTAGACCCTTATAAACCTCTTGGAGAGGGTCAGCCCCTCAAAATACAAGTGGTCGCTCTGCAGTGGAAATGGCTCTTTATCTATCCCGAGCAGAAAATTGCGACAGTGAATGTGGTGCAATTTCCTGAAAAAACTCCCATCCATTTCGAGCTAACTTCAGATGCTCCCATGAATTCCTTTTGGATCCCCCAACTCTCTGGGCAAATATTTGCAATGTCGGGAATGACTACTCAACTTCATTTGATGGCAGACGGGATAGGAGACTATCGCGGCTCTTCTGCGAATATCAGCGGAACGGGTTTTGCGGGAATGACATTTACCGCAGAATCGCGCTCCCAATCCGATTTTGATCATTGGGTGGATAAGGCTAGACAATCCTCAAAATCACTGTACCTAGAAAGCTATAAACAGTTAGCCAAGCCCAGTGAAAATGATCCAATATCCTTTTATAAGCTTACCGATGACGAACTGTTCCATTGGATCGTCATGAAGTATATGATGCCCTGCGAGGTAGACTCATGTTCGGAAAATTAACGGCACACGCTTTTAAGCACGACGCTCTTCAAACCGGAGCTGGCGTTTCCATGGTTCTGGGAGCGCTTTTCATCGCAGGTCTTCTTACTTACCATAAGCGATGGAAATGGTTGTGGAGCGAATGGATCACCTCTCTTGACCCCAAAAAGATCGGCGTCATGTATATCATCGTGACTTTCGTCATGCTTTTGAAAGGAATCTCCGATGCCATTCTGATGCGCCTTCAGCAAATGGTAGCAGTAGACGGTGCAGGAGGATTTCTCACTTCCGATCACTACCAACAAATCTTTACTGCCCATGGCGCGACCATGATCTTTTTTGTAGGGATGGGTGTTGTCTTTGGCATGATGAACCTGATCATCCCTTTGCAAATCGGCGCGCGCGATGTCGCTTATCCCTTTTTAAATTCGATTGGATTCTGGCTTTTTACTTCAGCCGCCGTCCTCCTTTTAGTCTCTCTAGTCATCGGAGATTTTAACGCGACCGGATGGCTGGCTTACACCCCACTCTCCGGCCTAGAGTTTAACCCCGGAGAAGGCGTCGATTATTGGATTTGGATCTTGCAAATTGCGGGGGTAGGAAGTTTGATCTCCGGGATCAATTTCCTCGTAACAATTGTGAGAATGCGCTGTCCAGGAATGACTTTCTTTAAAATGCCCTTATTTACTTGGAGCGCTCTCGGCACACTCATTCTTATTATCTTTGCCTTTCCCATCTTAACAGCGACTCTGGGGTTGCTTAGCCTCGATCGTTACCTGGAAATGCGTCTTTTCACTTCGGGATTTGGCGGAAACCAAATGATGTACATCAATCTGATTTGGGCATGGGGACATCCTGAAGTCTACATCCTCGTTCTTCCCGCTTTTGGCATCTTTTCTGAAGTCGTCGCCACATTTTCAGAAAAGCGCTTGTTCGGCTATGTCTCTATGGTCTGGGCGATCATTGCCATCACCTTTTTTTCATTCATCGTCTGGCTGCACCACTTCTTCACGATGGGAGCAAGCCCAAAAGTTAACGCTTTCTTTGGAATCATGACGATGTTTATCGCCGTACCGACAGGCGTTAAAGTCTTCAACTGGCTGTTCACCATGTGCAAAGGAAGGATTCATTTCGCAACACCGATGCTTTGGTTTTTAGGCTTCCTAGCAACCTTTAGCATTGGTGGAATGGCCGGCGTTCTCATGTCACTGCCCCCCGTCGATTTTCAAGTGCACAATAGTTTATTCCTCGTCGCCCACTTTCACTCTGTCATCATCGGCGGTGTTTTATTCGGCTTTTTTTCCGGCGCCACCTATTGGTTTCCCAAGATTACCGGCTTTAAACTTAATGAAAAGCTGGGACGATACGCTTTCTGGTGCTGGCTCATCGGTTTCCTGACGGCATTCTTGCCTTTATACATTTTGGGCCTCATGGGAGCCACAAGGCGCCTCGACCATTATGAAATTGCCACAGGTTGGCATCCCCTCTTTACAATCGCCGCTGTAGGCGCAGCAATTATCTCTTGCGGCATCGCTTTTCAAATCCTGCAAATCATCGTCAGCATCAAGCAACGCCATCAAAACCGAGATACGACAGGCGATCCCTGGAATGGAAGAACCTTGGAATGGTCAACTTCATCTCCTCCTCCCTTTTACAATTTTGCGATTTTACCGCACGTTGCCGAAAGAGATCCCTTTTGGGCGATGAAGCAGAAAGGGGAAAAACGACAGCCTAAGGAATATAAACCGATCCACATGCCTAAAAATAGTTCCATCGGCTTTTTTATCGGTCTTTTCAGCCTGATCTTCGGTTTTGCGATCACCTGGCACATGATGGCATTAGCGGCGATAGGAATTTTGGGTGTGATTGTCTCGCTGATCTGCAGAATTTCTGAAAAAGAAACGGATTATTACGTCCCCGTGAGTGAAATTGCGCAAATTGAGAAAAAACAATGACTGAAAATACTCTCCTTCACGAGGAAGATCCGCATCAAGAGGCGTATACCAAAAATATCTTTGGTTTTTGGGTTTATCTTATGACCGACTGCATTTTATTTGGAGTCCTCTTTGCTACCTATGCTGTCCTATATAAAAACACCTTCGGCGGACCTTCTTCAAAAGAGATCTACGACCTTCCCTTTGTATTAAAAGAAACGCTCATTCTACTATCGAGCAGCTTCACCTGCGGACTGGGAATGCTCGCTGCCCACAGCGGCAAAAAAAAGCAAGTCATCGCATGGTTTGCCCTCACATTTCTTCTCGGCGTTTCTTTTTTAGTCTTAGAGCTCGGAGAATTCAGCAAACTCATCCAAGAAGGCAATGGCTGGAAGAGAAGTGGTTTTTTGTCCTCCTACTTCACCCTTGTAGGAACCCATGGATTGCATATCAGCGTGGGACTTTTTTGGATGGTCGTATTCATGATCCAAACCGCATACAAAGGAATCTCTTTAGTCACCCTAAGGCGGCTCACTTGCCTTAGCCTCTTCTGGCATTTCCTCGATGTCGTATGGATTTTTATTTTTACTCTCGTGTATTTACTGGGGGCTACTTTATGAACACACCTCTTGAACAGCCTAAAGGCGCGCTTAAAGGCACACTGAGCTCCTATGTATCGGGCTTTACTCTTTCCCTTGCCCTAACCCTCGCCGCCTATTTCTTCACGGCAGACCACCTGTTTCGCCCCGCAATCCTCATCCCCGTGCTCATCTGCCTCGCACTCGCGCAAACCCTCGCCCAACTCATTTTTTTCTTTCACCTGGCCAAAGAGACAAAGCCCCGCTGGAACCTCTTCGTCTTTCTCATGATGGCATTCATCATCGTGATTATCGTGGGAGGCTCTCTCTGGATCATGTATAGCCTCGACGAGCGCATGATGCCGCCCATGCATGGAATGGCATCTTAAAACAAAGACTACATAATAAAAAATCTTTTATCTTAGCGCTCTCAGCGAAAACGAAGATGTTCCATTTACAAAAATTTGAGGCTGTATTAGCATACATCTTTATTGTTAATTTTTTTGAGTATTTTAGGAGATACAATGGTTCGCTACACTGGCCCCAAGAATCGCATTGCTCGTCGATTTGGAGCAAATATCTTTGGACGCGCTCGCAACCCGCTGCTTCATAAGCCAAATCCTCCAGGCGTGCATGGAGCCAAGAGAAAGAAGAAATCCGACTTCGGCCTTCAGCTGGAAGAGCAACAAAAGCTCAAAGCTGTCTACGGAATGTTGACGCAGTCCCAGCTCGTTCGCTACTACAAAGAAGCCGTACGCTCCAAGGGCAACACTCCCATGAAGTTCATCGAGCGCCTAGAGTGCCGTTTGGACAACATTGTCTACAGATTGAAACTCGCTCCGACCATTTTTGCCGCTCAACAGCTCGTCGTCCACGGACACGTCCTTGTCAACGGTAAGAAAGTTGACCGCCGCTCTTTCTTTGTAAGACCTGGAATGACCGTTTCGATCAAAGAAAAATCACAGCAAATGCCGATCATCAAGCAAAGCGTTCAAAGCGCAGCGCAAGGCGTTCCTGAGTACCTCGCTTCTGATCCTACGAAGTTCTCTGGCCAATTGCTCGTCGCTCCTGCGATCGACCAAGTTCCCTTCCCTATCCCCCTGAACGTGCCTTTGATCTGCGAGTTCCTCGCCCACTCCAGCTAAGACCCGACCAACTAAAGAATTTCTTAACGAAAAAGCAGCCTCAAAAGGCTGCTTTTTCGTTTTAAGCTAGAAACACAAATAACTTATTTTCAATAGTTAATTTTGAAAAGCAACAAACAACCTAAATAAAAAAAGTTTTTATTTAAATTTAAGGCTCTTTTTTCTATAATTAAACTCATATTTAATTAGAGGAACTTATGACAATTAATAGTTTATTAGGAAATCCTTCTGCACTCGAAATGCACCGCCAGGAAAATTTTAATACTTTGAGCACTCTATGCAATGATTTTTACAAAAATGACACGACCTGGTCAAAAGAAACAAAAAGAAAAATAGCAGAAAATCCCAATATTTTTTGCCAGCTAGACATCACAATGACTCCCGATGAAATGAAGAGCGTTTATGCACAGTGCCACGTGATTGTATTAAGAAAACTACAATCTCCAGATTTACTTCTTTTTTGCGGGAATCGTCCCCTATATTCTTCTGCTATGTGTCAGGAGTATAGCTCAGAAGGAAGAAATCTCGATCATTTGCACAAAGGAGTAGATACTCTTGACGTTGACATTTTAATGAATCCTTCCTGTGTGAGCAATTGGCCTCTTGATTCCACTGCAGCAGCTTATCTTTCATCGAATAGTCAATTCACCTCAGTGAACGGCGAGAACATGAGCATTATCCCAGATCAGGGTGTAAACGCCATCAACAATTGCTTTATGTCGCTACAAAAGTTGCTAAAAAACGGGGGACTTTCTTCAGATAATCCCTATACTTATAATCCCGACACCCCTTTTTATAATAGACTCGCCTTTCAATATCATATGGGGTGCTATGACAAATCGCTTTGGAACAAAATATTCTCATTAGATACCTGGAAAAATGCCGTTTCTCCATCCTGGTACCTGAGCAGCTTTAATTGGTTAACTCAAATTGGAAATGAAACCGAGGAGCTCGGTATTATTCAAGCCTTAGCAAGCTCTTATGGCCTTACAGCAAAAATATCGGGTCCGACGATAAGAGCAGGTGTACACACGTCGAATGGGTTTATGACCTTTCCACATCCTGTGCACGACTATAATATCACTTATGAAAAAAACAATAGCTAAAGGAAGCAACTGACTTTAAATTGCTACAAATTGCATGAGCTGCATCGTAAAGCTTCGCTCAAATAGAATCCCCACTTCTCCAGAGAGGATTTGCATCGTAGGGTCGCCTGCAAAAAACTTTCCGACGTAAAGAGTGGCAACCGCTGCAATAAGGGCACAGGTTGCCGTTTTGAAGAGCGATTTGAAGACGGTTTTATCAAAGAGCGGCTCTCCCCATTTTTTGGATAACCGCTTCGCCAGGAAAAAATAATTAAACCAGGCCGATAAACTCATGGCAATCGCGATGCTAAAGGGTCCTCATTTCCAACCAAAAACAAAAAGCGAAGTCTCCGCGAGATTAAAAATGACAGAAGCGACAGATGCCAGCATCGGAGTCCGTTACTCCTTGTCCGCGTAAAAAGCAGGTGGCAAGAGGAGAACGAAGACAGAAGGAAGAAGGCCAAGACAGTATCCCCTAATTCCCCTGATATGCAAAAAATCAAAACCAAAAATAACTTCACACACTAAAAAACAATTTTTTAAAAAGGCTTCTACCTGTAAAGATATCCTTGAATTTATACCTGCTATTGATCATAATACCTTACTTTGTGGCATACTAATGATTGCTAGAAAAGTTACTCAGCTCACGGTTTTTGCCGATAAATTAGCGGGTTTTATAAAGACCCGTAAAATTCTGCAAAAAGATTTCGACGATTTTAAGAGAATTATAGCCGAGCATCCAGAAATTGGAGCTCTTATTCAAGGAACTGGGGGCATAAGAAAAATTCGATTGAAATCTGCGTCAGGTGGAAAAAGAGGCGGTTTTAGAGTGTGTTATACCGAAAAAAACTGAAGAATCGGGAAAAAGCATTTTTCAACCACCCGCGAACAAGGTTCGCTAGAGATCACAGAGCTCACAGAGGGGGATTAAATTTTAAAT
>JAJPIB010000060.1 GCA_021324995.1 Chlamydiia bacterium | reverse complement strand
GCATATGCCTTATTCTAAGGCATGGGTCATTGGTGACGCGCTAGCGCGTCAATGAAACTTAAAAACAACTCAAGCGTCAATTTTCATTTGTGAAAGCTAACTGACTCCATTCGACCGACAAGACTTTAGTCTTGGTGGCAATAGAGAGAGGGTAATACCTGAACCCATACCGAACTCAGAAGTCAAGCCTCTCATCGCCGATGGTACTGTACACAAGAGTACGGGAGAGTAGGTCGCTGCCAAGCTTTTTTTCCCGCCTCAGTAACCCCTGGTTACTGAGGCTTTTTTTTGTCCGAAAAAATCAGAGGTCCCTAATCACATCACGCCAAGTCAATGGTTTTACTAAACGATTTGGTAACTATTCACCACTTTCTTCTTCTTAAAGAAGAAAGTGGTGAATAGTTACACAATATTTAATATTTCAGTATCGGGAATAAATTTATCAAAATATTGGGTTAATTGACTTTATTTCGATTTTTTGATAATATAATTAGCGCAAAATGAACAAAAGGTGTTTATGTCTTTTTCAGAAATATCAAAACAACCTCTATTTGATTCAAGTCACAATTTTCCAAATGTAAATAATATTCAAAATTTAGATAACGATCTGAAAAAGAGCTATTTTAAAACCTTGCATGCGATGAAAATCGCCCACTTTAAAACTTATTTTGATCTCCAGAATTCTGCAAAAGAGGGTGTAAATTGTATTTCCCTTCCTCGCTTATTCCGATCTTTTCATCCTTGTCCTCTTAGGCTCATTCTCATTGAGTTCTGCAAAAAGCCCTTAAATGTGAATACACTTCCCGAAATTTTTGAAGGATGTGAAAACGCATTCGGCAGCCTTCACCGCGAATATCAGAAGTTGAACTTTCAGTCTCGAAGACAACTCCTTGAATGCATCATTGAGGACGCAGAGTCAAAATTTATTGATGCATTAGATGACTTTATTGAAAAGATAGAAGAAGGACCTCATTCCACTACGATTTCTTTTCTCTTGCACTCTTTTGAGAAAGAGGTACAGGAAACAAAAGAATTGATTGATTTTTTAAAGCCATCTATACGCGACGAACAAATCTACTGTCTTTTTCAAGAAAACCGGCAAGCTGCTGAAAGCTCATGGACTAGAGCCATTTTCTCATTTTTTTCTTCGACTCAACCAGCCTCTTGTACTCCACTCCAGTCGCGATACATATGTGATTTAAATCGCCTTAAGGCTGATTATGGTTCTATATGCCACTATTCTCAATATTTACTAGATAGAGAGATCAAATCGGAAGATCTTCGTTTAAGGCACGATCCTTTGCCAACAAAAATCCTTGCCGAATCAAGAAGAATCGCTTCTGAAATCGTATATACGTGACTGAAAATTTGGTTTAGGACCGAAGCGAAAGCTCCCGCGATTGGCGCGATTGAATCGTCGCCCCTATTAAGAAATAGGGGCTAGATTCGATCGTCCAATCCCGGGGCTTTGGCTCGGTCTTAAATCCAAATTTTCAGTCACGTTGGGTATAAGCACAACTGAAAGAATTTGCTTGAAGCACAAACCCGCTGAGAAAATGGGTTGCTTGAAATGTTTTATGGCAAATTGCTATTGAAGTTATAACTCGGCAACAAATTAAAAAGTTTTTTGAGTTCTGGGGCTTAACACTGAAAAAACCTTCAAGTGTCAATTAACCCAATTGCCTGCTTACCTCTTCGACTTGATAGCATGTCATAGGGGATGCAAGGTTTTCGTTAAGAATCTAAGGTTGAGACCTAGGCTTCTTAACGAAAATGAAGCGAAGTAGATTGCTTGTAGCAGCTTGCGCGAATAGGGGGATTTTATAGGAGACAAGTTGAGATCAGTCCTCTTCGGTATCGGTAGTATTTACATTAAGAAACTCTGAAGGCTCTCCTATTTGTGGCAATGCAGCTAGAAAATCTGTAGGTTTTTTTTCAACACGGAGGCTATACGCTTCGCATTGGGGGTCAAAATCTTTGCCGTCAAGATCGATCGCTATTTTGCTTTCGGTGATTATGATGAGAGGCGGCTGACGACCTGTTTGAGTGTTCTGGAAATTAAATTCGCTTTTAAATTCTATGAATACTTTTTTATTAATTGGATCAAAAGAGAATAAAACAGGAAAAACATTTCTTTCTGTTGAGAGAAAATGAGTTTGTTTAGAAAATCTGGGGTCATTTGCCGCCCCAAGAACATTTAATGGAAATTTATCCAAAGTATCCAATACGGGATGTGAGAGAATCGTTGCGTAATTCTGTGCTAGGGCTTTTAGACACTGATCCTTAAGCATATTTTTTTCTGTTTCGGGCATCGACGTCTCATTAGCTATCTGATCGAGAAAATTTGATAAAGGTGTGTAGTGCAAATCTAATGCCTTTGCTGTAGCAGTCTTTAAACTTTCATTCATCGTCGACTGTTGATTACCTTCTGTTGAAGAAAAGTGGTTCGCATGAGTTAAAGTATTTTCAACATCTTTAGCCGATCTCTTAGCTGCTGCCTCTGCTGCATTTTTTTCTTTTTTAGAAGAATTTGAAGCAATCATAATAGGGGGACATCTTCTACCCCATTCAGTACGAGTAATCCATGTGGGTAATTCAATTTGTTTTCCTTCTTTAGTCACCCAAGTTGTGTTACCTTCGAATGGCAGTGCCGGATCCTTTTTCTTTAGTTCAAAGCTTTCCTGAATTCTGTCTCGATGGGTATTGACAGAGTTAAAGTATTGCGAGAACTTTACAGCTAAAACTAAATCAAATAGCTTGAGCTGTTCGCCTTCGGGTGAATTTTCAAACCACAAGTTTGTTATCAAAGAATCTCTAAATTGTTTTGCTTTTTCTTGGGTTGGGCACTGTATTAATAGGTCTAAAACTTTGCGCCGTGCCTCAGCATGCGCTTCCCGTTTAGCGTTGAGGTCATTATTTGTTAGTGGACCTACAATACATTCGGTAATTAGGTTTAGGTTTTCGAGCGTGATTCCATGGTCTTTCCTAATTTTTTGCAAAACTTGACCATTAGTGAGATGAGTTCCTGGCTGACAGTAATCTCTCCAGTTTATAAGGTCTAATTGGGCCCGATGTCTATCTCTCAAAGCTTGATTAAGAGATGTCGCATCAGATGAATAGTCTACAGCTCCTATTATTTGGTAAAAACGATTTGTAGCGCTTACATAGCTTGTAATCTTTCTTTCTGTTTGAATTAAATTTTTCCACAGCGCGGTGACTTCATTATTTTCTAGGACTAAGGCTTTTCCTTCTTTATTGAAAACTTTGGCGAGTCTAATTACATCAGATTGCATTACGTTTTTAGGAAAGATCTGAGTGAAATCGCGATTGTTTTCTTCTTGAAAGGTATCAAAGACTGTATTTGGATTTTCATTTGGGTTTTCTGCGAGTTTATTTGAAAGCCCTTTGATAAATTCTATTCTTGCGTTTGCGATAGAACTATCGATTTCGTACTTCGCATCTTGAAAAATTACGGCTAGGGCCATAGGCCAAGCGAGAAAAAACATGGGCAGAGTCAGTGCTGTAAATAGAACGACTGTGCCTATATTGTTTTTAAATGTTTCCTTAACTTTTGAACGAATTTCTTCTTTATAAGCCTCGGGAGACTGAATGCGGACTATTTGATTAGGAATAGCTTTAATCATCTAATTGCCTCTATTTTTAATTTATAACTCTATTTTATCAGAATTGAATTAAATTGTATATTATTAATTCAAGATTTGTTTTATTTGTTATTAATTAACTGTTAGAGGTTTAAGAATCAGCTTTATAAAAAGGAAAGAATTTAGAGCGTTTAAAAATGTATTAAACGCTCTAATCTTCTGGAATTCAGCTATTTAGTGAAATAAGGAGGGATATGGCGTACAGCGCCGCTACCAACATGCTCACCATTAATGTCTTCAAGTAAAAGAGATTGAAGACGTGGGTGGCCGTCTCTATGAGAAAAGCAAACGACAAAATTTGAGTCTCTTGTATTTGATGCTTTCGTGGAAGAACATCCTTGCTCAAAAAAGGTATAGCGGAACTTATAAAAAAGTTCAGTAGTTATACCGAAAAAAACTGAAGAATCGGGAAAAAGCATTTTTCAACCACCCGCGAACAAGGTTCGCTAGAGATCACAGAGCTCACAGAGGGGGATTAAATTTTAAAT
>JAJPIB010000082.1 GCA_021324995.1 Chlamydiia bacterium | reverse complement strand
ATTTAAAATTTAATCCCCCTCTGTGAGCTCTGTGATCTCTAGCGAACCTTGTTCGCGGGTGGTTGAAAAATGCTTTTTCCCGATTCTTCAGTTTTTTTCGGTATAATACATTTATTCTCAATTTGGTCCTGAAAACATTTTGATTTAAAATCCCTTTTTTTATTATATTTTTTCACCTGCATTTTCTCTGATTCGAGAAAAATGACTTATATACTGTTGACGCTTGAAAGCTGGAGAATTTTGCAAGGAAGCGACTGAAAATTTGGTTTAGGACCGAAGCGAAAGCTCCAGCGATTGGCGTGATCGAATCGTCGCCACTATTAGAAATAGGGCACTTTTTGCAGATCGAAAGTCTGGGATGTAGGTGAAGCCAAAACCAACTCTTGAATGCATTTGGGTATAAAAGGTTCCAGTCGATTTTTGGGTTCTTTTGAGCCGATTTTCGATTAAAATTTTACTGAGATAGGTCCGTATAAAAATTAAAAGAGATAAAAATTTATGAGCATAAAATCCGTTAATGATTTTGCTTTGGAGTGGAGGGTCATGAATCCGAGACCACTAGGCAATAGCTTCTCTCATACTAGAATAGTTTATATAGGCAAAGAAGAAAGCCTAGCTGCAAAATGGGTAGTCAAAATTGCAACCCCCGAAATCCGAAGAGCTAAATTGGCTTTGGACATTTCACACGCTGAAGAAGTGGCTTATAAAGTTTGTAAATTGCTCCGTTGGGACATTGTGCCTAAATCTAAAGTCATTCATGAAAAGGAAATGAATGACTTAGGAAGCAAGATAAATAAGTACAAACCCTTTATGCAATCCTTTAGTTGGATTGCAGGGATTAAGACATTTACCTTTCAGCACGCATGCACAGGAAAACCTCTCTTTACTGACAGAAACACGCCTATTCCAAAGCGTTGCGCTTTTCAAAAAGCTTATCTTTTAGGAATGCTGCTCGGCGGATACGACTCGCGTCGCGATAATATGCTTTATGATCCTCAAATAGGAAAGCTTGCTTTAGTCGACAATGAATATTTGGGTCAACAGAACTACGATACAATTGGGATCTTACGCATCCCCCTTTTTGAAAAATTTAGGAAAGAAAACTTGGATCCATTGATTTTAGAGGCTATCTGCAAAGCTGATGCGGAGAAACTTGCTCAAATTTGCGAAAAATACAGAGCAAAAGGTGTGAATTTACTCGCGTTATGGTATGAGGAACCGAACTTACTAGATGAAGAGAGCGATGAACGATGGGATATGACTGCGCTCGACATTACTCTAGATTCCTATAAGAATGAGGGTGAAAAGAGTGAATCTTTAGAGGAATTTTCTGAGAATGACCTTCCTCTTGATTACTGTTTGGGAACGATTATGAAAAACTTTGAGTTTTTGCAGAGAGAAATTGGTATTATGCAACAGAGAAATGAGACGATCTCGCTGGAAAATTTAGAGTATAGAATAGCTGCAGCATACATTAATGAATCTGCAGAAGCTGAAGATCTTGCTCTAGAGTTTAGAGATCCGTTTGACTAACAATGCATCGGCCAAAACTAGAGATGTCATCGCCTCAACAATGGGGACGGCGCGGATTGTCACACAAGGATCGTGACGCGACCCCTCCGGAAGCTTGAAATCCTTTTCTTTCTTATTCACACTCACAGTTTTTTGAGCCTTTACAATGCTCGATGTCGGTTTAAAAGCTGTGCGTGTGATGAGAGGAAGTCCCGTGCTAATGCCTCCGAGTGTGCCTCCTGCAAAATTAGTTGCTGTTGTCACATTGCCACTGCTATCGAGTACGAAGGCATCATTATGCTCCGATCCTTTCATCGAAGCCGCTGCAAAGCCCGATCCAATCTCAAAGCCTTTCGTAGCCGGAATGGAGAGCATCGCCTTGGCTAGATTCGCCTCAAGTTTTTCATAGATAGGATCCCCAAGACCAATGGGAAGATGGTAGGCGGCTGCCTCGATAATGCCACCTAAAGAATCACCTTCCTCAATCGCTTTTTCGAGAGCATTGACCATCTTTTGAGAAGACTCGGGGTCAGGGCAAAACACGACGCTTTCTCGCATGGCTTTCTGTAGATGCGCAGCGGACTTCTGAGATTTCTCAGGCATTGTGATACCGCCGATCGCTTTGATATAGGCTACGATTTCGACGCCAAAGTGAGAGAGCAGTTTTTTAGCGATCGCGCCCGCAGCGACGCGACAAGCCGTCTCGCGGGCAGAAGACCTGCCCCCACCCCGATAATCAAAAATGCCATATTTCTCCAAGTAAGTGAAGTTAGCGTGACCGGGACGCAACAAATCTTTAATCGGCTCATATTTACTCGAATCGGCATCTTTATTGAAAATGATGATTGAAATAGGGGCGCCCGTCGTCTTTCCTTCAAAGACGCCTGAATAAATAGTGGCAAGGTCCTTTTCCCCTCGCGGGGTGACATAAGGGGTTCTTCCTCCCTGGCGAAAGGAAAGAGCTGCGTTAATCTCTTCATCTGTAATAGGAAGGCCCGCCGGACATCCATCGATGACAACACCGATTGCTTTTCCATGGGACTCTCCCCACGTCGTTATGCGAAAAAGGGTACCGAATGCATTGCTAGCCATTTAGGTTTTCCTCTTTTTGGATCAATGCACAGATCTCCTGTATGATCTCATCTTGCGTCTTAGTCTCCACATCAACCGATAGGGCGAGAATCTTTTCATATTTGGGTTGCCTCTCTGCATACATACGTTCAAACGACCCCACAGCATCCATCGGGTCAAGAAAGGTGGGGAGGGGCTGCTTAAGAATCCTTTCTTTTAATGTCCCCTTACTTACTTTGAGATAAACCAGCGTGCCCAATTTTGCAAGCATCTCTGCAATGCCAGGGATTAAAATCAGTCCACCCCCCAAAGCGATGATCGTGTCTTTCATTTTCTTAAGTTGCAGAACTGCATCGGATTCGAGTGCGCGAAACCCTTCTTCTCCCACCTGCTTAGCAATTTCTCGGCAATTCAAATCCCGGCCTGTGCGTTTTTTATAAAGCTCTTCGACGAGCCTGTCCGTATCGATAAACGGCCGTTTCATCTGATCTGCAATTTTCTTTCCAAGAGTTGTTTTCCCACAGCTTTTGAATCCAAATAGAATTAGATTCATGGGGAAACCTCAATAATGGCTCCAAGGTTCCGAAAGTCGTGGGCAAATCCTGGATAAGTTTTGGAGACACATTCTGCGCCTTCAATCACTGTCCTTCCCCGAGCGCCTAAAGCAGCAATACAAAGCGACATCGCGATACGATGATCACGCCAGGATTCGAGATGCGCTCCTAAAAGAGGGGAGTGGAAAAGGGTAAGCCCATCGGGGTTTTCCTGGACAGCTGCTCCCATTTTTTTCAATTCCGTCGCCATCGCATGAATGCGGTCAGACTCTTTTTTTCGTGCAATCGATGCGTTGATGATCTCCGTCTTTCCCTCCGCATAGCAGCCAATTACAGAAAGAATCGGCACCGCATCGATGAAATCGTTGACGTCGATGCGCATGCCTAGCAATTTGCTATTTTTGTGGACGTGTAAAGTGTTCTTAGCTGCATCGATAGAGATATTTGCTCCCATCTTTTGAAGAACTTCAATCAGTTTTTTATCTCCCTGACAATCGTTCATATCAATGTTAGTCAAAGTGAGTTCAGATCCTGTGACAATCGCCGCAGCAATCGGAAAAGCTGCGGAACTAAAGTCTCCTGGAATCGTTGTCTTGAAACCATCGATTTGCGCATTGCCTGGGATCCGGTAGTGCGCGTAATTCTCATGCTCGATGCGAATATCGAATTTCTTGAGCCAAGAGAGCGTGAGATCGATCCAGGGTTTTTCTCCGGGATCTTTAATCTCAAGCGTACTTTGACCCTGTAAAAAACTACAGGCGATGAGCATCCCGGAAACGGGTTGGGAATCTTCACCGGGAAGCTCTGCCTTTCCTGATTGCATCTTTCCCTTAATGATAATGGGGGCGCAACCATCGAGTCTTGCCGATGCCGCTAAAGCTCCGAGCTGAGTCAATGCCGCTAGTAAAGGTTTTACGGGTCGATTGTGGCGGATGGAATGGTCGCCTGTGATCACTGTGTATGCAGGACAAAGAGCTGCAAGAGCGCCTACAAAACGAAGAACTTGCCCTGAATTTCCCGCATCAATCACATTTTCAGCAGCCTCCAGTTTTCCCGAAAGACCGCGAATGCGTAAATGGTCAGGAGCGATATCAATTTTAGTGCCAAAGGCGCGCATCGCCTCGATCATCGCAGTTGAGTCGGGAGAATGCAAAAAATTGCGGATCTCGGAGTCTCCTTTAGCCATTGCGGCGAACAAAATGGCGCGGAGGGTATGAGATTTCGATGGAGGAATGTCTACTGTTCCTTGAACAGAGCTTGGCTCAATGTGGAATTTTGTCATCGCGACTCTCCGGAAAATAGGGAAAACATCCAGGAAAGAGCCTCATCAAGGGTTTTCTCAGGAATCGTTGTACAGTATTCTTTGTTGAAAGGGTGGCATGAGCCGATCTTTTGGAGGAGAACAAATCTCACAGCGCCACGGGAGCTTTTTTTGTCGAGAAGAAGCGTGCTGAGCATCTTTTCTCGGGTCACGCCTCGGCTGATTTTCAAAGAAAACGGAAAACTGCGGATGAGCGCTTCGATCTCTGAAAGCGCATCTGCAGTGAGATATCCCATTCTTACGCTGATAAAGCTCTCAACAATCATGCCGATTGCCACTGCCTCTCCATGAGAGAGTTGATAATTTTCGATCGTTTCGATGGCATGGGCGATTGTATGTCCAAAATTGAGAATCCTCCGCAATCCGAGCTTTTCTTCAAAATCCATTTCGACGACTTGTGCTTTGATGAGCACACACTCATGGATGATCATCTCCACTTGTTTAGCATCCGCCCGATTCCAGTTTCTAAGCATTTGGTAAAGTTGAGGAGAATGGATCAGTGCATATTTGATTACTTCTGCAATTCCATTTGTCCACTCCTCTGGTGGTAAGGAAGACAGGGTCTCTGGATCGATATAGATTCGATCAGCGGAATAAAAAGTACCAATCAGATTTTTGCCAAATTGAGTGTTGACTCCAGTTTTTCCTCCTATCGCAGCATCAACCATGCCTAGCAATGTTGTCGGAACAAGAATGAGGGGAACTCCTCGGCAATAAGTGGAGGCGAGGAAACCCACGAGATCGGTAACGACTCCGCCTCCCAAAGCAATTATGCAGGTGTCTCTACCAAACCCTTCAGAGAGCAATCTGTCTTCCAGAATGGCTTTTCTTTCTCGACTTTTTTCCTTTTCTCCAGCGGGAAATGACAATAAAGTCACATCCAGTCCATTTTTCTGAAGATGTGCATGCCAAGGTTTTCCAATGACGGCAGCGATTCTTTCATCGCAAAAGAGGGCGAATCTCGATCCCAGCCGCTTCATTTCATCTAAGACAGACGCATCAAAAAGAAGCCCATAACCAAGTCTAGACTCCGTGCGTTTTAAAGAAGGCTGTGTTGCGATCGCAATTTTTTTCATCCTTCTATCCCTTTTTTTAACGCTACAAGTCCCTCTCGCAAGATTTCTTCTTTCTCAGAAAAAGCCATTCTCAAATATCCCTCCTTGCCAAAAGCGATTCCCGGAACGCAAGCGATGTTATATTTAGTCATCAGTTCTGTGCACAGCTCTGATGAATCCATGTTCTTTTGGAAAATAGACAAGGGAATAAAAGCGTAAAGAGTAGCCAGGGGTTTGCTCAAATGGGATCCGAACAGTTCATTAAAAGTGTGAATAAAGACATCTCTTCTTTTTTGCATAGAGTTTCGCACCAAAGAGGTGATTTCATCATGATTTTGAAATGCGGCTAAAGCTGCCCATTGGCAAACATTCGACGCTCCCGTTGTCGATTGGCTCTGGATGGCCGTCATCGAGCGGATAAGCGGCTCCGGTCCAAAAGCAAACCCGACGCGCCACCCCGTCATCGCAAAATTCTTCGAGCAACTCTGGATCACAAGCGCCTTGTCAAAAAGCTCTCCGCAAGAAAAAAACCTGTTATGATCGTAAACGATCTCACTATAAACTTCATCTGAGATTATAAAAATTCCCGCCGCATCGGCAATGGCAAGCAACTCCTTCAGCTCCTCTTTGCTATATAGCACACCCGTAGGGTTGCCGGCATTGTTTAGAATCAGGACTTTTGCTTTTGCAGTCAAATATTTCTTTAATGTCTCTGGCTTCAATTTCCACTGATCTTCTTCGCACGTCGGCAAGAAAATAGGTCTTGCCCCGAACAGCGAGGCAATCTGAGGGTAAGAGACCCAATAGGGACAAGGGATCAATACGTCATCGCCTTCTTTGAGCAATACCTGCATGGCGGCGAAAAGGGCAAATTTCCCACCTACCGTCACAAGCGTATTTTCTACTTTATAGCGACAATTGTACTTCTGGTTCATCCATTCGGCAGAGACTTTTCGCAGCCTAGGAAGACCCGCAATTGGGGGGTAGAGAATTTGTTCAGTCTGGATAGCGGCGATGACTGCCTCGATCACTTTCGGATGAGAGGGAAGAATCGGGTCGCCAGCTGCAAAATTGTATATCCTCTCACCGCGCGCCTTTTTTTCAGCCGCCATGGAATTGATGACCACAGTAGCAGAAGGAGTAATGTTGGTCATGAAGCGGTCTCCCTTTTTATGAATTTGAGGAAGGATTCTAACTGCTTTAAAATTTCTTCGCGATTGTATAAGAAAATCTCTTTTTGCATTTGAGGATTGTCACGTGCAAGACGTGTCATGGATTTAAAACCTGGTCCGGCTATTTGCCTACTTTCCGGATGGCTTTCCTCGACAAATTGCAAATAGAGTCTAGAAAGCAAGGCAGGAAGGTGAGACACTAAAGCGGTCTGCTCGTCGTGCTGCATGCAATCAAGCACTTGAATTTCTCCACCCAATAAATGAATGAGCTCACTCACAATATCAAGATTGCTCTTTTGATTTTTCTGATGAGGGGAGAGAATCCAGCAGCATCCCTGAAAAAGATGCGCATCGCTATGCGCAAATCCCCATTTCTCTTTGCCTGCCATCGGATGGGTGCTCACAAAATCAAGATTCTTTGTCGTTAACATTTCAAAGGCGGGGAAAACCGCTTTTTTCACACTTCCGACATCCATCACGATCAGTTTTTTCTCTTTTGGACACCGCCGCGCGATCTCTTCCGCTAAAGAAGACAATGTCGATAGGGGAGTAGCGAGGATGATCATATCGCTCCACCCGATCAAATCTTCCCAAGAATCAAAAAGAAGATCGAGTACATTCTGATCCATCGCCATTTTTAAATCACTGCTATCGTGTTTTAATGAGGCGATGCGGACTTTGCCCTTTAATGCCTTCGCGATAGATCCACCGATGAGTCCCATCCCGATGACGGTTGCATTATTGATCAGGTGCATAAGTCCCCAATAGTTTTAGCGTTTGCGTCTCTCTCTTCAGTACACTCAAGATCTCTTCAATATTCCCACTAAAAAGGATGTCCACAAAGAACAAGTATTCAAAGGGTTTCTCCTTGATAGGCCGGGAAATGATCTGTACCAAGTTCACATCACGGTTCGCCAGTGCTTTTAAAACTCTCGCAAGGGTTCCAGGGACATGTTGCAGCGTAAAAAGTAAAGAGGCTTTTGTTCCATCGTTTTTTTCGATCCCATTCTCTTTCTTCTTTAAAACCAAAAAGCGAGTCGTATTGCTCGGTTCATCTTCAAGATGCGTTTTTAAAATCTCTAAAGGATACACCTCAGCAGTTTTCCTACTCCCAATCGCGGCGCTATTCCATTCTTCGCTCAAGGCAATATCTCTTGCAGCCCCAGCAGTGTCGAAATGCACAATCGGTTCCATCCAGGGATGCTTCTCGAAAAAGCAGGTACATTGGGCAAGCGCTTTGGGGTGGGAATAAACCCTTTTAATCCCTTCCAAAGCCTGTCCTTTTTTACCCACAAGACAATGCTCGATGGGTAAGCGTACCTCTCCTACAACGGCAATTTCATTTTGGACAATGAGATCGATATTTTCAAAAATAGGCCCTATCAAGCTGTTTTCAATAGGGAGGGCAGCAAAATTCGCCTCGCCTGCTGTCAAACTTTCAAAGACAGCATCAAAAGTCACTTTCCCAAGAGGCTCTGCATCCGTGCCAAAATAACGCTCGATAGCCATTTCGCTAAAGGAAGCTCTAGTTCCCTGATAAGCGATTGTCTTCCCCATGGAGCATCTCCTTTTTCATCACCATTTTGGAATAATCTACGAATAGGTTAAAAATTTCTTCCACAACAGAAGGACTTAAGCCATTTTTCAGTGCCAGCTCGTGCAGCACCATGAGTTGCTGTGCCTCACGGACGGGATCATCGCAGGGGAGTTTCTTCTCTTGCTTCACCTTTGCCACTTTTTTCACCATTTCAAGGCGTTTTGCAAACAAAAGAACAATCTGCTCATTGATTCGATCGATCTCCTTGCGCAATTCTTCCAGATTCATAAAGATCTCCCCATCGCCTTAGCGATTTTATCAAGTTCTTGAGATAGCGATTCCAATTCTTCCGGAAGCAGCGCCTGATTGCCGTCGCATTTAGCTTCTTTAGGCGCATTGTGCACTTCGATGAGGAGCCCGTCGGCACCAATTGCAACTGCAGCTTGGGAAAGAGCAGGAATGATATCCTTGCGCCCCGCAGCATGACTTGGATCGACAATCACTGGTAAATGCGTGAGCTGCTTGGCCACAGCAACACTACTTAAATCCAGCGTGCTTCGCGTCGAGTTTTCGAAGGTACGTATCCCGCGCTCGCACAGGATAACCTCATGATTTCCGTGAGCCATGATGTATTCTGCGCTCATGAGCCACTCTTCGACAGTTGCAGAAATTCCTCGTTTGAGGATCACCGGCTTACCACACTTGCCAACCTCTTTAAGCAGATTGAAATTCTGCATGTTGCGCGCGCCGATCCTAAGGATGTCCACGTGTTCGGAAACAACCCCGACATCGCGGACATCCATCACTTCCGTTTCAATCAGCATTCCATGCTCTTCTTGCAATTTTTTATGCAATTTCAACCCCTCTATGCCCATCCCCTGGAAACTATAGGGAGAGGTACGCGGTTTGAATGCTGAAGCGCGAAACACTTTGACCTTAGCACGTGCCAGCTGCAGAGCAATCGAACGCAACTGCTCTTCACTTTCAATCGCACAGGGTCCTGCCATCATAGCGATAAGGGGGCCTCCAATTGCCACGCCTTTTACCGCAATCTCTGTTTTCTTCTTAAACTCTTTGGATGCAAGCTTCCAAGGGGTCGACATAGGAAGTAACTCTGAAATGCATCCCAACGCATTCAAATCCTCTAATACAGCAGGTGACAGGCTTTTTTCCAGGCCAATCACGATTTGAGAATTTGCAGACGAAATGCAATGATGCAATCCATGCGCATCCAGTCTTTTTCTCAATACATTTAAAATTTCGGCACTGGTGCCATCTTCTAATTTGACTAACATAATACTACCTTAAATAAGGGTATTAATATTTTGATTCACAAGTTTTATAGGCATAGGATCAAACAATCCTATTGTACTGCTTTTTTGCAGTTTGAAGGGAAATAGTGGATGTAAGGGTATTAGATATGTATTGGCGTTTTGGCGCCAAAATAGAAGTAAAAATAAGCATAGCTGAAAACGGCGGAGATGTTTGCTCCGCGAATAGCATCAAGACCAGATGTGGTGTTGACTTGTGTTTTCATAGTAAAAACGCAGCTTGCCTTCTTTTAAAAGCTCAATTATAACAAATAGGATGCCTCCTGTCAAAATGTTTTGTATTTGCAGTCATAAAAAACTAAGGATGAGATAGATGAAAACGCTTTTGTTTGTCGTTGCAACTGGGCCTAATTTTACAACGGTCGCATCTCAGTTAAAGATGGTCGATTCAATGATTGACGGCGTTGAGCTCCGTCTCGATTATTTTCATCCATTCACCCAAGAAGAACTTTCTTCCTTTCTTAAGGACTGCCGCCTTCCGGTAATGATTACCTTGCGCCGCTGCGACCAAGGAGGATATTTTCAAGGGACAGAAGAAGAGCGATTGCGCGCAATAGAAACGTTATGCGCGCTCGGACCTACCTATGTCGATTTGGAATACGATGTGCCCGTAGACTTCCGAAAAAAGCTCTTTGATTCCTATCCGAACATTTCTTTTCTCTGCTCTTATCACGATTTTTCAGGAACTCCAGATCTAGAAGAGGTATACGCAAAAATAAAAACGCCGCACACGCATATTCATAAGATCGCAGTCACAGCCAGATCGAGCATCGATGCGCTAAAGCTGCTCCATTTTGTTCAAACTCACGGTGAAGAAAAAATCATCGGAATAGCAATGGGAGAAAAAGGGGAGTTTGCCCGCATTTTGAGTCCAATTGCAGGATCGGCGATTGCCTATGCAATGCTTCCCTTAGGGGGCGCAACTGCCCCTGGCCAGCTCACTGCTCAAGAACTTCAAGAGACTTATCATTTTTCCAAGCTGATGCCGCAAACCAAAATTTACTGCCTTATCGGAGATCCCGTCAGCAGCAGTCTAGGAGCTGTCGCTCACAATGCCGTATTCAGAAATTGTGGAGTGAGTGCCGTCTATGTCAAAATTCCTATTAAAAAAGAAGAAATGGAAGCTTTTTTTGCATTTGCGGAAATCTTCCCTTTTCATGGGATTAGCGTCACAATGCCGCTCAAAGAAGCAGTAATCCCTTTTCTAGAACATGCTTCAACTGATGTTAAAGCAATGAGAGCTTGCAATACAATCAAAAGAGAGAATGGGCAATGGTATGGCTTCAACACAGATGGAATCGGAGCTTTAAATGCTCTCGAGCGCAAAGCTTCCGTTTCGGAAAAACACATCGTCATCGCCGGCGCTGGTGGAGCTGCCAAAGCGATCGCTATTGAAGCCATGCGCAGGGGGGCCTTTGTTACCCTTCTGAATAGAACAGGGTCGAAAGCTCTTGAAATTGCTAGTGCTATCGGATGCAGGGGAGGGGGATGGGAATTCTTTCCCGAAGTGGTTAATCAAGGCTACGACGCTCTGATCAATTGTGTCCCTGATGGAGATCTCATCAAAGAAGAATGGATCTTACCTGGAAAAATCGCAATGGACATCGTATACATTCCAAAAAACACCCCCTTTCTGGTAAAAGCTTTGCGGAAGCAGTGCCGACTCGTCTTCGGCTATGAGATGTTCATAGGCCAAGCTCTTGAACAAGAGCGCATTTGGCTTACAGATAAAATTCCCTTGGATAAAATTTATTCGGTGATTGAACACGCAGTAGGGCGCTGCCTAAAATAGGAAATTTGCATGACATATAAAAAATACCGCAATGTTTTCAATCTTAGTCTTTGCTCGCTTCTCGCTCTTTGTCCATTTTCAAATAGCGAGGCGCTGATCACAAATACCAATGAGTTCTCGCATGCGTTTAGCTACCACCTGGAAGATGTCCTTTACGTATTTGATCTCGACAATACATTGATTCAAACAGCCCAACATTTGGGATCCGATGAATGGTTTTTCCACCACATGACCCATTTGATAGAGAATGAAGGATTGAGCAAACACGATGCACTATCCCAAACGCTCTCCCTCTATCTACAAGTCCAAAATAAAACTGAAATACGCCTTGTCGATGCATCTGCTTCCGAGCTGCTTAGCGCTATGAAACAGAAAAAAGCTTCTATGATCGGCCTCACTAAAAGAGATCCTAAGCTTGCTTGCCGCACTCTAGAACAGCTTGCTTCTTTGCAAATTGATTTCAGTTCAACATCACCTATTAAGGAAGACTTTGTTTTCAAAGAGCTTGCAGACACCGTTTTTAAAAATGGTGTTGTCTTTGTCGGTAAAGGAATAGAAAAGGGACCAGTATTAATCGCCTACTTAAAAAAACTTAAAAAAATGCCTAAACGCGTTATTGCCATTGATGATCGCTTAAGCAATGTCGAGAATATGGGAGCAGCGGTAGAATCGCTTGGAATTGATTATATCGGCGTACGCTATGGGAAAACAGATGAAAAAGTAAAATCTTTTAATCCTAAGATCGCAAATATACAACTCGCGCATTTCGAAAAGATTCTGTCCGATGAACAGGCGCTTCATCTCTTAAAACTTGAAAACTAATTCACTTCTCTGTGTCTTTGTGGACACAGAGAAGAAGAACCTATCCGAATAAAATTTTTCGCCGATTTTCGGGATTATTTGGATCGAAGATCGGCTGAAACTTTTTATTCGGATAGGTTCAAGATCTCTAGAGCGCAGAGAAAGTATCCTTAATGAGAATATTTTTTTCTCCTTCTGAGCGCGCAACAAGAACAGCACAGCAACTGTCGCTAAAGACATTCACAGTTGTGCGGCACATGTCCAGAACTCTGTCTACAGCAATAAACAGACCGATGCCCTCGATAGGAAGTCCAAGCGCTTTGAGAATTGCAATGATTGCCACAAGAGAAGCTGAAGGTACGCCAGCTACACCAATCGAAGTGATGAGCGCTAGAAGAACCACGATGAATTGGGTCATTAAAGTGAGCTCGATTCCATAGGCCTGTGCGACAAACATCGCTGCCACGCATTCATAAAGAGCAGAGCCCGACATGTTAATCGATGTTCCCAAAGGAACGACGAGACTGCAGATCTTATTAGAAACGCCAGCCCTTTTCTCTACACACTCAATCGTAACAGGGAGGGTGGCCGAAGAGGAACTCGTTGAAAAAGCGGTGATCAGGGCAGGTCCCATTGCCCTGAAATGTCGACTCGGGCTTACTTTTCCGATGAATTTTAATAAAAGGGGTAGAGCGCCAAATACAAAAACAATCAGCCCCACAACTACTGCCACAGTAAATAGTCCCAAGGATTGAAGAGATTGGAAGCCCGCTTCCGCAAATACCTTTGCGACGAGGAAAAAGACGCCGATGGGAAGGCATTTCATAATGACATGGGTAAACTGAATCATCGTCTGAAAGAGACCTTGAAAAAGATCCTTTAAAAGAGAGCCAACGCTAGACTGCAGTTTGGAAACGCTGTATCCAAAAATTAAGCTGAAGAAAATCAATCCCAGCATTTGTCCACGGCCAAGAGTATCAACAATATTTGAAGGGACAACCTGCAAGAGAATGTCGGTAAACTTTGTCGACTCTTCGGTGGATAGTTGCTTTTGAACATCGGCGATGTTGACTGTTGTCGTAATCGTATCGGGATCGATCATCGATCCGGGATTCAAGAGATTGACCAGAATCAAACCGATAAAAATGGCAACCAGGCTAGTGCTGAGGTAAAACCCAAAAATCTTCAGCCCAAGTCTTCCAAAAGAGCTCTCGTTGCCGATGCGCGCTATTCCAGTAATAATCGAGGAAGCGACAAGGGGAACGACGACCAGCGTTAAGGCATTAATAAAAATTTTACCGCAGAGATCATAGATAGGAAAAGTAAAGTGGAAAAGATCCGTGCCAAAAAAAGTCGATCCCTTCTGAGTCAATGAACCAACTACCATTCCTAAAAGAATAGCGATAAAAACGGTCCAAGGGGTTGTCTTTTTTTTCGGCATTTTCATGTTCTAAATCTCCATTTGAATAACTGTCTTACTTTATAGTCTTTTTAGTTTTATTGCCATATCAACTTATACCCAACGTGATTGAAAATTTGGATTTAAGACCGAAGCGAAAGCTCCCGCGATTGGCGCGATTGAACCGTCACCAGTCTATGGCCGATTCAGGTATACCCCCTTTGAAGTATTGAAAAATATCTACATTAAATCGACCCGGTGTTAGCATATACTGCTAAAATTTTTTGAGGTTCCTGATGACAACAATAACTTCCACATTCGAGATACCACTGAGGCAACCGACCAACGTTTTAGAAAATACTGTGGTTCCTAATTCAAGCCTAAATGAGCGACAAATAGCGAAAGTGGCAGCAATTTTCGAAACACCTTCCGCTCTACCCCATGTGGCTGAAAATTTGGATTTGAAAACGAGCCAAAGCCCCCAGATTGGACGATTGAATCTTGCCCCTATTTCTAATAGGGACGACGATTCGATCGCCCCAATCACGGGAGCTTTCGCTTCGGTCTTAAACCAAATTTTCACTGACGTTGGGTATAATAGGAAGGACGATTCGACCGCATTACTTTTGAATCAACTGCCGAGTGATGTGATTAAATTGATGCTTTTTATTTCCGACTTGAGGGATATCAGCGCATGCATGCAGACATGCCACACGATATATAACTATGCAGATATGAAGTTTTGGAAAGAACTTCATAGGAGAAATCTCCCTTCTTTTTCAGTGTCCCAAGGCCGCGATCTTAGTCCCTATAAAGCTTATCGTGAACATTTCAAAATATTTTCCAGTCTCGCTAAGGGAACTTATCCAAAGGATTTTCTTTTTCAGTTAGATAAAAATGTGATCTTCCTCCAGTTGATCGGAAGAAAACTTATCGCTCAAACCTCCACTACAGTACTGTCCTGGGATATTGAAGAAAGAAAATGCATATCCTGTCATCATATCAGAGATCCTAATGCAATTATGGTGCTTGGTTCTCAACATTATATCACTTATGAAAAGCACATGGATTGTATCAGACTTTACAAAGTCGAAGATGCAAAAGAAGAGAAAACGATTTATTTTCATGACGAAAAAATTTGTTCTATATGGACCTCTAATCATAAAATTGCAATCAAACTTCACAGTAATAAGCTCCATATTCTTGATGAAAAAACTTATGAGCTCATAAAAACTTTTGACACGCAAATTTTGGAATCGGTTTTAAAAACTGTGGTCGATGGAAAGATTTTTTCTCAGACTAGAAACAACCCTAATATTAACATTTGGGATTTAAATTCTTCAAAGTACGTCGGAACTCTAATTGGACACCAGCACCGCTTGTTCTCTATCATTGCCCATCAGGAAACCTGGATTACAGGATCTCGGGACAAGACAATTAGGATCTGGGACAAAAAAAGCTTCGATTGCCTAAACACTCTGAACGGACACATTGACAGCGTTTCAAGCCTCGCCGCTTTCCAAGATGTTCTTTTCTCAGCATCTTCCAACGAAATTAAAATCTGGGATCTAAAAAAAGGAACTTCTTTGGGAAGCATACCCTCTGAAGAGCATGTTGATTCCCTGGTATTTGATAACGGTAAGCTGCTTTCCAGCTCTGGATGGAAAGTCCAGATGCATGACTTTAATCCTCCACATTTAGAAGAAAAAGAGATTAGCCATACCAAAAACGATGCTAGAGTGCGTTCCGAATTGCTTGAAAGTCCCTGCGAGTGAGTTGTCCAATGTCGAAACCAAATCCAAATTTTCAATCACGTTGTATATAAACGCTTTGACATTTCTTCTTGAAAGCCCGTCAGGCCTAAACCACCGCCTGAGTGAACAAAAAGGATATTGCCCTTCAACTTCTGTTCTTTGATCACTTTTTTTCCTTCGAGAAATAACTTTGCAGTAAAAACGGGGTCGGTCAAAAATCCCTCTTCTCTAGCAAGATTAGCAACAGCGTTAAAAACAGCCGCATTCACACTCCCAAAAGAAGGCGCTGTCGAAGGAATATAAAGATTAAAGCGGAGAGGGGAGGGGATCGGTTTTTTTAAAAGAACTTCCAGATCCTTTTTTCTTTGTTCGAGAGTATTTTTAAATTCCTCTTTATTTCCCGCAATCAAAAGGATATGAACAAAAGTTTGTTTGCCCAAAAGAGCAAATGCGAGCAGGAGCGCAGATGCTGTGATCCCTGTTCCAGAGTCGATAAAAAGATGATCGAACTCAATGCCATGCTCTTTTTCATTGCGAAGTATGTCGAGCGCCAATGTTAGGACTCCGGGTAAAGAGGAAGCACAATTAGCCCCCTTAGGGACTGCAATCGCCCTTAGCCCCTCTGCCGCCCTTTTGTTTGCGTATTCGACGACAAGATCATCAATTTCGCCCCATTTCTTTCGAGAGATCCAATGGATGTTTTCCAATCCAGCAATAAGAGCGGTCAAAAGGAAATTTCCTTGAAGCTTGGGATTATAACAGGCCGAATCGCCGTCCCTATTAGGGACTAGGTTCGATCGTCCAATCCCTGGGCTTTGATGCGATCTCAAATCCAAATTTTCGGTCACGTTCGGTATAGGATTACCCAATAAGAATAAAATAGGTTTCACCCCATTCTCTTTTAAAAGTTGTGAAAGGGAGAGAACATGGTTCGAATAAGCGCTGCCCGGAATGATGGCCTCATTAGGCTTTTCGCTTAAGAAAGAGGGGAGGAAGGAGCTATATTTTCTTACTTTTGACCCACTGACCCCAAATCCTAATTCATCCTCCCTTTTGACATAACAGTTCTCTTCAAAGGAGCGCAAACGGTGAATGCGCGATCGCAAGTCGACTTTTGGAACGATAGAAGAAAGTGTAACCACGTTTACCTCGGGATATAATGATCGATGAGGATTTCCCTAGAGCTATTATGAGAGGCCAGATGACCTTCCATCGCTGCCTTTAAAAGCGCTGGAGAGGAAATTTTTATAATACCTACATCTGGATCAAAAAGATATTGCTGAGTCGCATCCACTTTAATGAAAACAACTTGATGAGAAGCAACATAAATCCCATAGACTCCCGGCCCTTTTGACTGAATGTAGTCTAAAATCTGTTCCCTGGTCTTGCCATTTGTTGAAATTTTGCACTCATTCTCGCGTACGTTAAGTTTTAAAAGGTCGTACACCGAAGGGAGTGCAAGTGAATGCAGCAAAACAGCCTGATGCGGAGCCCCTTGCTCAAATTGTTTGCCTAGAGCAGTCATTTGCAAGTCTACATTTGTAAAAGAGTTGCGCGTTTTGAAATAGAGGTAAATAAACCAGTAGTTCATTCCACGACAGATTCCCCAAGGGTGAAATAAATTTAATATTCCTTGTGAAGTATGCATGGAAAGAGCCCTCTGAGGTGACGCAAGATACTGCTGAGAAGAATCGAGCCGATGCGTATTGATTGATTTTGCTAAGAGATGGCTATTGAAAATGCGTTCGACTTTTAAAGCAGATGCTTGGTTCCATGCATGACGAGAGTGTACCCACGCAGTTTTTGAGAGATTGTTGAGACAAAGCAGCTGCAAAAAATAGCTTCCAAATGTCAGCACACATCCTGAAACCCAATAATAAAGTCCATCGAGGCTTGGGCTCCATGAACGTTCTCGGACCGATGAGGAAGGGGATGAGTCTGTTTTCAGAATTGCAACGATCTCGTCATTTCCTGACAAAAGCCGATTTAAGGAATTGATATTATAAGTTGTCGTTATCATCAAATTGGTATAATTTAACAAATATGAGATTAAAACGATATCTGTATACCCAACGCGACTGAAAATTTGGTTTAGGACCGAAGCGAAAGCTCCCGCGATTGGCGCGATCGAATCGTCGCCACTATTAGAAATAGGGGCTAGATTCGATCGT
>JAJPIB010000042.1 GCA_021324995.1 Chlamydiia bacterium | reverse complement strand
TGGCGCGATCGAATCGTCGTCCCTATTAGAAATAGGGGCTAGATTCGATCGTCCAATCCCGGGGCTTTGGCTCGGTCTTAAATCCAAATTTTCAATCACGTTGGGTACATACTATTTCCATCTGAAACGTAGAATTTTGCCTTAGCCGAAGGGGGCGTCTTCGCATCCACCCCCCAGGCTCTAGTTTCCCAATAGTAGCCTGGGCGGAGTCGGATGCAAATCTGCCGCCTTCAGCGTTGGCAAATTCCCCAGCTTTCAAGCGTCAACAGTATATGCGCTGACGCTTGAAAGTTGCGAAGCAAGCCTACAGTGAATCGGCTCGAAGGATGGGACGACCTCTGGCGCCTGGAATGATCCAAGTGGTTTTTTTGTGTGCGATCACTTCTTGCCGAGCTTGTATTCAATCAGATCGTATCCCCAAGGCAATTCCATAGTGTAGAAAGTTCCATCTTCAAGCTGTAATTCTATCTTTCCGACGCCTTTCTGCGATCCAATGATTTCTGGGGAGATGCCACAGGTCGTCGGTCCTTGCAGGTCTTGGGAGATAATTTCTTCTCCAGATCGTGAGGTCAGTTTATATTTTTCTTGTTTTTCAATGCCGAAAATATCAAGAGTATAGAGGGTATGGCCCGGATCTGCGCAAAGTAGATCTGCTTTTGCTAGAAGATCTCCCGATTTCTTCTTCAAAAGTAAGGGGCGCGGATAGAAGGTAGCTTCTCTAAATGCGTCTTTTGCAGATAGGCGGATTATCAACTTTTCTCCTGGAAGATAGCCGCGGGTACTTACGACAAGGCCTGTTGGTATATTGTAATTTTTACTTTCTAGAATATCTTCAGAAGAAGGCCCTGAGCAAGGATAATAGCGATTAGAGAGAGGCTGTGATATTCGTTTTTGTTGGAATGTATAGGGAGGACTACCAGGAATATCGTGAAACAACACACACCATTTTTCAAATCCGGGATCGATCCGATAATGATCGATTAACCCCATCTCCTTAGCCCATTCTTCAGTCATGGCTATGATTTCTACACCGGTATCAAATGGTTGCACACATTCCACTGACTTGTTTTCTTTGTCTACGGCAAGCTCTGTGTATGCTGGTGGTTTTAATGTATCTGAAGCTTTGTTTTCTTCCTTATCGGCAATGTGGCTTGATGCTTTTAGCGTATCAGCAGTTTTTTCGCTGTGTTTTACGTTACAGCCCACCGTACTCAGGAGAATAATGAAGTAGAAGGGATATTGAAATCGCATAGAATTATACCTCGATTGAGCCGTTTTTTGAAAAAATTTTAGAGGAGTCTATAGTCTTTTTCCAGTTAAAAGTTCTGAATCAGTTTAGCTCTGCCCCCAAATAGGCGCGCGTGCGCGTGGTCTTCACTCGTGCGCCTTGCCAATGGCCACTCGTTCCAGACACAAAAATTGTCCTGCTTTCGTGCAAAATTCTCCAGACTTCAAGTTGTTTGAGAGTGTTAAAAATTTTTTCCCGCTTTCTCGCTTCTTAACTAGTCTATTTCCATTCCAAAAATCAATGGGAAAGGAGAGTTATGGATGTTGAAGCCATAGATGATGTCGACGCAATAGCAGAGTGCTTTGGTTCTGATGAACCGATAGACGCACCGAATTCCGCTCTGTGGTTCGGTAGAGAAGTTCGATTGCTCAAAGAAAGGTTCTCTCACTGAAAATGGGGGACTCCATCTTTCAAATGCAAGTTCTGAAATGCTAAGTCTAAAAGTTGGCGTTTTTCGTCCACTTCAGAACTTTCAAAGATTTCCCGAGCCGGGCAGCAAGATTGACAAACATTGATACAGCGGAGGCTTTAAAGGTTGTTTATTTTGTCCCAAAAATAGGACGCTCATGGGACAACAATTTCACACACCTCCTTGTGGCATAAAAAGGTAAGGATTGTTAAATTTTACCTTTTCTGTGTCTAGAGCCATAAAAAAAAATCACTTCAATTGAAAAGCAGGCCTTGGAATGAACAAGCAATCTTTCCTACCCAGCATACAAAATCGAGTTATTCTCTATACAGCCGCCGATGGAAAAGTGACGGCTAACGTCTTTTTTGAAAATGATACATTTTGGCTAACTCAATCAGCTATGTCTGAGTTGTTTGGAGTAAATATACCAGCGATTTCAAAGCATCTAAAAAATATCTATGAAAGCAAAGAGCTGAGTCTAGAAGCAACTATTTCCAAAATGGAAACAGTTCAAATGGAGGGGCAGCGTCAAGTTGCACGGCAAATTGAGGTTTACAATCTAGATGCAGCAATTGCTGTAGGATACCGTGTGAATTCGGTCAAAGCAACGCATTTTAGGATATGGGCAACCAATACCCTTCGTGAGTTCATTGTCAAAGGGTTTGTACTCAACGATCAAATGCTAAAAAATGGAAGAGCTTTTGGAAAAGATTACTTCGATGAACTGCTTGAGAAGATCCGAGAGATTCGAGCTAGTGAGCGAAGAGCTTATCAGAAAATTACGGATGTGTTCCAAGAATGTAGCAGCGATTATCAAAGTAAAGCTGAAGAAACTCAATTATTTTATCAGATTGTCCAAAACCAGCTCCATTTTGCTACGACTGGTAAAACGGCAGCTGAGATTATTTATGGTCGAGCCGATAGCAATAAGCCTTTTATGGGACTAACGACCTGGAAAAACTCTCCTCAGGGAAAGATCTTAAAAAGTGATGTAACGATCGCGAAAAACTATCTCAATCAAGAAGAAGTTTCCAAGTTGGATCGACTAGTGAATATGTTCATCGACTTTGCTGAATTGCGAGCATTAAATCGACAGGTCATGACCATGAAAGATTGGTTAAAACAGATAGAAAAGTTTCTCAACTATACGGATCAGCAAATTTTACGACATGCTGGGCAAATTTCTCATATTATGGCCATCGCTAAAGCTGAAGAAGAATATGAAAAATATCGAGTTCAACGAGATAGGGAATACCTATCTGACTTCGACCGAGAGTTAGCGAGATACTTGAAGAGGAGTGATATACTATGACTTATACCCAACGTGACTGAAAATTTGGTTTAAGACCGAAGCGAAAGCTCCCGTGATTGGCGCGATCGAATCGTCGTCCCCTATTAGAAATAGGGGCTAGATTCGATCGTCCAATCCCGGGGCTTTGGCTCGATCTTAAATCCAAATTTTCAATCACGTTGGGTATGTGAGATGAAATGTAGCTATAAATGAATAAATTATTTCCTTACCATCATCTTGACCTTTTACAACGCTTAAGCACAAAATCCCTTTCTTATCCATCCGGGGAAGATGAGGAAGAGACTGTAAATCCCTCGTCTTCGGACTACGTTGGTTCGAGTCCAACCGCCCCCATTCTCTCTATGAAAATCATCTCAAAATACTCACCTTAAAATCGCTATTTTGAGCCCCGCAAGGAATCGCATGGGATAGCAATATTCAACACATTGACATTTTCCATGTCTGAAGATAACCTCTTTAAAGGTTTCTTTGCGATTCCATAAAATTAAGACTGCTTTACACAGACAAAGGACGATACCGAAACAACGTGAAGAATCGGGAATTTGATAAGGAGGCATATCAAAACTTTTATCTGGAGCGAATGACCATTGCCTAGAGGCAAGGCATGAGCGAAGACAGAAATTGATCGGATGCCGACGCAGACAAAAACCGATTCAAGTTCTCTCAGTATATTGTTTAATTTGTGGTTAGGTGTAACTTTAGCAAGTAAAAAAGGAGGTTTATGTCAAATCCGATCAACCCCAATTCCCCAACTCTTTTTCCTTTAAACCATGACGCTTTTGTTGATGATCAGCACTTTAAAGTAGTGGAACAATTAGTGCACCAATACAATTTTCCAGAGGCTCGGCAAGAAGCGGGAAAAATTATGGATCCTAATAAGCAGAAAGTAGCTTTTGCTCTCATTAATTGGACTGCGGATAATTTTTCCACGATAGAAGAAATCTTCCCTTTTGGCTGAAACATAAAAAATGACGACGTACGGATTCTAGAGGTGATCATTAATCCTGGCGAAAAAGAGGCGTTTCATACCCATCGATGGAAATCTGTATTTATTGTGGATGCTCTTGCAGATATGAGATATTATAGAGCATCAGGAGAGATGGAGTTTGAAAATGCCGCTCCGCCACAGCTAGAACGCACATTGGTGACCTGGAAAGAGCCTGAAGGACTGCATGCTGTAGAAAACATAAGCCTCCATCAAACGCTTCATGGGATCCGTATTGAACTAAAACGATAATCCTGGGGAGGGCAGACTGTAAATTCCTCGTCTTCGGATTACGTGATTGGAGTCTAAAGGGAAACGATTTGGTTTCCTGTTGGACTCAAATTGAGCAGTGCAATTTGCGAAGCAAATCCCCAGCGAACCGACTCGAAAGATGGGACGGCAAGCCGCCCGCCGAGAGGAGCTACCCATCTCCAATCAGCCTGAAATTCTCACGTTGAATTTGCTGTTCTGAGTCCTGCAAACTACTCGAATGGGACAGCAGTCTTTATATCCAACGTGACTGAAAATTTGGCTTGGTCCTAAACCAAATTTTCAGCTACGTTGGGTATCAATTAGAAGAACTTCTATTATTTAAATCTCCTTGCATTGTTATTCGCCTGCTTTAAGCACTTCCATGAAAGCAGATTGAGGGATATTCACTTTCCCGATCTCTTTCATACGTTTTTTCCCTTCTTTCTGTTTCTCCCATAGCTTGCGTTTACGCGTGATATCGCCTCCATAGCATTTGGCAGTGACGTTTTTGGTGATGGCGCGAATGGTTTCGCGGGCAATCACTTTCCCGCCGATGGCTGCTTGTACGGGAACTTTGAATTGCTGCATCGGGATCACTTCGACGAGTTTTTCACAAATTGCTCGTCCTCGGCCTTCTGCTTTGCTGCGGTGGACGAGACAAGAGAAGGCGTCGACAGGTTCTTCATTGACGCGGATTTCAAGTTTGACGATGTCGCCAAGCTCATATTTTTCAAACTCGTAGTCAAAAGAGCCATAACCGCGGGTGACTGATTTGAGTTTATCGTTGAAGTCGGTGATGATCTCGTTGAGCGGAAAGCGATAGGTGAGGAGCAGGCGCTTGGCGTCCATTGTCTCTGTTTTTGTCAGTTCTCCTCGTTTTTCCATTCCTAAGCTCATGATAGCGCCGAGGTATTCCGCAGGCGCCATGATGTGGCTTTTGATCCAAGGCTCTTCGATGTACTCGATGAATGTGGGGTCAGGGTAATGAGCAACGTTATCAATTTCTTTAATCGTGCCATCGGTAAACGCGATTTTGTAAACGACGCTCGGCGCTGTGGTGATGATATCGAGATTAAATTCTCTTTGTAGGCGTTCAAAAACAATCTCAAGATGTAAAAGCCCTAAAAAGCCGCAGCGGAAACCAAAGCCAAGCGCCATGCTGCTCTCTTGCTCCACATGAAGCGCGGAGTCATTGAGTTGCAATTTGACGAGGGCATCGCGCAGCATTTCAAAGTCGGAAGAATCCACCGGATAGATCCCTGCATAGACGACGGGCGTGATGGTCCGAAATCCGGGGAGAGGTTCTAGCGCAGGCTTTTTTGTGGTTGTGATCGTGTCGCCGATTTTGACATCGGCTGTGATTTTGATGTTTGCGAGTAAGTAACCTACTTCTCCTGGGCGTAGAACCTCAACGGACTTTTCCGAAGGAGAGAAAATGCCGACTTCGAGAACCTCAAACGTCTTTCCAGTAGCCATCATTTTGATCAGCGTTTTTTTGCTGATCTCGCCGCTCATGACGCGAATATAAACCATGACACCGCGATAAGGGTCGTAATGAGAATCAAACACAAGCGCTTTAAGAGTATCATCAGCAGGATCAGCGGGAGCGGGGAAAGAAAGTAGGAGTTGCTCTAAGATTTCTTTGATCCCGATGCCTGTTTTTGCAGAACAGAGAATCGAATTTGAAGTATCGAGACCGATGACATCTTCAATCTGCTGTTTAACACTTTCTACATCGGCAGCTGGAAGGTCGATCTTATTGATCACTGGTAAAATTTCTAGCCCGCGGTCGATAGCAAGATGCACATTTGCCAAGCTTTGCGCCTGAACACCTTGAACAGCATCGACGACGAGAAGAGCGCCTTCACACGCGGATAAGGATCGAGATACTTCGTATGTAAAATCGACGTGTCCAGGAGTATCGATAAAATTGATTTGGTAGGTGTTTCCATCGTCTGCGTGGTAGTACATCGTGACAGGGTGAGCTTTAATCGTAATCCCTCGCTCTCTTTCTAAATCCATCGCATCGAGGACTTGCTCTTGCATTTCACGTTTGGAAATCGTTCCTGTAAGTTCTAGCAAGCGGTCAGCGATGGTGGATTTGCCGTGATCGATGTGGGCGATGATCGAAAAGTTGCGGATAAAACGTCTGTCGTATTTAAACATTTTCTGTGGCCTTTTTTAGGCGAGAGTATAGGGAATTTCTGAGTTGATTACAAATCTTAAGAGACCCGCTTTTTGGAGTAGGGCAAGCATTTGAGCAGGTGTGCTATAAAAAAGAGCTGCATTTTTCTAAAAAAAAGCTCGACTGATTTCTCAGTCGAGCTTTTAGGGATTGCTCAAAGTAGGGTTTTAGTTCCCTGCTTTTGAACTGGTTGTTGAGAGTTCAGCAGAAGAGGGGACAATTTTGCTTTCTTCTTCTTTCGCTACAGCGGGTTCTTTAGCTTCGGTTAAAGCTGTGAATTTACGTCCCAAGCGCAGTACGGAGATCGCCCAAACGGCGCAGATCACAATAACGAGAGGCCCTAGGATGAACGTCAAGCTAGCAAGCGAGACGCTTCCACCGATAACCGCTAGAAGGGTGGATTGGATAAATGCTCCGCCCGATTTTCCAGCTCTTCCTCCAATGACTTCCACAGCCCCTTGTCCTTTGACTTTGGCTTCTTGGTCTAGGGGAATATAAGCCATCTGTTTTGTCGAGTCGAAAAGGGAGTACTTTGTTCCTTTGGACAAGACGTTTTGAATTTGGCCAACGATCACGGCAACTAAGACAACTGTCACTCCCATGAGAGGGGCATAAGGTGTGCTCTTTGTGCCATTCCAAACGACGAAGAAGAAAATGGAAGAGGTGACCAAAACCATAATGGGGGTTAAGATCGCGGCTTTTGTCCAGCTCAATTTTCTCAAAATATTGTTGCCTACAACCATCAAGAGGATAGTAATCGCTCCTGTCCATGTGGAGAATTGTCCCATGAACATGTTGTAGTCGTTCATATCTGGGAAGGCAATTTTGATTTGTCCTTTCCAAACACCTTCGACGAGATTGATCGCAATACCGTAAGAAAGAACTAGAATAGCGATCAGGCCCAAGTAAGGATTTTTTAAGATGTACTTGAAGCTTTCGACAACAGAAAGTTTTGCTTTTTCTTTTTTCTTTCCTTGGCCGGGTTGATAGAGCGCAGGGTCGGTTAAAACGTTTCTATTCATCCACCAGTAGGTGAAGATAGCTATGGCTCCAGACACCATCACGCTTCCCATCAGTAATTTTAAGTTTACACCAAAGGAATCAATCCCTTTAGGTAGAGATTTCGCATACTTCGCAGTGAAGATGATGATCGGGCCTGAGAGTAAAAGACCTACGTTACCGATCATGCCGAACAAGCCATAGAAGCGTTTAGCTTCAGTCACTTTAGTGATCTCGTTGGCAAACTGCCAGAATAGCATTGAAAGAATGACGCTTCCCCAGAGTTCAGAGAGAACGTAAAAGATGCTGAAGCTCCAGTTGCCTACAACGGGGATAAGCCAGTGCAAATTAGGAAAGGAAGCCTGCGCCGCCTGAATGGATTCCATGCTCATATGGAGAGCTTCTTTATTCGGGTAGATGACGAAGGCGAAAACCCCGAAGAAGATGAGAAAAGGTGTTAAAATGGCATAAAAGAGACGTTCTCTTGTAAAAACGTTTGCCAGTTTTATAAAAACAATCATAAAGAGAATTGCAGCGGGGGTAACGCCGTACAATTTTAAGAACGATAGACACTCTGCTCCGCCTCCGGGTGCGTTCACCATGAGTGTATCTTTTGTGTCTCTCAAGATGGTGTAGTTAAATAATATACACATCATCATGATGCCCATTGGCAGGAACTTTTTTAATTCGAACTTGTGAATGGGCCAAAATATGCCGCGGAGTCCTTTAAACGTTGACTCGCTGGCCGTATCCGTTTTCGTTGCCATGTTTAATCCTTTTTGAGCTTTACTCAATGAGTTACTAGAAATCTTTACGTGACGAAATTATACCATTTCACGAAGAAGTTAACAAGGATAAATGATGTGTGTTGTGTCAGAGATTAGGGAGCTATCTAAAAAGAAAAAAACCGCCTTTACAATTTATGCAAAGGCGGCAGGAGGATATACAGCTTATGCTTTTTTAAATTTCTCCTGTTTCGCGGCGTGGATACAATTTAAAAACAGAGCCTTAGCTGTATATTAAATTATTTGTGGTTTGCAAGTGCAGCGAGCATTTCACTTAAAGGAGAATTTGCAATTTGCTGCATAGAATTTAAAGACTCCACATAAGCATTCCAAAGCTCTGGCTCGACTTTGCTGTGACGGATGGAGGAGATCAGCTCTCTTTTGCATGTAGCCAAAGATTTTTTTGGGGCGAGGATGGAGACCATTTCTTTGTCACCAGCAAGGCGAGCGATATTGAGCATTCTTTCTAACTGGTTGCGAGTGAAGGTGACTTGGTCTCTGCGTTTGCGGGACCCGCGGGCAGCTCTTTGCTTCGGAGCAACTGAGGTGGGTTTTTCTGTGTTAATGATAAATTTTTCTATAAGTGAGCTGAGTTCCGAAGGGTTTCTATTTTTCATTTTACGCAAAGTAAAATGATGCATATAACCTCCAGATGACATGGGGAGGTATTTGCAGAGGTCATTTTCTTTACGTCCATTAACCTTTTTAATTGCTTTTGAAATAACATCTTCAATTTCACGTAGATTCTTTGTTTTTGATTCCATCATTTCCTCTTGCATGTTCATAATTTTCCTTGCTTATATATTGTTGTTTGCTAATGAAAGTCTTTCGGTATTTATTTATCGTCTTCCGTCGGTATTTATTCTGGTTTGGGCTAAAAATACCCCATTAGCAGTAATGTTGTTAGTTGATTTAACTTATCCCGATTTTATTTGCAATCTTCTTTCGCGTATCTCCCGATTATTTTCTTCTTCCTAGAGGGAATTAAATAAAAAGTCCTCGGTAGAATCATTATCACCCAATTTATATTTCGTGATTCTAAAAATCATTGCCATTTTTAGCAATTAATTCTTATGCGTTCAATTGAATCCTCATATGAAAATTCGTCTCTATACCCAAAATAATTCAAGAATCGGTTTCAGCAGTGTCTGCATCCCAGACTTTTGATTTCCAAAAACTGCTCTTATTTCTAATAGGTTGGGTAAATAAACTGATTTTGATAGATTATCCCAAAGGTAAGCCTCTGAACCTATCTCAGTAAAATTTTTCTTCGATTATCGGAATTATTTTGGTCGATTTTCGACTTAAAAGAACTCAAAAATCGACTGAAACTTTTTACTGAAATAGATTCTCAATAAAAATTTTCTGTATGAGGAAGTTCATGCCCGATTCTACTTCACACAATTTATCAAGCATTCGACACATCGTGGCTGTTGCTGCAGGTAAGGGGGGTGTGGGAAAATCGACTGTGGCATTAAATCTGGCCCTTTACTTAGTGGGCAAAGGGGCAAAAGTGGGATTGCTCGATGCGGATTTGTATGGGCCTTCTTTGAAAAAAATGCTTCCAGAAGAGACTCTCCCTTCCCAGCATCCGCAGCATCAAGAAAGAATTATACCCGCCAAGAGTAGAGGAATAAAATGGATTTCTATGGCGCATTTTCTTCATGAAGAGAGCTCCGCATCAGTAAGAGCTCCGATAGCAAACGGAGTGATCAAACAGTTCCTTCACTTGGTAGAATGGGGAGATTTAGATTATTTGATCATCGATTTCCCCCCAGGCACAGGAGATATTCAATTAACACTAATTCAGGAAGGAGCTCTCTCCGGTGCAGTCATTGTTGGCGCTCCCCAAGAGATTGCCCTATTAGATGTGTCAAAAGCTGTGGCTATGTTTAGAGAAATGCAAGTGCCTTTGATTGGTCTTGTAGAAAACATGAGCTATTATCGTGTGGATGACAAAACGATTCTTTATCCTTTTGGCAAAGGGAAAGGGGAGTGCTTTACTCTTGAAAATAGAATGTATTTCCTCGGAAAAATCCCCGTAGATCCAGAAATTAGTCGCTGCTGTGATCAAGGAGAGTCTATTTTTGCTGTATCCTTTGAAAGTGAAGCGGCTTTAAGTTTTGCCTCTGTTGCAGAAAAAGTTACAGATCAGCTCATTTCCTTAGAGAAATTGGCGCAATCCTCATTAAAAAATTTTGATTTAAAATGGAAAAGATAGACAGTGCGGATTCTTTCATTTTTATCCGGGCAATCCAGCAAAAAGACCTTCATAGGTTTACTATTGAATGGTCAGATGGTATGATCTCGGAATACCGTTTATGCGACCTTCAGCGCATGTGTTGTTGCGCGGAGTGTCGCGATGAAAAGACGGGTCGGATGCGCATCGCCCCTTCTTCTGTTGCAGATGATCTTCAAGCTCTGCGCATTGTAAGTGTGGGAACGTATGCTTTGCAGATTTTTTTTTCGCAAGGATGTTCGAAGGGGATTTACTCTTTCAAGCTTCTTCGCTCAAAATGGTGAGAAATAGTGTGAAAAAAAATTTAAGCCAATTCTCTTTTCTTCTTCTCATTCTAATGTATGTCGGATGCTCTTCGCCTAGTGGGCCTTCTTCCATCGAGCTTTGGGCAGCACAAAACGGAAAAGTTAAAGTGCTTTCGACCACGGCAATGATTGATAATATTGTAGGGGAGATTGGTGGAGACAGAATCAATCATATTCCCTTAATTACGGGTGAAATCGATCCGCACAGCTACGAACTAGTGAAAGGTGACGATGAGAAACTTTCTTTGGCGCAAATTATTTTTTATAACGGGCTTGGTCTTGAGCACGGAGCGAGCTTACGTTATCAGCTCGAACACCATTCTAATGCGATCGGCGTAGGCAATATTGTTTTTAAAAAAGATCCCAGCTTGATTCTCCGCGTCGATCAGGAAATTGATCCCCATTTATGGATGGACATTTCTATTTGGAGCAAGATCATCGACCCCATTATTGAAGCGCTTTCTCAAATTGATCCTGCGGGAAAAGAGGAATATCAAATGCGTGCAGATCGATTGCGAGAAAAAATGCTTCAAGAACACCAGCAGATATATCGCGATCTCCAGGCAATTCCTGAAGAAAAAAGGTATCTCGTTACAAGCCACGATGCTTTCAATTATTTTACGCGTGCATATCTAGCAACCCCGGACGAAAAAAATATGTCGCAATGGAAAAAGCGTTTTGATGCTCCAGAAGGATTGGCTCCCGAAGGACAGCTCAGCGCTTCTGATATTCAAGCAGTCATCGATCATTTGATCAAATATCATATTCAGACTGTTTTCCCCGAGTCAAACGTGAGTCGTGACTCATTGAAAAAAGTTGTGCATGCTTGTGCGCGTAGTGGTCTTCAAGTCACCATTTCTCAGGATGCTCTTTACGGAGATGCGATGGGTCCACAAGGCAGCGATGCCGATACCTATCTAAAAATGATATGCCACGATGCAAATGTTTTGATCGAGGCTTGGAAGTAATGAAAAAAAAAATCGCCCTTAAGGTAGAACAGCTTAGCGTCAATTATGATAAGACGCCGGTTCTTTGGGATATCTGTTGCGAGATTCCCGAGGGAAAGCTAGTCGGAATTATCGGTCCTAATGGTGCAGGAAAAAGCACATTTTTAAAAACATTGCTCGGGATGACCCGACCGATATCGGGGAGAATTGAGTTTTTTGGCCAACCTTATAGAAAAGTGAGAAATCGGATCGCTTATGTCCCTCAGCGTTCCTCTGTCGACTGGGATTTTCCTATAACTGCTTTTGAAGTGGTCTTAATGGGACGCTATGGGAAAATGGGTGTTTTGAAATGGCCTAACGCAGCTGACAGGCGGGCGGCTCAGCATGCTCTCGACATGGTGGGGATGCTTCCTTTTGCAGATAGGCAGATCAGCCAACTCTCCGGTGGACAACAACAACGCCTTTTCATTGCTCGAGCTCTTCTTCAAGATGCAGATCTTTATCTTATGGATGAGCCTTTTGCTGGTGTTGACATGGCGACGGAAAAAGCAATCATCCTTTTAATGGACAAACTAAAAGTGCAGGGGAAAACTCTGCTGGTCGTTCATCATGATTTATCAACTGTGGATAATTACTTTGATTGGGTGATTATGTTTAATACCTGCTTGATTGCAAGTGGATCTACAACAGATGTTTTCAATTCTGAGATGATCCTGCGGACTTATGGAAGAAGCAACGCTCTTCTCGATGAAGCAGCGAAACTCACCCAAAGCAAAACATCGGGTATTAAATAGTCATGTTCTCATCTCCTTGGCACTACTTTACCGATCCTGTGCTGCAAGCTCCCACGATCGGAAGTATGTTGATGTGCCTTTCTTCTGCGCTCGTGGGTGTTATCGTTTTTTTGCGCAAGCGGTCTCTTTTAGGAGAAGCACTCTCTCATGCGACCTACCCGGGCGTTGTTCTTAGCGTCCTATTTATGGCAATTTTCTTTCCTGACTCCAATGCTTTAGCTCCGGCGATTTTAGTGGGGGCTTTTCTCTCTTCTCTTTTAGGACTTTGGATCATTGAAAAGATGGAAAGGCGATTTCATGCGAAGAACGATTCAGCCCTTTGCTTGGTCTTATCTGTATTTTTTGGTCTGGGAGTTTTAGTTGCCAGTCGTATCCAATTTACCCATGCGCTCTGGTATAAAACTGTGCAGATTTTTCTTTATGGCCAAGCAGCGACGATGACGAATATCCATATCTTTCTTTACGCGCTTCTGGGAGTGCTTTTGTCTGGCGTACTCATTTTTTTTTATCGCCAAGTCCAGATGACCATTTTTGATCGAGATTTTTCAGGGACAGTTGGGGTTCCCGTCCGCTGGGTTGACAGTTTTCTATTTTTACTTTTAGTGCTCGCGATTGTAATCGGGATTCGAAGCGTAGGTGTCGTTTTAATGTCGGGGATGTTGATCGCTCCTGCCGTCGCTGCGCGCCAGTTCAGCCATCGGCTGTGGACAGTCTTTCTTTTGGCTGCTGGAGTGGGAGCTTTTAGTGGATTTTTGGGAAATTATCTTTCTGTAGAGTTGCCCCAATGGGGGATGCGCCGGGGCTGGAACTGGAACTTTTCTTTGCCTACAGGGCCTATGATTCTTCTTTCCGCTTCAGGAATCTGTATGCTGTCACTTTTGTTTGCTCCTAGAAATGGGCTCTGTACAAGACTTGTACGTATTTTACGTTTTCGCAAACAATGCTTAGAGGATAATTTGCTTAAATCTCTTTGGAAGCGAGATCGCGAAGGTGGCGTACTGCTTTCAGAGGTTAAAAAATGGCAATCCCTTTCCTTCCTGCAAATGCTTTTTCTCGTTTGGAGACTGGAAAACCAGGGCTGGATTGAGCGAACTGATTCTCAAATTCAATTGACAAAAGAAGGAAAGTCTCGGGCAGCGTATATCGTGCGTCTGCATCGGCTTTGGGAAGCTTACCTTGTTTTTTTAGGCCAAGGGGTGGAAAAAGTGCATCGCAGTGCAGAGGAAATGGAACACATCATTACGCCCGAATTGGAAAAAGAATTGGCCGATCTACTCGGCGACCCGAAGAGGGATCCGCATTCACAACCCATTCCCTCTAAAGAGGAAACGTTATGATGCTAGCGGTCAATCCTTACTTTAACAAAAACCTATTCAGCTTTTTTCTCTTATTTTTTCAAAGACTGGGTGAGTTGCTTATCGGAAAAATCGGCTTTGCGGACTTGGCTTCCGATGAGGTGCAAATCCTTGTTTTGGCACTTGTCGCTATTGCTTCTGCGCTTGTCGGAACGTTTTTGGTGCTTAAAAAAATGACGATGCTCGCAAATTCTCTCTCCCATACCATTCTTCTAGGGATTGTCATTGCTTATCTTCTTTTAATTCCTTTTACTCCTCAGTCAGAACCGGTTCCCCATTCGATTAGTATTCAAGTTCTGTTGATCGCTTCTCTTGTTACGGGTCTTCTCACCACCCTTCTGACTCAAATGTTGACAGACTTTCTTAAATTGCAGGAAGATGCGAGTACGGGACTCGTTTTTACCACGCTTTTTGCGTTAGGGATTGTTCTCGTTACCGTCTTCACGAGAAACACACATCTGGGCACAGAGGCGATCATGGGAAACGTAGACGCCTTGCATGTCCATGACCTAAAACTGATTTTAGGAATAGCCCTCTTTGACTTTGCGGTGATCGCTCTTTTCTTCAAACAGTTTAAAGTGACCACATTTGACGCTTCTTTTGCAAGTTCTCAAGGTGTGTCGAGTTCCCTTTTCAATTATCTGCTCATGGTTTTGACCTCGGCAACGGTGATCGGCGCATTCCGCGCTGTTGGCGTTCTTTTAGTTTTGGCCTTTCTTGTCGGACCAGTGCTGACAGCCCGCTTATTTACGCACAGGTTGAAAAAACTGCTTGTCATTGCCGCCGCAATTGGAGTAGGAGCTTCCCTTTTAAGCGTGGCCCTCGCGCGCCATTTGCTCACTGTATACCACCTCCCACTTTCCACTTCTGGCCTAGTAGCAACAGTAATAGGCTCAATCTACTTCCTCTGCCTCGGTTTCTTCTCCCTCTCAAACCTCTGCCGCCGAAAGAAATTTAGAAGTCAAAAGCACTGAAATTTTTTTATAATGGTTTGGGGCTTGAACTTCCGAACTAACGCGTTGCGTAAATTAGGGGGTGTTGCGCATACTGTGGTCATTTGTTGGACATATGAGGAATAAGATATGCTCTTCAGTCTTCTCTACATCATTTTGGCAGCTTTCGGTCTTGGGTTGCTTATTTTTATTCATGAATATGGTCACTATTGGATGGCGAAAAGAGAAGGGATGACCGTTGAGGCATTTTCCATTGGTTTTGGAAAGCCCTTTTATAAATGGGAAAAAGACGGGGTAAAGTGGCAACTTTGCTGGCTTCCCTTTGGGGGATATGTCCGGATTGCGGGAATGGAAAAAAAAGGGACGCTTGAGCCCTCACAGATTCCTGATGGTTTTTATGGAAAAAAACCGTGGTCCAGAATCAAAGTAGCGTTAGCAGGGCCCATCGTCAATATCGTATTTGCCTTTGCCATTTTCTGCGTTCTTTGGGCATTAGGGGGAAGAGCTAAGCCCTTTTCAGAATATACCCACCTCATCGGTTCTGTTGATACTTCTTCCAATCTGTACGCAGACGGCGTAAGACCCGGAGATGAGATTGAGCAGATCAATAATAAACCGTTTCACAACTTTCAGGATTTTCTTTTCGCTGCTATTCTCGAAGATACACCTCCACAAGTGAGCGGGCTTAAGGTCAACTATTTTAAGCAGACAAGCGCCCCTTTTAAATATCGGTTTGACTTTGCTAAAGGCGCTCCGATAGGTGAGCGCATCCAGACGATGCTCTATACATTGCGCCCTGCTTCTTATCTGATTTACAACCAAAAATATAGCCTTGCTCTGGATAATAACTCACCGATGAAGGCGAGCGGAATTGAAGATGGCGATAGAATCCTTTGGGTAGATGGGGAAATAATGTTCTCTAAAGATCAACTGGTCCAAACGATTAACCAGCCCAAAGCGCTTCTTACCGTGCAAAGGGGAAATCAAACATTTTTATCCCGAGTGCCGCGCCTGAAAGTTTCCGATTTGCGCATTAATTCCGGGCAGCGTGCGGAAATCGAAGACTGGCAGCATGAGGCAAATATCAAAGGAAAGATAGCAGATCTTTTTTTCATTCCCTATAACTTGACTAACGATTGCAGAATCGAGAATCTTTATTCTTATCTCAATGAAGAGACAGTAGAACAGCAGCATGTGGCTTCTGAGCGTTCACAGCTTGAGCTTCCTTTGCAAGCGGGAGACAAAGTGATCGCTGTCGATGGGATTCCAGTTAATTCAGCTTATGAAATGATGAATCTTCTCCAAAATCGTCATATCCAAATCATTGTTAAAAAAGATCATGCAGCGCGTTCTGTCTCTTGGAAAGAAGCGGATAAAGCGTTTGTTATGGGAATTGAATGGAGCGATCTCAATCGAATGATTCAATCCATTGGAACTTCTCAACAAATCAGAAATCTTGGCAATCTTAAATTGCTCAATCCTGTGGCCCCGAAACCTTTGAACCAATTATCGATCTCTAATGAAAAGCGGGAAGAATTCGATGCTCAGGCAAAAGAGCAGTTAAATCGGATTGAAGAAATTAAAGACCCCAAGCAAAGAGCCCAAGCATTGCATATGTTGCAACAGGAGCAAAATAAGCTCAAACTGGGAATTGTCATGTTGGACGGCACAGTCAATTATAATCCTTCGCCCTTTGTCTTATTTGGAAACGTGCTTCAAGAGACCTGGAAAACGATTGTTGCGCTATTTACGGGAACAATCAGCCCCAAATACATGTCTGGGCCGGTAGGGATCGTTCAAGTGATGCAGCAAAGCTGGGGATCGGGTTTTAAAGAGGCCCTTTACTGGCTTGCAATGATTAGCATTAATCTAGGCATTTTAAACCTGCTCCCCATCCCTGTTTTGGATGGAGGGCACGTTTGTTTTTCTCTTTGGGAGTCGATCACAGGCAAGCCCATCAAGTCCAAAACGATGGAAAGGCTTATTCTTCCATTCATCATTTTGCTTGTTGCGCTGTTCATTTACCTCACTTATAACGATCTCATGCGGTTGTTCGCAGGATTTATGAAGTGATTCGCCTCTTCATCGAGTAGCGCGATCACCTGCCTCAGGATGCATGATCCAGCTGGTGCTAGAGGCGGCTCGATGATAGATTTTGTGATCTCAATTAAGCAGCGGGGCTCTCGTGCGAAGGTATTGCCCCCATAGTTATTATCGCCTGAAGGTTTTTCTCGGCCGAGCCAAATCGATTTTAAAATGTTTTTCCTCGTTTCGGGGCGGATTTCAAGGCGCTCAAATGCTTTTACAAGTTGCTTTGTTGTGAGTCCTTTTGACGGATCGAGAAGCGAAGCTAAGCCTTCGAGCTGCTGTTTTTCATATTCGATTTCCAGAAGTTTAGCGCTGAGATTGAATGCGGAGGCAAGTTGCTCAACAATATTCATTTGCTGGTCATTGAAGGCCTCTTTGATTGTTTTTCGAACATCTCCATTTTCAAGAACATATCTGCCGTAATCGTTGTTGTATTCTCGTTTATGAACGTGTGCTTCGCCAAACCGCTTCTTGTGGTTTTCATAAATTAACCCTTGCAATTTCCAACGGATTTGTTTTTTAGGAAGCGCTTTAAATGTCTTGATAAGTTCATCGCAGTTGAGCATGGGGTTATCGAGCTTTGCAAGAAAATTTTTAAGATGGGCTTCATGAGTGCGATAAGAAGCAATTTCAAGCTTCTGCTTTTGAATCAAGCGCATTTGATCGACGAGAGAGCTTTCTTCACGTCCAATCAGCCAGGGGAGTTTGATCTCATGAATTTTTTGGGGATTCTTTTCTAATTCCTTCGTCCCATATTCGTTAATATTGGGGGTTTTGTCATTGAGCCAAATGGCATGATGCAGTGTGCTTAACACATGGGAAGGCACGGATTCCAAACAAGTCGACCCGCTCGAGATGAAGTTAGGGAGAGCTTCAAGGGTTTGCATTGCTAATTTTTCTCTTAATTCCTGAGCAATGCATTGCTGTAAAGCGTTTTGTGTCCTCTGTTCAGCGGCTGAGGTTACAGATTCACAAGAGTTTGACCGTGAGTAATGATGCATATAGCTCGTAAAGTATTCGCCTTTTTTCCCCTGAAGGATTTCATCAATCTCGTGCTCTGTGACAAAACGCACTCGGGAATCGTTTGCTTCAATCCATCTTCCTTCCACTTTTTTATAACAGATGTAATGACCTCCCGAAATTCCTCCAGAATGCACGATGAAGGCGGTAAGTTCATAGGGAATCGGTTTGTTTTCTGGGGTTGCACTAGCTGGGAGGCAAAGCACTTTTTCGACGGCAACGGGAGTTGTGATTTTAAAAGAATTTCCATACATATCGCTGCCGAAGCGTTTTAGTGTTAGAGAAAGCTCTTGAGGAATCTCTAAAAATTTGCGCTCTTCGGCTGCCAGTTTGAATTTTTGCACTTTTCTATCTGGAAGTAAGTACTCCGCATCTTCATAGTCATTGACATGTCTGTTATTAAAAAAACGGTTGAACATTTCAGAAAACGACAAATTGCTCATACTCTGCATATCTAAGAAAATTTGATAATCAAGACAGCACTGACGTGTGGCATTATCTGAGTCGAGTTGTGAATAAGCGCCTAAACGCGATTGGCATGTTCCGTCTGGCGAAGGGATGCGATCGATATCAGCGTTTTTCTGCACTCCATAGGGGGCGTAACGCCGTGTGGTTTCAAGAGGACAATACAAACGGCGTGTAGGGGTTTTTGTTACCTTCTGATATTCGCTCATAAGAAGTTGAAGTGCTTCATAAGCATCTTCTTGAGCGTGGCAACTCGACGAAAAAATTTCTCGTTGTGTGCCGAGGTCAGTATGCCCAAACAATCCGTGAAAGGCCATTCTCACATCTTGTGAAACTTGGCTGCCAAGCGCGCTTTTTTGAGAAAGAGCAATTTCATAAGCCCTCATCGCGCCTTGCATCAAAATCCCACATTTTTTCTTCGCTCCATCTTCATTTTGCTGCGCGTAGCAATTAGCGACTGCGTTGTAAATTTCTTTGAGGCTAGGAATGCAAACAATCATAGAGAGAAGGGAATTAGCCCAGCAGTTATTTGACATGTTGCCAAAGCCTACGGCAAAGTCTTCTGCATCCGTTTTAATACGAGATGAGAAGGTTAGGCGCGGGGGCACAATAGGGACAACGGTTTGCGAGCTAAGCTGTTGAATGCGATGGATCATCGCATCAAGCTTCTCACTCACATCTCTAAGAATTTCTTGGTTATTTTCTGTGCGCGGTTGTGATATCCAGTTAGAAAAAAAACCGCTGACATAAGGGGGAGTATCTTGCAAAACGGTCTGAATGACTTCCGAGAGATCGGCCATGATTTGGACGGTCTTCTCTAATTGGGGGAGGTCGTTACTGCTAATAAATTCATTGTAATAATTATCAAAATCCGTTTTTTGACTTGAGATAGCGGCGTAATTTATGAGATATGACATATTAAACCTTTTAATAACTTCATCTTTGTATGATATATATTTTATCAAATACTCTTAATAAAATAAACATTTTTATTTCTTTATTAGTCTTTAATATTCAAGGGGTTGCAAGTATTCCTCTTACTTTAGAAGAAAAGATTGGTCAACTCTTTATTATTCCTGTATCTCCATTACTAGGGGAGGACCATATTGAAGATGTCAAAAAGCTTGTCAGGGAGGGCAGGGCAGGGGGAATCCTCTTGCAGCAAGGTACCGCACAAGGACAAAGAGCGATCATTGAAAAATTGCAAGCGATTGCACCTCTTCCGCTTTTTTGTGTGCAAGATGGGGAATACGGCGTTGCGATGCGGCTATCGGATGTGCTCGCCTTCCCTAGAAATTTGACTCTAGGAGCTATTCAAGATCTCTCTTTTTTATATCGCCTAGGCCAAGAGATCGGGCGTCAGTGTTTATTAGTTGGGGCGCACATCAATTTAGCGCCTGTCGTCGATGTCAATAGCAACCCTTTAAACCCAATTATTCACGTTCGCTCCTTCGGCGAAGATCCTTTCCAAGTGGCGCTTCGCGGCGAAATGGTGATGCGGGGAATGCAATCGATGGGAATTTTTGCTTGTATGAAGCATTTTCCTGGACATGGAGATACTTCCATTGATTCTCATATCGACCTTCCTCGTGTAGAACATGATAGCATCGAGTTGCAAAAAATCGAATTATTTCCGTTTCATTGGCTGGTGCAATCGGGCATAAGCTCCGTGATGTCGGCTCACTTATATGTGAATGCTCTCGCAGAAGAAGATCTGCTGCCGGCAACTTTTTCTCATCAAATCATTACAACGCTTTTGAGAAAACAATTCAATTTTAATGGCTTGATCATTTCTGATGCTTTAAATATGAAAGCGCTTGCAAAAAGCTATGGGCCTGGAGAGATCGCCATGAATACTTTTCTAGCAGGCCATGATTTACTTCTTTATGGGGACCATATCGCTCCCAATATCGATCAGATTCTGCGTTATGACCTTCCTGAAGCCTTTCAAATGCTTAAAGGTGCGGTAGAAAATCGTGTAGTTCCGGAAGAACTCATCGACGACAAAGTCAGCAAAATTATTCTGGCTAAAAAACAGCTAGGGCTTTTCGATCGCTCCTATTCAGTACCTGAAGATAATATTGCTGATGCGATCAATTCTCCTGAAGCTTTTGCGTTAAAAAAGCGCCTTTTTGAAGAAGCGATTACTGTAATCCGTAACGAAAAGATTCTTCCTCTTGCCCAGGGTAAAGTTGCTATTGTGGAAGCAGGCAACTGTTCTTTTTTTAATGCTATCCTTGAAGAACAGCTCGATGTCGAAGTGCATTCTCTTTCTGATCCGCAACTCTTTACAAAAATTCAGAATTGCTCTTGCGTCATTGTTGCTCTATCAAAATTGACGAATACCCTGCCTCACTGTGAGCTCGAAAGTAATGAAGAAGCCATATTGTATGGACTTGCAAAATCAGAGACCCCCGTGGTAGCTGTCATTTTTGGAACGCCCTATAGCGTAGCGCGTCTACCTTTATTTTCTGCAATTGTTGTCGCTTACGAAAACGAAAAAGAGGCTCAAGAAGCTGCAGCAGAAGTGATTTTAGGCAGGCGTTCTCCGAAAGGCCGCTTACCTGTTTCTGTCGAACCCTTCTTTGCAGTCGGCACAGGCCTGTTTTGGTAGGAGGCTATTCATTTTAAGGAAGTCTTCACGCCAATGGTAATTATCTAAAAGACCTTCTGTATTCCTCCCCAAAATAGAGAAAGATAGATAGAGGGCTTCGATGGAGGCAAGTCCTCGCGATGGATCGGGACAATCGGCTTGTCTTCTCGGGTAAGCTGTTTGAAAACTTGCAGGTAAGCTTCTCTTCTGAAAAAGATGGGGAACGGGCAATTGCTCTTGCATCCGTTTTGCATAGCGCCATGTTCCATCGATGAGAAACAGCCCAAGATTGCGATCGGATTCAGATAGCGGAGGAGCGTCGATCGTGAGCAAAATATATTGAGAAAGATCGGGCAGTCTATCTTGAGGATAAGTAAAAAAGCGGAAGTCAGGACGTGATTCTAGTCCACGCAAACTGCACTTTTTCAAATTTTCTCTGCCGTGTCTCAAAATAATTGTAGTCGGAAATAAAAACATTTTTTATATAAATGGATTGAGTAGAAAAAGAATAGTATCATAATTTTATCCGGTTTTTTTATCAATAACGATGCATAGAATCATTTTATATTGCTTTCTAATGTCTTTTTTTACTGTTGTTCACTGTGAACAACGGAAGATTGAAGAACAAAACATATGCCAAATGGCTCAGCTGAAAAATCTACCCATCGCCCTTGTATTATTAAGGGGCGATCATTGCCCCTGGTCGCAAAAACTGCAGAAAGATGTTCTCACCGATGTGTTCTTTCAAGAGCATATTCATGAAAGTGCGGTTCTGTGGACTCTCAATAGTGACGAAATCACTGAGCAAAAATATGACATTAAAGAGTTCCCACAGGTGTTACTTCTCGATCCGTTGGGAAAGGAATTTGCACGATTTGGCTATCTTCCTTTGACAGCTCAAGGTTATCTCGATGAAATGAAGCGCTTGATCCAGAATTTTCAAGATGTCTGCATCGCCCTGGATCGGGAAAAAGAAAATCCTCTAGATGAGGAACAATGGATCGAGCTTTATCGGAAAGCAACAACGCTGTCCATGCCTTATTTCAAACAGGTCATTCTTGAGAAAGGGTTGAAAAAAGAAAAAGGCGATTTTTTTCATCTTGAAAAGCTGGCAAATGCGCTTGCGAAAAATAAGATCAAAAATCCACAGATCTTAAAATTAAAAACTGACCTCCTTAAACGGGACCCAGAAAATAAACGAGGGACGCATTATAAAGTTGCTCTTCTTGAATTCCAGAAAGCTGTGACGAGGCATAAATCGAAAGGTCGTATTGAGAGAGTTCTCAAACCCCTTATTCAGTATATTCAAGGAATTGGCAAGCGCGATGCTGAAAACTTGTGGAAGGCGGAGATGGCGGTTGCTGAATTTTTATTCGAAAAGAAAGCGCTTTCTTCCGCAATAGAACATATGCAAGCAGCTTATGATGCTGCACCCGAAGCGGTGAAACCAAAAGTCGCCGATGCTCTTCTCTTAATGAAAAACTAGGCACTCTCAGATGACTAAAGAAATTTATAGATGGAAGCGCTCGCCCAAGAAAGAGCGAGGAGTTTTATGTGGAGCAGAGAGGAGTCAAGAATGGCTCCTTCCTTGGTGGTGGGATCGCTACAGCGAGCATAATAGCTATCCTGTCACATTCTTTGATTTTGGAATGAGCGATGAGATGAAAGCGTGGTGTACAGAGCGAGGCGAGGTCGTTTCAATGGGTATAGATTCTTCTTGGATCACCCCGAGAAAAAATATTGATGAAACACTTGCGAAAACCTGGGAACGCGATTATGGATGGCGAGTGTGGAATTGTCGCCAAACCTGGTTTAAAAAACCTTTTGCCTTTCTAGAATCTCCGTATGAAGAAGGAATATGGATCGATATCGACTGCGAAGTTTTAGGCTCTTTAAAAGCACTCTTCGACCATTTTGACTCCAATAGGGAGATGGCTCTTGTACGTGATTACGACTGCGATCATCTGTCTCAACTCAGCCCTAATATCCGCTATAACGGAGGGGTAGTTGTGTTCCAACATGGGATTTCCATCCTCGAAGATTGGGCAAAAAGTGCAATGACACAAAATCATCTCTTTGGAGGGGATGACCCTCTGCTCTCCCATCTTATTCATACCCATCAGTTACCTATTCAAGAACTTCCCGAGATCTATAACTGGAGAATGGCAAGAGGACTTAATTTATGCGCTGTTATTCTGCATTGGGTGGGTAATGGAGGGAAAGAATACATCCGGAAGCACGGGGGACTCAAGCCTTCTTTGGATAGATTTTTTCAATCTTCTAGGTTATCCCATAGTAACTTCGGAAGCAAACTAAATTCAGAAGAGTGCTAATCTACGGTTTGCCAGGACGTGATGCGAATAAGATCCTTGGGGATTTCAAACAGGAAGCGGGAAGGATGAGTGATGATTTCCTTGCCCATCTTCTTGCGTTTGCGCGCCATGCTGAGAGTGAGGTATTTTTTAGCTCGCGTCATAGCGACGTACATCAATCTGCGCTCTTCTTCTAAGCCCGTCTCCATGAGGCTTTTTTCGTGAGGAATAATGTGATCCTCTAGTCCCACGAGATAGCAAGAGGTGAACTCCAGGCCTTTGGCGCTGTGAAAAGTCATCAGGTTGACCTTATCCTCTTTTTGCGCCTTATTGCGCTTTGGAACGCGCTCCTGATCCAGAGTCGAACTGACCAGAAAGTGGGATAGTGAGATCTCCTGTTCTTGACCATGCGCAATCTGCTCTTCTTCATAAATCGCGACAGAGTCGATGCAGTGAGCGACATTTTCCCATTTGAAATCGCGCATCTTTTGGCTTTTGACGTCCTCGACAATCGCTTTTTTATAATCGATTGTATCAATGAGCCAAGCAAGGGATTCGTGAAGAGGAGGATTCTTGAAACGTTCTTGGGCTTCTAGCATCACTTCGACAAACGAGCGGATGCTTGCGATTGCTTTTTCGGAAAGGTCACTTTTAAAAGAAGAAGAAAGAGGGGAAGCGATTTCTTCCAAAAGATTCCAAAGCGGAATATCTCGCTGTCTGTTGAATTGGGTGAGCTGATCAAGTGTCTTATCGGAAATGCCGCGGCGTGGAGTATTAATGATGCGTAAAAGAGCTTCTTGATCCATAGGGTTGGAGATAGCGCGCAAGTAGGCGATGAGATCCTTGATTTCAGCGCGCTCATAAAATTCCGTTCCGCCAAAGACTTCAAAGGGAATGCCTCGCACCCATGAACCGTCCTTTTCCCAGACAGCCTGCATGAGGGCGAGTTCGAAAGGCTGGGAAAGAATATTTGAGCGATAGAGAATCGCCATGTCTTTCCAGGAAATGTTTTTCTCTTTCCGCAATCGAATCATTTTCTGAACAACAGATTGGGCTTCCTCCAGCTCTGTGGGAGCGTGGAACAATGTGATCTGTTCCCCCTTTTCTGCAGTACTCCACAGCTCTTTTGCATGGCGCAAGGTATTGTTTGCGATGACAGCGTTGGCGCCCTGGAGGATGGTCGGGGTGGAGCGGTAATTTTGTTCGAGCTTAATTTGCGTGTCGGATTCGAATTGCAGAATATTTTTAATCTCCGCCCCTCTCCATCCATAGATCGACTGATCGTCATCGCCGACCACACACAAATTGTTGCGCTCTCCCGAGATGAGTTGCGCAAGCCGGTATTGAATCGGGTTTGTGTCTTGGTACTCATCGATCATAATATAATGGTAGCGGTCTTGATAGCGCTTCAAGACATCGGGGTATTCTTCGAACAGTTGCACAGTGAGCGAGAGTAAACTGTCAAAGTCGACGGCATTGTAAGCGCGCATGCATGTTTTAAGGCGCGCATAGAGATCTGCACTGAATTGATCATGCCAATCCGTCTTTCCTTCGCTCGCCTGTTCAAAAGAGAGACCGCGACTTTTTGCATAGGAAATTTTGCCAAAGGTCTTTTCCATGGAGGGCAGTTCTCCCTCATGCTCTAGAAGGTGTCTCGCTAGATTCTGTCCAAGCCTTCGCACGTCCTTTTCATCGTAGAGAGAAAAATTAGCTGTGTATCCCAAATGATGGATCTCTTGTCGGAGCACATGCATACAGAAGCTGTGAAAAGTGCTTAATGTCACCCCTTTTGCCGCTTTGTGGCCGACAATTTTCGCTACTCTTTCCCGCATTTCTTGGGCTGCTTTATTGGTGAAGGTCAGGCCAAGAATCGCTTGCGGAGGAATGTTTAAGTTTTGCAGCATATGAGCGATTCTGTAAGCGAGCACACTCGTCTTTCCGCTACCGGCACCGGCTAGAATGAGAACGCGTCCTTGAGCAGCTAGGACAGCTTTTTTCTGCGCTGGATTAAGATGAGAGAAGATCTGATTTTGATCAAAAGTTTGTTGCATCATTTTTGCGATCCATTTGCCTTTTGATGCAACTCTATCATTTTTCAGATCAGTTTTGACAAGAGATTTTGAAGTTCGAGCAGAACGGCTTGCTTGGAGAGAGCAGCGCCATTTTTTCGGGGGGTAACATTAAGTTCTAAGTCGGGAGGAAGGGTGTTTAAAAGCTCTCGAAAGGCTTCGCGAACGACCCTCTTGAAGCGGTTTCTGTCGTGAGACTTTCCGAACTTTTTTGACACGGTGATCCCCAGTTTGGGGAGGCCAGGTCTTCCTTGTCTAACATGGATTGCGATCAATTCACCGAAGTGACGGGTAGAGTTTCTGTGAATCAACCTAAAATGGGATCCCGCGAGGATGCGAGCTGATTTTGGAAATTTTTTTTTAGGAAAGCTTTCCGAAGCTGAAAGAGGAAGGTTTTCTTGCAGCTCCGGATGAAGAGAATCTCGGCTAGCGATTGCCATTTATGCTGTGGTTAGCTTCTTACGTCCGGAAGTGCGACGACGGTTGACGATTTTACGGCCATCTTTTGTCTTCATTCTTTTGCGGAATCCGCAAGCTTTCTGGCGTTTTTTCTTGCTAGGTTGGTACGTGCGTTTCATGATTCTAAACCTTTTAAAGGAGTGTGTAAGTAGATGGGGATCAATATAGCCGAATGGATAGAAATTCCTCAAGGAATAAAGAATTTTCTTTGCGACGGATGGTTAAGTAGGTGAGTTGTACAGAGCGCTCGACGATCCAGGGCATAGGACATTATAAAATTTTATAGTTTTCTATGCCCTGCCCTGACGATTTTGAGTTCTTGCAAAGAAATCTAGGGATTGCGTATAAATTTGGCTAACTTTAATTTTCTTTCTTAAGGTAGTCATGAAAGTCAGAGCTTCGATCAAATCTGACCCTTCTAAAGGGGACAAAGTTGTGCGCCGCAAAGGACGCGTCTATGTGATCAATAAAACGGACCCAAATCGCAAGCAGAGACAAAAAGGTCCTGCTCGTAAAAAGTAGAGTAAGAGGAATATGGCAACAAAAACTTGGATGGCAAAACAAAAAAAGCGTGAGCGCCTTGTTCAATTGAAATGGGACAAGCGCCAAAGTCTGAAGAAGATCATCATCGACATGAATAAAAGCGAAGAAGAGCGCAATGCTGCGAAAGTCGCATTGAACAAAATGTCTCCCAACTCTTCCCCAGTACGCCTCCGCAGCCGATGCCAACTTACAGGCCGTTCCCGCGGTGTTTTGAAAAAATTCAAGCTTTCCAGGCTCTGCTTCCGCGAGATGGCGAATAGCGGAATGATTCCCGGTGTTGTCAAAGCGAGCTGGTAATTCAATTTTTTAAGCTTTCAGTTTAAAAGCCGCGCGGTTATCGCACGGCTTTTTTTATGGATGTTGCAGTGAGGCGACTTCTTTCAGGGGTTGCCAGTTTTCCATCTCCTCATTCCATACGTAGGTTTGCTCTTGCACGGCCCCATCGATCCATGCCTTACTTAAGGCATTAAAGCTCATTGGTCCAAACTGTTCCTTTTTGTCATCGAGGTAGTACCACAGTTTTTGTGCTTGAACCGGGCAAGCTGCTTTGATGGAAGGAACTTTGCGCGTGGAAGCGACCCGGTTTTGAGGTTTGCGTTTGTTAGGGAAGATGAAGAGAGCGATAAGGGCGAAAATTCCGAAAAATGTTCCTGCCACGAACCAGGTCGCGGGGTTGTAGCCGCGGCGCAATGCATAGTGTGCACAAACCCAAGCAAAAAGTAAGCTGGTTACAATCGTCATCAGTATTTGCATAAGAGTCCCTAATCGATTTTTCAAGTCATTCAGAATTATAGGGAGTTTTAGTGGAAAAGAGCAAGAGGCAGTGCTTTTCCAAAATTAAGTTTTTGGTCATTTTCGGATAAATATACCGAAAAAAACTGAAGAATCGGGAAAAAGCATTTTTCAACCACCCGCGAACAAGGTTCGCTAGAGATCACAGAGCTCACAGAGGGGGATTAAATTTTAAAT
>JAJPIB010000071.1 GCA_021324995.1 Chlamydiia bacterium | reverse complement strand
TGGCGATGTATTGGAAAATCGCCGAAGGACGATTAATTTGAAGTTCGGTAGGGAGATTTGTCCAAACTCGAGAGCCCCTATTTCTAATAGGGGCGACGATTCGATCGCGCCTATCGCGGGAGCTTTCGCTTCGGTCCTAAACCAAATTTTCAATCACGTTGGGTATAAAATAAGAGTGGTGGATTGCCATTCCAAAGTGCCATCTGATTCTTTTGAATCGCAAGGAATTTCATAAGCCGCTATTTTAATTTTTTCCACAGTGTATTCTTGATAATTCAGGAAAATAAGAAAAGGTTGGAAAGACTATTTCTGCCCTTTAAGCTGGAACTTGTCTGCCCGGCATTATTGATCGGTCGAGTGCGAAGATCAGATCTGTTCGCGACTCCTTTCTTTGAAAAATTTACTTTAAATTCTTGGTATATTGAGTTATTCTTTCCAAGTCAAGTTTTATAAAATTTAGTGAGTATTTCTAAGCATTTTAGTGAGAAGCGAAAAAAGCAATTTTTCCTCGCACAAGTTTACAATTTTCTCTATAGTCCAAAAGTATATACTGGTGACATTTCAATGGGATATAGAATTTTGGTTTTAACACGACCATTTTTGATCCATCAAGCAGGGGCATTATTCGAGCAATAAGGCCCTGTTTGATGGATCGGAAAAGGGGTTTGTTAAAATCAAAAATTCTATAGCCGATTGAAACGGAACCGGTATATCTATTTTGAGAGGCGGCCATGTCTGTAAATGTGAAAAACTCTCCAACAATTGAATTCTCCTCTTTCCTTCGGGATCCGCATCAAGTCTTAGGGCTGCATTCCGTTCCGAATGGGGGAAAAGTGATCCGTCTTTGGAGACCTGGGGCATCTTCTGTCTATCTGGAACTTTTTGGAAAAACGGCAGAAGCTAAACAGATCAATTCTGAAGGGCTCTTTGAGGTGGAAGTTCCCGAATCCACGACATGGAAGGATTACAAGGTTTATTCGCAAAGCGGAGCATTGAATTACGACCCTTATGTTTTTTTACCCACTTTTGGCGAAATGGATGCTTATCTTTTTGGAAAAGGGGTGCACTATCAGCTTTACGATGTCATGGGGGCGCGACTCTCAGAGCAGCAAGGCGTAAAAGGCGTAAAATTTGCTGTTTGGGCGCCTAATGCCCTTGCTGTTTCGCTGGTGTATGACTCCAATTTTTGGGATGGCAGGCTGAACCCGATGCGAGAGCTGGGTGCTTCGGGTGTCTGGGAGATTTTTATGCCTGGAATTGCGGCGAATGAGAAGTATAAGTTTGAAATCCACACACGAAGCGGACATTTGCGGATTAAGTCCGATCCTTTCGCCCTTTTTACGGAATACCGTCCGGCAACGGCTTCGATCATTACCAATGTGGATAGCTATGTGTGGAAGGATCAGGAATGGATGCAAAAGAGAGCGCAGAAAAACCAAGGCGCTTTTCCCATGAATGTTTATGAGGTGCATTTAGGTTCTTGGAAAAGGCAAGACGGACACCCTTTGGGTTACAGACAGCTTGCAATAGAACTCGCCCAGTACTGCAAAAAAATGGCTTTTTCGCACGTGGAAATTTTGCCTGTGATGGAGCATCCTCTTGATGAATCTTGGGGTTACCAGGTCACTGGTTTTTTTTCTGTGAGCAGTCGTTATGGTACCCCTGAGGATTTTCAGTTCTTTGTTGACCACATGCATGAGCAGGGGATCGGTGTTCTCCTGGATTGGGTGTCCGCGCATTTTCCAACAGATGGTCATTCTTTAGCTCAATTCGACGGTACTTACCTTTACGAACACGAAGATCCCCGCAAGGGTTTTCATCCTCATTGGAATACCTACATCTTCAACTATGGAAGATGTGAGGTCAGCAATTTTTTGATCGCGAGTGCGCTTTTTTGGCTTGATAAGATGCATATTGACGGCTTGCGGGTCGATGCTGTCGCTTCCATGCTTTACCTTGATTACGGCAGAAAAGCAGGGGAATGGATTCCTAACGTCTATGGAAGAAATGAGAATATCGAAGCGATCGAGTTTATCAAGCATTTGAACTCCGCGATTGAGAAGCATTTTCCTGGTGTGCATCGGGTTGCAGAAGAATCCACAGCTTTCACAGGAGTCACTCATCCTTTGGAAAGAGGGGGATTGGGATTTACGATGAAATGGAATATGGGATGGATGAACGATACGCTACGCTATTTCCATAAAGACCCCTTATTTCGGGGCTATGATCAGAATGATTTGACGTTTTCCCTCATTTACGCTTTCTCAGAACAGTTTATTTTGCCTTTATCGCACGATGAAGTGGTCCACGGCAAAGGAGCGCTCCTTTCTAAAATGCCGGGAGATGACTGGCAAAAATTCGCAAATTTAAGGTTGCTCTATAGCTATCTGATTTGCCATCCAGGAAAAAAATTAATTTTTATGGGGGCTGAGCTTGGGCAGTGGAGCGAGTGGAACTGCTTGGATGCTTTGCCTTGGGATCTTTTGCGCTATGAACGACACGCGATGCTTCATCATTTTTTTAAAGAAATGAATCACTTTTATCATCAAAATCGGCCTCTTTGGGAATATGATTTTGACTATAAAGGATTTGAGTGGGTGGAGTTCTCGGATAGAAGTAACTCAGTGATTAGTTATTTGAGAAAATCATCGGATCGGTATCTCTTCATTGTTCACAATTTTACTCCTAACTTTGTGCCGGAATATTTCATTGGTTTGCGCAATGTTCACGCTATCCAAGAAGTGTTTAATACGGATAGAGAAGAATACTGGGGATCTGGCAAAATCAATGCAAAATTAGAGATCGTTCAGGAAAAAAACGATAAGAGAATCGGCGTCAGGCTGCAGCTGGCTCCCTTATCGACAATGTGTTTCGAGGTGCAATTTGTCTTCTAAGTTGAGCGGAATTACGAAAGAGGAATATCGCAAACTCATTGCAGAAGTACTCGCGCATGATATTCATTATTACATGGAAGCGCGGCCGGTTATTTCCGATTATGAATACGACTTGCTTGTTAAAAAGCTTGAACAGATTGAACTAGCCCACCCTGAATGGGTCAGCCGCTCTTCTCCGACCCAACGGGTAAGCGGGGGATTGTCTAAAGGTTTTAGACAAATCGAACACACCGTTCCGATGCTCTCACTTGCCAACACCTATTCCCGAGAAGAGCTTGAGGACTTTGTCAAACGCGTTCAAAAGTTACTGGGACATTCTTCTGTTCATTTTTGTTGTGAGCTTAAAATGGATGGGATAGCAGTCACCGTCCGCTATGAAGATGGCCTCTTTGTGCAAGGGCTCACACGCGGCGATGGACGCAAAGGGGAGGATATCACAGAAAACATGAAGACGATTCGCTCTGTCCCGATGGAGCTTATAGGATCGCATATCCCCGATATTCTCGAAGTGCGGGGAGAAGTTTTCATGCCTCATCAAGTCTTTGAAGAGTTAAATGATGAAAAAAGGGACAAAGGAGAGGAATTATATGCGAACCCACGCAATGCAGCTGCTGGGTCGCTGAAATTGCTCGATGCTAAAGAGGTTGTGAAAAGAAAATTGAGCGCTGTCTTTTATGGTTTAGCGGACGAAATTGAAGCCCCTGTTCCCACCCAATTAGAATGCCATATCTTTTTGAAAAAAATTGGTCTTCCCTCTTTTGATGATCATTTCCGCAAGCGGTGCGATAGTGTCGACGCAATTTTAAAATTTGCAGATAGTATTGAGGAAAAGCGTCATAACCTTCCTTTTGATATCGATGGTATCGTTGTCAAAGTCGATGAGCTTAAGTACCACGATCAAATGGGTACGACAGGAAAAAGCCCACGCTGGGCAGTTGCCTATAAATTTGCGGCAGAGCAAGCGCTAACACGCATTAAGAAAATCACTGTTCAAGTAGGTCGAACGGGGGTTCTCACTCCTGTTGCTGAGCTCGAACCTGTCTTTGTGTCGGGAAGCACGATTGCAAGGGCTACCCTTCATAATCAAGAAGAGGTAGAACGCAAGGATATTCGCGTTGGCGACTGGGTAATCATTGAGAAAGGCGGAGACGTGATCCCCAAAGTGGTTGAAGTAGATAAAAACCGTCGGCCTCAAGGCACGCACTCTTGGAAGATGCCTCATTTTTGCCCCTCCTGCGGGGCACACGTGATCACAAGCGAAGACGAGGTTGCAGTGCGCTGTCCCAATACCAAGGACTGCCCAGAGCAGCAGATAGGACGCATCGCATATTTTGCTTCTAAAGACGCCATGGATATCGAGCATCTGGGAGAGAAAGTTGTGGAACAGCTTTTTAGAAAAGGACTGGTCCGCAACCTTTCCGATATTTATTCACTTACCGCAGAGGATCTTGCAAAGCTCGATGGATTTAAAGAGAAATCGATCAAGAACTTACTCGAAAGCATTGATAAATCGCGTCAAGTTGCTTTGCCTCGCTTTCTTCTTTCTTTGGGAATAAAGCATGTAGGTGAGGGGATTGCAGAACTACTTGCAGAGAATGCAGGCAGTATCGAAAGATTATCGCTCATGGGCATTGAAGAACTCAAGGCGATTCAAGGTATTGGGGTTAAGATCGCCCAGTCAGTGGTAGATTATTTTAAAGAGCCCGCGAATATTAAAGAAATCCATATGCTACTGATGATGGGCATTAAACCCCAGAGCATAAAAGTGACGCGCCGCACAGATCATCTCTTCTCAGGGAAAATGTTTGTATTAACGGGATCGCTCCAGAATTATTCTCGCGATGAAGCAACTGCGCTGATCAAAGAGCGTGGAGGAAAAGTGTCTGGCTCGGTCAGCGCTAAAACAGACTACATTCTTGCTGGTGAGGATCCCGGTTCCAAACTCGATAAAGCGAAAGCGCTTAAAGTTCCTGTACTTTCCGAGTATGACTTCGAAAAGCTATTAACCTGAGATTTGGGCTCTTTTCACAGAGCCTTACTATACTCAACCGGGATTGGACGATCGAATCTAGCCCCTATTTCTAATAGGGCGACGATTCGATCGCGCCAATCGCGGTAGCTTTCGCTTCGGCCCTAAACCAAATTTTCAGTCGCGTTGGGATATAAGTCTCTATGAAAGGGACTCAAAACTTAGGTTATAAAACTAACCCAGGGTTATTAGCCATTGCATCCGCAAGAATCAAAATATTGATAAACGCATGCTTCTTTCCCCATTGAATTTCATCAATTCCATCTCGCTCTTCAGGGGCGTAAGCCTCCTGCCAGTGCTCTTGTGAACTGTGGAAAAGATTGTAAATTTCTCGATAGACTTGCTGCTTACTTTTTTTAGACAATCGATCAAATTTACTCAATATTGCTTTTCTTGTTGCACGCTGTAATAAGTTCATATCTGAGAATAGAAGATCTGCGTTTAAAAAAGAGGTTTTATGCCCAACGCGACTGAGGACCGAAGCAAAAGCTCCCGCGATTGGCGCGATCGAATCGTCGCCCCTATTAGAAATAGGGGCTAGATTCGATGGTCCAATCCCGGGGCTTTGGCTCGGTCTTAAATCTAAATTTTCAATCGCGTTGGGTATATCCAAAACCATAGACGAATCACCTAAGAATGCCGCTTCCTTGTAAATAGCCTCATTGATTGAAGATTTGTCGGAAGGTTCGAGCCTACTAAAAGCTTCGTTCAATTTTTCAAGATTTGATTTCTCTAAAGCAATTGTCTTTAAAAAGTGTGAGCAGGGTGATAGGCAAGTGTATTTGGAAAAAAAGTCTAGCCTTGCTTCGTACTGAGTAGGTGTGATTTCTGCAATATCGGTTTCCTTAGGAAAAAGCAAAAGATTGCCTTCCTGAGCGATGAGCTTAAGTTTCTGAAGATAATTAAAAGGATCAGAGAAGAAAGGTGGATTGGATTGCACAAGAAGCTGAGTTAGAGGAAGATGTGCAAGAGGCGCTAATTCTGTGATTTTATTTTTTCGCAGGTCCAGGAATTTGAGTTGGGGACAACCTATAAGCGAATCGATACGAGAGATTTTATTGGAGGCAAGTTTTAAGATCCTTAATTGGGTCTGACCTGTGAAATCGATCGTTGAAATGCGATTATTGGTAGCAGAAAGCTTACGCAATGTTGGACCACTGATTGGACCCAGGACTGCGATCTCATTATTATCCAAATTAACTTTTAAAAGTTGAGGACATGAGCTCAAGGAATCGATCTTTTTGATTTTATTGTTATTAAGATGAAGCGTAACCAGATCTTGGAAGGCGACGATCGTCTCAATCCTAGTGATTTGATTACTGCTCAGATTGAGGGCTCGCAGTTGAATGCACTGAGCGATAGAGTTAATTGTAGTAATGTTATTTTGCTCTGCATAAAGGTTTTCTAGCAAAACGCATTTGGCCAAAGCGTCGATCTTTGAAATCCTGTTCCTGTTAAGATCAAGTTCGGTGAGCTGAGTCATTTCACACAACGCATCAATCATTGAGATTCTATTTTCGCTTAGATTTAATATTTGTAACTTTGTCAGGTTGTGGAGAGGATCAATCGTTGAGATTCGATTTTTTTTTAAGTAAAGTTCGGTAAGTTCGAGGAGCTCACCACATGCAGAAATATCGGAGAGAAGATTATCGGAGAGATTCAGAAAAGTGATCTTCGTACAGTGTTTAAGAGATTCACAGGAAGAGATTGTGTTACTTTTTAAGTCTACATATTCTAAGTGCGGACATTGCCGAAGGTTATCGATGAGGACAACGGAATTTCTCCAAAGGGTAAGAAACCTAAGATCGGTTAAATTAACAATCTCAGTAGGAATTACTTTCAGCTTTTCCCACGAGAGGTATATCTCTGAAACGGGTACTAAAAGTGGAGCATTTTCACACATCCAGAGATGTATTTCTTCTGCTTTTTCCAATATAGGTTCCCCTTCAACTTGCCAACAAATCCCTTCACTCCAAAGCGTGCAAAGAGCTTCATCTTCCCATTTTTTTTTAAGGATTTCTTGTAGTTTAAGATACTCTGAGCTAGCAACGGGAATTCTATTCCGAATAAGCTCGCGCAGTCCTGCTTCTTTAAAATGGGAGCGAAATTGCTTAGATAGCTTTTCAAAAAGGGAAGCTACTTTAAAATTGGGTTCGTTGTATGGGTCTGGACCACAGGTATATTTTGTTTCGATATCCCCTGAATAAACAGGGAAATTAAGGACTCCAGGGGGGATTTTTTCTTTTAGGCGCTTCCACAAAATGTAAAGCGTGTCTTGATTGAACACTCGCTGCGCGTCTTCACGAAAGGTCAAATGGGTCTGAGAAGATAGAATTCGAGTTGCGCAAGTTTCTTGAAGTGTGAGAGGATGATAAAAATTTACTGAAGACATGAAACTATCCCCCTATTATAAATGTTTGGTTTTTAGTGCGCTTTTTGTCTAACTTCGCGTTCGCTCTTGCCAGCTGGCAAGAAGATGGCGGTCTGAGCTCCACGCTTTGTTATACGAAAAAATTCGTGGTATAAAATCCAAGTCTATGACCGATTCAAGCATGCAAGTATAAGAGGTTCTTGCATTTTTTTCGAAAAGTCTTACATAATAATCAAATAAACATTATACATCAATTTTATTGATTCACTTACCAAACAGGGGTTTCTAGTATGCAAAAAAATCATCTCAAAGCTGCCGTGATCGGCGGTATTGTTGTTTTTATCTGGGGAATTCTTTCCTGGATGGTGTTCCCATGGCACCAACATTGCTTTAAGAAGTTTTCTAACGAGTCTGAAGTGGCAAGAGCTATTAGCCATAATGCGCCTTCTTGCGGGATGTATATTCTTCCCAACACTTTCCGCTATGACTCCAACACCTCCCAGAGCGAAATGAACAAAGGGATGGGGATGATGGAAAAAGGTCCTTTTATGTTTGCCTGTGTTCAGCCAAATGGTATGGGCAGGATGACGATCAAGCCTTTTATTGTCGCGCTGATTATTCAAATCATTGGTGCCTTCATCGCAACATGGATGCTTTTACAGACAAAGGGCTTGGCTTTCAGACAGAAAGTCCTTTTCATCACCTTATTTGGGCTTGGAGCAGGTATTGTATGCTTTCTCCCTTGTTGGAATTGGTGGGGCTTCCCAGGATCGTATGTTTTTGTAAACATCATTGATCTTGTGATTGCTTGGTTCCTCGCAGGACTTGCAATAGCAAAAGTTCTCAAAAAGTAATGTTTTTTCCAATAAGGAAAAAGGTCCTTGAGGTTATCCCAAGGACCTTTTTTTTAGTGCGCTATTAGGAGTTTGGAGCTTGGGCTTCCACCTCCCACAATTTCTCCGAGTAATGTTTGGTGGCTAAACCCTGTGACTCTTACCTTTTGCAGGGTTCCAACCAGGGACTGACCCCCAGAAAAGATAGTGTTTTTCCAGCAGCGAGAACGTCCTTTTGCCTGATTTTCCTCTCGGTTATATTTTTCGACAAGAACCTCGATTTCCGTTCCGAGAAGGGCTTTGCGATCTTTGATGCAGATCTCATTATGCAATGTTAAAAGGCGCTGAAGCCTTTCTTGTTTAACCTCTTCGGGGATATCATCCTTCCAGCGGAAGGCTGGTGTCCCTTTGCGAGCGCTGTATGCAAAAATAAAGGCGACCGAGTAGCGGATTTGTTTAAAAATATCATAGGTCATCTGGAATTCTTCCTCAGTCTCTGTCGGAAAGCCTACAATGATGTCGGTGCCAAGGGAAACATTAGGCACAATCGAATGGATCAGTTCTACTTTTTCCAAATACTTTTCGACCGTATATACGCGATGCATTTTCTTCAAAATCCTATTGGATCCCGCCTGAACAGGGAAATGAACAAATTCGCAAACAGAGGGAAGGTCCCTGATGGCATGCATCAATTCGACCGTAATATCGACCGGATGCGACGTCATGAAACGAATTCTCTCCAAACCAGGGATTTTATCTAAACGGTAGAGAAGATCGTGGAAAAGACACTTCCATTCAGGTTTGTCTTTGCCATAACTATTGACGTTTTGCCCCAAAAGGGTAATTTCTTTGTACCCTTTCTGAACGAGCAGTTTGCATTCTTCGATAATACTTTCTGGAGGACGGGAGACTTCTTGGCCGCGCGTATAAGGGACGACACAATAAGTGCAGAATTTATCGCATCCACGAATAATTGAGACAAATGCCTTAACGGGGTCGTCCCGCTTGGCGACCAAATAATCCAGATTTTCTTCAAACTGATCGTCCGTGCGGATCGTTTGTTTGCCAGTGAGAATCACTTCATCGAGAACCTGATTCAACTCACTGATATTATTTGTGCCGATGACAAAATCGACGTGGGGGAGCTTGCGAAAAAGGGTTTCCTTTTTAGCCATCGCCATACAACCCGTCACCCCGATGATAGAACGCTTCTGACGCGATCTGCCCAGCTGGCCGATTTTTCCCATGACTTTACGCTCCGCCAGATCGCGAATAGAACACGTATTAAAAATTAAAAGATCTGCAAAATTTTCGTCATCGGTACGGGTCAAGCCCCGCTTTTCCAACTGGCCGACCATGATTTCCGAGTCGAGCTCATTCATCTGGCACCCATAAGTGCGAATAAAAAAAGTTTTTAATTGGCGCATGGTCATTTCAAAATAAAGATTTTCGGAGCAATTATTTTCGCTGAGGTTTCACTATACCCAACGTGGCTGAAAATAAAGAGAGAAAAATATATCCTAGAAAAGATCTTTTGGCAAGCTCTCCGGAAGAGTTCTAGTCAAGAGTTATTTAAAAATTATTTTAATGTTGCGGCGTTTCTGATTTCTCTTTTAAAAAAATGAAAGGGAAAGTAGACTGGCCATTCTTATTTAACAAGTACAACACTGAACCTTTTTTTAGGCCCTAATCCCATGAAGAAGAAAAATACAACCGTTCTTCTGACGAAAGAAGAAGCAAGCTCAGCGCGTAAATGGTTTTTGCTCGATGCTTCAGGCAAAACTCTTGGAAGATTCGCTGCCGAGGTCGCTAAAGTCCTTAGAGGAAAGCATAAGCCCGGCTTCACTCCTTCTGTCGACTGTGGCGACGGCGTTGTGATCATTAACGCAGAGAAGATTGCTGTCACTGGCGCGAAAGATGCGCAAAAGATCTATCGTTACCATACAGGTGCAATGAGTGGAATGCGCGAAGTGCCGTATCGTACAATGCTTGACCGAAAGCCCGATTATATCATATGGCACGCCGTGAAGGGGATGATGCCGAAGACGCGTTTAGCAGAAGCTCAAATGAAAAAGCTGCGCATTTATGCAGGTGACAAGCACGATATGAAAGCTCAAGCGCCCATCCCTGCTAGCATCTAAATTTTAAGCGAATTTTGAAGGAATTATGAAAGAACAGATTGGAACAGGCCGAAGAAAGACAGCAGTTGCCTCAGTGCGTCTCCGCGCAGGAAAAGGCAATGTTCTTGTGAATGGCAAGAAATTTGAAGAATACTTCACTCTCGAGCTGCAGCGCCAGGCTGTTTTAGCTCCTCTAACTAAAGTTTCCAGCCCATCAAACTATGATGTGATCATCCGGGTTACAGGCGGTGGAATCCAAGGTCAAATGATAGCAGCGCGCCTCGGCATCGCACGCGCTCTTGTTCAAGAAGACCAAGGCAATCGCCAAGGTCTCAAGGCCCTTGGTTACCTAACCCGCGATCCTCGTAAGAGAGAGCGTAAGAAATACGGTCTTGCCGGAGCCCGTAAACGCTTCCAGTTCTCCAAGCGCTAATTTTGCGTTTTCTATTAGTTACAAGAACTCCAAAGAGGAATCTTTGGAGTTTTTTTGTGTCCTCTATAAATAATAAAGTTGCCGATATTTGTTTGTGAGGTACTTCACATAAGGTTCATGACTTAATTCTTTTCCTGTCACTCTTCTACAGAGTTCTTCAGAACTAAACTGACGTCCATGCTTGTGGATGTTTTCCCTAAGCCAGTCACGGATAAAATCCAGGGAACCTTGAGCGACCCGTTCTTTCCAGTTGGAGTGAGCTTTTTCAAAGGCCTCAAAAAATTGTACGGAATAGAGATTGCCAAGGGTGTAGGTGGGGAAGTACCCGATAAAGCCCAAGGACCAGTGAATGTCTTGCAGACAGCCTTGACCGTCAAATTCGGGGCTTACCCCCAGATATTCTCTCATCTTTTCATTCCAGATGTCAGGAATATCTTTCACTTTTAAATTACCCTCCATTAGCCCCTTTTCAATTTCAAAGCGGACGATGATGTGCAAGTTGTAAGTCACTTCATCTGCATCAATCCGGATGAGGCCCGGTTTGACGCTATTAATCGCAGGATAGAAGTCATCGAGAAGAACATTTCCGAACTGTTCTGGAAATTCCTTTTGCAAAAGAGGAAAAAAGAATTGCCAAAAGGGTTTGCTTTGACCGACCAAAGTTTCCCACCAGCGTGACTGACTTTCATCGATGCCCAAGGAGACTTGCTCGCAAAGAGGAGAGCCGTAGTGCTCAATGGGTAAGTTCATGTTATATAGCCCATGGCCTCCCTCATGCATGACTGCGCCAATGTTTGACATCATATTTTCCGGATGGATCCTTGTCGTCATTCGCGTGTCTTTCGGTTGCATGCCATTGCAGAAGGGATGCGAGGAAACGTCGAGCCGGGATGACGATTTATGGAACCCCATTTTGTGCAAAAGAGTATGAGCGAATGTCATTTGACTATGCGCAGGGCAATGGCGATATAGAAAATCCTCGGTAAAAGGGGGTTTGACTATAATGTCTTTCAAAAGCTGTGTCAGCTCGTGTTTAAGTTTGCAAAAAAGGGGGCTGAGAAAGGATGTCTTCATGTCAGGTTCGTAGAGGTCGAGCAGGGCATCGTAGGGGTGTTCTGAAAATCCCAGGATGTCTGCTTTTTTTCGACTTAAGATGACAATTTTTTCGAGGTGAGGGGCAAAGGCTTTAAAGTCGTTATGTTCTTTTGCTGTTTGCCAGGCATGAGTAGAAGCGGAAGTTGTTTTTGCAAACTGTTTGACGAAAGCGTTGGGTAGTTTGATGTTGCGTAAGTAATCGCGCCTCCATTGCTTCAAAGCAGCGATTTGAGGAGTGGAAAGATCGCTCGGGAGGATTTCTCCCGTCTCAATCGCGATGAGAGAGGAAAGCGCTTTGGCAAAGGCTTTGCCCGTTTTTTGTTTGTGAATAAGACTTGCCATGATTTCGCTCTGCTGGGAGCGCAGTTCGATCGCATCCTTGGGCATATACGTTTCTTGATCCCAATCGAGAAGGCAATGAATGGAATTCATCAGAGCGATGTTTTTTGAAAGAGCGAGTAATTTATCGTAGGCAAATGCAGACATAGAACCTCAAAAGAACGCTTTTGGACAGCCTATCAATTGCGTGAAAATTCTTCCAGTGTCCTCATCAGCTTATTGGTGACTTTTGAGGCAAGAGCCCCACTCCTTGTTCATTGGATTACTGTTTTCCGGTGATTCTTTTGAATAGGCGCTCGCAGCCGCATGTAAATCGGGAAAAGAGAGGGGAGCAGAAGGCCCAGCTGAGGGTGATGATCGCAATGGTTCCGCTGCCAACGACGACGTCGGAAAACCAATGAGCTCCTGTGATCATGCGTGGCATGCAAAGAAAGGCGGCGTAAAGACTGGCAAGAATGCCCAGTCTCCAGCCAGCAAGCAGAGAAAAGCTCGCGCCAAATAATAGGGCTGTGGTGCCGTGATCGCCTGGGAAGCTTTTAGAGGAGACGTCCTTTACGCGCATGCAAGAGACTTCTTTGGAGAGGCGGACGCAATCATCAACTACGCTGGAGGGGCTTAAACGTGTGATTTGAAGGTTTTCTCGAAAAAGAATCTGATTGACGAGACAGATGACAGCTCCGATAAAAAGCGCGCAGAAGAGAACTTCAGCAACTTTGCGCAAGCGTAAGGAGGAATGGGCCTGCTTGACGTAGGCCCAAAAGAAAGCCAAAATGCAGACGTCTTCCACCCAGTCGGCGAGCTTGTGATTTGCACAGGCCCAAAAAAGCTGCCAAGTCGGACGGTCTCTTAAAGTGGAATTGATCATTTTAAAGAAGGCGATATCAAACATCTCCCAATAGACTTTTGTCACAGGCCAAAAAAGGCTGCCGATGAGAAGAGCTCCAACGACATGCCATAATAAAAGAAGCTTCCATTTCCATACCGGGCGGAGTATTGCATTGCATTGGAGAGTTGAAGAGGTGGGATTCATGCCGTTCCTTAAATTGATTTGCGATATTTAATACCAAAACAGACCCAGCAGAGAACAAGAGGGGCTAAAATGGCAATGAATGGGGAAATGACTTGGTTGGCTCCCATGATGATCGCTGCGTCCATCATCAGGAAGAAAGCAATGAAGCCAAATAGCGCGATGGCGTAAATAATGAAAATAGGGAGGTTCCTAGAGTAGCGCAGGCAAAATGGAGCCGCTGCAACAATGACAAGGAGGGAAAGAAGGGGAATGGCCAGCTTAAATAGGAAATGCGTAAGCGCACGGGGGTGTTCATAGGCAGTCGTTTTGTTTTTGTCAGCAATCCGATGTAAAAGCTCAGAGATCTTTCGATTTTCAAGAGGAATAAAACCTTTGCCTGTCGGATCGGTTTCCCAGCGAAATTTATCGAAGCGATAACTGTCGAAGGATTCCTTTTTCTCAAAATTTCCCTCTTCATTGCGCTCCAATCTGTCGACGAAAAAACCTACGGGATGAAGAGGATCAGTGGAAAGCGAGTGCATCCTCCAGATTTCATCGACGGAGCGCACCCAGAAAACGTCCAGATAGAGTTTTTTTTCTTTATCTTCATGCTGATAAACGATTTTAGAATAATCCTTGAGAGGAAGGACGTGGATCCTCTCTTTTCTGTGACCATGCTTGGAGTGCCTGAAGTGTTTTTGATGGAATTGCTCAAGGCGGTTTAGGCTGTTAGGAAGGAGGAATTCCGCACTGATCAGATTAAAAAGGGTGCATAAAAGTCCGATAAGGAAAAAAGGGCGAAGAATTTTCCTGCGCGGCAAGCCACAGGATTCCAGGGCAACTTGTTCCCCTCTTGCATTGATCCCTAAAAGCACTTTAAGCGTGGCGACAAGAAGGGCCAAAGGCAGCAAAAGATCGGCGCGTTTAATGAATTGAAAAAAGTAATAAGTGGCCACATGACTGAAGCGAATCTGTTTGTCAACAATGAAGTCCTGCATATGTAGGGAATAATCGATGAGGGCATAGAGGAAGAAAAAACAGCAGAGGAATAGAAAGAAAACTTTTAAGAGTTCGCGGAAAAGATAGCGCTCCCAAATGGTCTTGAGGATCATTCTACCCCCTCGCGGATAGATTTTAGAAATTTTAGCGAGATCAAGAAGATCAAAGGATGCGGCAATAAGTAAATCGCTGTTGCTGCTATCGGAGAATGCCGGAAGGATTTCGCAGAGATAAAGCATACGAGGAAAAATGCGGAGAGCCCTATGGCCCAAACAATCCCTTTTTTTGAGCGGTTACGGCTAATTTGCATCCCGCAAGCAATCCCTATCAGGGTAAAAGAAAATGCGGCAATGGAGATAGAGATTCTGCGAGAGATCTCGATTTGGGCCCCTTTGCTAAGGTAGAATTTTTCTTTTGCTGTGGCGATATCATGCGCCAAGATCATGCGCAAAGGAAGATAGTCGTAGCTGGATGTCCAATCGATCGTTTGAAGGAATTGGCTTAGATTGGCTGCCTTGGTATTCATCTCCGCTTGATTTTCGATGACGAGATGGTCAAATCCCGCTTCTTTTTTAGGGTCCACGCTCGAGATAAAAGCAACATTTTCTCCTTTGAGAAGTTCTCCTTTGAGCGAAAGTTCTTTCGCTGAGATGACGGTCATACGTCCACTAGAGCTATTTTTTACGACGATGAGCACATCTTCTGCATATTTATTGGCTTTCAGTTCTCCAATATTGAAATAAGCGCTCTTGAGTTTGACCAAGCTTTCTTTCTGAAGCAGAAAGAGAGGGTTTGCTGTCGCTATATCGAAAATGAGATGTTTGGTCTTGCTTTTGCACCGCGGAGCGACTTCGCTGGCAAGGGTAAAATTAACGATCGACAAAAAGAATCCGGCGAACAATAGAGGGGTGATAATGGTTTTGAGTCCAAACCCGCAGGTACGGAGCGCTGTCAACTCATGCGTATGACTCAGCCGCTGGAAAAGGAGGATAGCGGCAATCAAGCAGGAAACTGGAATAGCGATCGGCAAAATATAGGGAATTTGAAGGAGAGCAAAAAGAAGAACTTTGAGCTTAGGAGCTCCAGACGTGGCAAACCGCGCGACCTCCTGAAAGCGGAGAACGATTAAAACGCTGATGAACGTGCTGACGCATAGCAGCAAAACCTGAAAATGGCTGCGCAGTAGATAGCGCCAAATAATGGGCATGGCAATAATTCCTTAATTCCAGAGGGAATTTTAAGGGATTTAAAATATTAGAAAAAGAGGAATCTGCTTTGCTGTTTTTTTGAGAAGTTTTAGAATAAAAGCCATGAAAGATTTTCTCCTCCTGGCTATGAAAAAGTTTTTAGAGTCGAGATGGGTTCCACGAAAACCTTTACTCATTGGGTACTCGGGAGGACCGGACTCAAAAGCCCTCTTGTATCTCCTCCTTGAATGTCGCCGCTTTTTACCTTTGGATTTGCATTTAGCACACATTGATCATGGGTGGCGCGAAGAAAGTGGTCGAGAAGCGGCAGCTTTAGCAGAAGAGGCTGAAAGATTGAACTTGCCCTTTTATTTACAAACTCTTAAAAAAGAAAGTTTTGCATCTGGAAATTTAGAAGAGCAAGGAAGAAATTTTCGCTGTCAATTTTTTGGAGAGCTTTACCGCTCTTTGCATTGCCAGGCGCTTCTTCTTGGACATCAAGCGGATGATCAAGCGGAGGTAGTCTTGAAGAGAGTCTTCGAGGGCTCTTCCCTTTTTGCTATAAGCAGTATCTCTCTTGAGTCATTTGTGATGGATATGCAAGTCTGGAGGCCCCTACTTCCCTTTCCAAAAAGACAGCTATTGAGCTGGCTTTCTGAAAAAAATCTCTCCTACATTCAAGACGCTACTAATCTAAGCGACCGTTTTTTGAGGGGAAAAATGCGGTTAGAGATGATCCCGCTGCTCGAGGCGAGCTTTGGCAAGGATGTGACTTCTAATCTTTGTCAACTAGGAGAAGAATCTCGGGATATCAGGAATTATTTTTCTACTTTAAACCGCTCCATTTTGAAAAGCGTGCTTCAGGATGCAGAGGGGGTGAGTCGCCTGGACTTAAACCCTTTCTTTCCTCTTTCTGCGATTCAATTAAAGTACTTGCTAAAAGAATGGCTAAAGCAAGAAGGTATGGTTTTTTCCAGGCAGATCCTCGACGGGGTTATCGCAGGATTGCTTGGCGGCCGAGAGGAAAAAAAATTCCAATCCAAGCGAGGATTGCTTTCAGTTAAAAACCGAATGTTAATTTTGAGAAAAAGCAGTTATTAAATTATTAAGAAACGTTACTTATTTTGTCTGAATTAAATATTTATTTCATTTAAATAAAAGACAAATTATTCCGCTATTTGTTAAGATAACGAATACCGGTGTCGAAGCAGGAGAGGCGTATCCCTCCGCAAAACTGTTTTTTTAAGAAGAAACAGAGGACTTTTTACTCTCAAAAGACGTACTTTTAGAGGGGCAAATGTTCTTTACTTTAATCGACGACCAATGGTTTAATTTATCATCTGGGGTTCTGTGGCCAGTGCCTTAGAGTGTTGAAATCTTGCCTTTTGCGTTGTTTAAAAAGTAAGATTCCAGCGCTCTTGGACACGGACTAGGACTCCGCTTAAATGTGTAAAAATCTTATGAGCAATGACAATATGAAACCAGAACCTAAAAAACGTGGTTTTCCAGGCGGATTCTTCATCTTTTTGTTGGCTGCTGTATTGATTATCCTGACTGTCCAAAATCTCAGTAACGATAAAACGGGTAAGGTGGCATTTAGCTATCAACTTGAGCATCTCGTTAATCTCGATCTGATCCAAAAAGAAAACAGTCGCAAAATTGCTCTTAATGACAACCTAGTTACATTTAGCGGCAAATTCAAAGACAAACAATCCGATGACGCTAAATCTCGCTATCGCTATTTGGAACTGCTGTATCGAAACCATGAACTTACAGGTCAGAAAAGGGATCTCGAACAAGAGCTAACCGTTTCTCGCTTAAGTGTTAAAGAGGCATCTGAACTTTTTCTGCAACTGAGTGGCCAACCCATCCCCAAAGGGGGCTACCTCGTGGTGGACCCTATCTATAATACACCTAACCAAGTCAATTCTATAGTTGTCAAAGTGGCTCCCGACCAAGACACTACAAGCCTTGCGACTTTGGAAAAGCTATTTCCTTCCATTTCGCAAAATGCGAATTCTGCCGCTGTTTTAGCTTATGGTAAGGACCTTTTGACATTGATCGAACGATTCCGCGCTCCTGCACTCGGAATTGGAAGCGAAGCGATTAAGCAGCAACTTAAAAACTTGGAACAAGAAGTGGCCCAAATCTCTGCTCTTGATGCGGGGAATAGCGTTCAGGAGCAACTTTCTGTCTATCGTAATGCGCTGACAGCCCTGGATGAGATCGTTGGGGAGATTAATAAAGAACAGCAAAATGTCCGCCTCGTTCAGCTCAGAAGTGTCCGCAACTACAAAGCCCAGCTCGAACAGTCCGCCTATGTGGCCGAAGAACTGGAAAAGAATGAAGCGCAACTTGACAAGGCGCGGCTAGCTGTTGCTAATGTTTCTTGGTATTTCAACAACCAAGAGCTCTCAACGCGCGCTTTGGAAAAGCAGGATCCAGAAGTGTATGGCCATTGGTTTGCACAAGCTAAACAAGAGTGGGAAACTTTTCCTTCCAACAAAGCTGCCTACTTTAAAGCGCCTGATCAGCCCCGTAATACAGTCTTAGAAAAAACATTCAAGAGTGAAGAACCTTCGCCAAACTATTTCAGCTACTTATTTACCCTACTTCCCGTTGTTCTCGTTGTACTTCTTCTCTACTTCGTCTTCTCGCGTCAAATGAAAGGCATGGGTGGTGGCGGAGCGATGAATTTCGGAAAGTCTCCAGCTAAAATGCTCACTAAAGAGCGCAATAAGATCACTTTTAAGGATGTCGCCGGCTGCGAAGAAGCGAAAGAAGAATTGCAAGAGATTGTCGACTTTTTAAAAGATCCTTCCAAATTCACCGCTCTTGGCGCGCATATTCCTAAAGGGGTTCTGATGGTAGGTGCTCCAGGAACGGGAAAAACATTGGTGGCTAAGGCCATTGCAGGGGAAGCGGACCGCCCCTTCTTCTTTATTTCAGGTTCTGACTTTGTTGAGATGTTCGTCGGTGTCGGCGCTAGCCGTATCCGCGATTTGTTCGACCAAGCGAAAAAACACGCACCTTGCATCATCTTTATCGATGAGATTGACGCTGTAGGACGCCATAGGGGTTCCGGATTTGGCGGAGGGCACGATGAGAGAGAGCAGACATTAAACCAGCTTCTCGTGGAGATGGATGGTTTTGATACCAATGAAGGGGTCATTCTGATCGCAGCGACAAACCGTCCTGATGTGCTCGATAAGGCATTGCTCAGGCCAGGCCGGTTCGACAGGCGCACTATCATTGACCTTCCGGATGTGAAGGGACGCTTTGAGATCCTTAAAGTACATGCGCGCAAAATTAAGCTCGACCCTTCTGTCGATTTGATGAATATCGCACGCAATACGCCTGGAGCTTCAGGAGCGGATCTTGCCAATATTTTGAACGAGTCTGCGCTTCTTGCTGCTCGCAAAGGCCGCTCTGCGGTCACCGCCTCAGATGCTGCTGAAGCTTGCGATAAGGTGCGCTTTGGCAAAGAGAGACGCAGTCTCGAGATCGACCAAAATGAAAAACGCACGACAGCCTATCACGAAGCGGGACACGCCATTGTAGCTCTTTGTGTGAAACACTCTGACCCTGTCGAAAAAGTCACTATCATCCCACGAGGTTTATCTCTAGGGGCTACCCATTTTATGCCAAAGAAGAACCGTCTGAGCTATTGGAAGGCAGAGATTCTCGACCAGCTCGCCGTTCTCATGGGTGGGCGCGTTGCCGAAGAGATTTTCGTTGGCGACATCTCCAGCGGTGCCCAGATGGATATCACACAAGTCACACGCCTTATCCGCAGCATGGTTTGCGAATGGGGGATGACAGACGAGCTCGGAGCGATTGCCTATGGCGAGCGTTCAGAAGCAGGACAGTACCTTGGAATGCCAAATTATCAGGAAAAATCCTATTCGGAAGCAACAGCCGAAGCCATAGACAAGCAAGTAAGAGCTTTATCCGATGCCGCACATAAATATGCTACAGAAATTATCGAAAGCCATCGAGAAGTCGTCGAATTGATGACAGAAATGCTCATTCGTTTCGAAACTTTGGATCGGGATGACGTTTTAGAGATCATGACGGGTAAATTCGATGCGGATAAAAAAGAGGCGCGTTTAAGAGATTCGCAAGATCTAAATCGCAAAACCCCTCCGCCACCTCCGGAGCATGTGATCGCTCCTCAATTGCCTAGCGACCCTTCGCCTCAGCAAATCTAAAAAAAGCCCCGTCAAGAGGGGCTTTTTTATGTATGTGCCCGGCCAAGAGAGTGGTTTCTCGGGGATCCGTAATCCATCGAAATATTAACCTTGAAAATAGGCCATCGCTGCAAAGGTAGCACCACAATAGAGTTGGTACCGAATGTCCATATTTTTTAATTCATCTATACGATTCCACAGTGCGATATCGATTCGGTTCATGAGACTATTAACTTCTAAATCCGTGGAGCAAAAAGAAAATTCCTGCTTGGTATAGTAAGGTTCAAAAAACTCTGTGCGTGGTTGCCTATGGCCGCCACCGCCTTTAACTAAGCTTTCAGAAGAACGTTTTCCCATAAAAAAATAAGTCGATGTTTTTAAATCCCCTTTACCGTATCCAAACTTGTAAGAGAATTTGTAATTTGAGTTGCAAAGAAAGACACACTCGAAGGCGCCTTCAGCTGAAACGCATGAGACAAATTCTGCAAATTTTTTATAAATAGCGGAAAGAGATGTAACAGCACGACTGTCGATATATTTTTTTATGTCTACGGTTGCATAGTCTGCGATTCCTGGAAACTGGCCCCAGAGTTCATCTTTTTTACTCCATTTTTCCCAGCTTTTTGAGACTTGAGAACATGTCGCAAGTTCCATCGGTGACATCTCAAAAAAAATTTCAAGATTGGTATCAGCCGAGAGGTTTGGAAACGGGGTTGTTATAATAGTCATTCTTCTTAGTTCCTTTTTTTAATTAGTTTGTATTAAATTATATGTTTTAACATTTATTTTAGTCAATTGTTTGTTATAATATTGGTTGTTGTTTGTTGATTTTATGTATGTAATTGTTTATAATTAAGAAGTTTAATTAATTATTGGTTTGTTATGACATTGGATACGGTTCGCGGGGCTCAAAGTCGCTCATTTCGTGAAGCGGCCTCTTCTTGGGGAAGCACATTAAAGAGCTATTTTTGGATGCAACGACAGACGACAAGTTGCACAAGCAATTTGAAGGATGTTGAATTAGGGCGTTTCTTTTACCATTTTGTAAGTGTGGGCGCCCTTGCCGGAGGTGTTTGTATGGTTTCTCTGGCCGTTTTTCATACTGTCTCCTTATCGATGGGCCTAGTGGCTATTCCCTGTGCACTCACATTTCTCGGAGTGACTTATTACAAGGAAAGCCGTGACTTTGAAAGCGATGAAGCGATCCAAAAATTGCACGCTAAAGCCTCTCTTATGAGCCTGGAATCTATTGTTCAAACTTACGGTTGGAATGATATGCTGCGCCTTGGAATCCTTAGCACCGATGAATTTGCTAGCAAGTATAGAGCACACATTAAAGGAAAGTGCTTGAACGATGTGATCCATCATTATGAAAAAACGATGCTTCAGCTGACTCGGTGCACTTCTCGGTTCCAGTACTATGTCCCTCTGCCCAAAGAACATGCAGCGCTGTGGAGAGAAGAAACAGCTTCTATTCATTGTGAGCAAATCTTCAAAACCTACCCTTTGGAGAAATTACAAAAATACTCTCTTGTAGACGCAAGAGAAATTGAATGTATTAAGAAATTGAAGAGAGATTATGATGAAATTAAAGCGCAACACGATCAAAAAATTTCTCAGATTGAACAAAAGTTCAAAACAGATACAAAATCGCACAACGAAAACTTTGAAAGAGAATGTTTGCGCGTGTCGCAGATCTATAGGGATCATTCAGTTGTGAAGGAATTGCAGGGTTTTGAAATGCATTACACGAAAGAGCGGCTCAAAATTCAAGAGCAGCAGAGTAAAAGTATCTCCGAGGCGAGATCGCGTTTTGACCGGACTTTAGTTACTTCTCTTTCGGGCCCAGTTCGAGAGTATTCCCGTTTATCTGCTGCAGATAAAGTGATCTATGACCGCTGCAAACAGGCTTTCCAACGCGATGAAGCAGAAGCGCGCGGAATTGCTTATCAGAGAATCGATGAGATTAATAAGCAGCGCCATGACCGTCTATTGTTCCTCAATGCCGAAGAGTCTCGGTTAAAACGGGAACGTACTCAAGCTGAGGAAGTCGCTAAAAAACGCTATGAGGAAGGGATTAGAGGTTTTGTTCAGCAGAAAGAAGCTTCGATGAAGCCCATTGAGAGTTGTCTTCAGGAAACGGCTGGGGATTGCGACCGCAGATACCGCGCTTATTTGCGAATTAGCAGTAAAAATTATTCCTAAATCGACTGGGATTTTCTGCGTTTGCTTTTTCAGCTTTTCAGTGTCAGCAGTATAAAAAAAACCTTCAAGGATTTCTTGAAGGTTTTTTAGAGTTTATCTTTGTGGAACGGGGAGCAAAGCTTTATGGCTTAAGCGGATTTGACCTCGGTCATTGATTTCAACCACTTTCACTTCGAGCATTTGCCCTTCCTTAACGACATCAGAGACATTGGCTACGCGGCTGTGTGATAGCTCGGAAATATGGCAGAGACCTTCTTTTCCGTAAATTTCAACAAAGCATCCAAAAGGTACAATGGAAACGACTTTTCCTGTATAGACCTTATTGACTTCGACATCTGCGGTGAGGTTGTGGATGATCGCTTTTGCGCGTTCCATCCCTTCACTTGTCGCAGAAGCGATGCTGATGCGACCTGTATCATCGATATCGATTTGTGCGCCTGTTTCCTCAATAATCGCGCGAATTTGTTTTCCTCCTGGGCCGATAACAATACCAATTTTGCTAGGCTTAATTTGGACGGTTTCGATGCGAGGGGCGTAGTTCGAGAGGGTTTCTTTAGCTCTAGGGCAAACCTCAACCATCTTGCTTAGGATATGCAAGCGACCTTGCTTTGCTTGAGCAAGAGCTGCTTTCATGATGCTTTTATTGATCCCTTCCACTTTGATATCAAGCTGGAAGGCTGTGATCCCTTGCGCATCCCCAGCGATTTTGAAGTCCATGTCTCCGAGTGCATCCTCGACGCCAAGGATATCAGAAAGGATAGCGTAACTATCCTCTTCAAGGATTAGGCCCATAGCGATACCAGCGATAGGTCGCTTAATCGGGACCCCAGCGTCCATCATCGCAAGGCAGCAACCGCAAACAGACGCCATGGAAGAAGAGCCGTTGGACTCAGTGATATTAGACTCTAGACGGATGACGTAAGGGAAATGTTCTGCTAGAGGAACGATCATAGCGAGAGAGCGCTCCGCTAGCTTTCCATGCCCGATTTCACGGCGGCCTGCTGAACCCATTCGCCCCACTTCTCCGACGGAAAAAGGAGGAAATGAGTACTGGAGGTAAAAACGGCTATTAAATTCGCCATCAAGACTTTCGCCGCGTTGCGCCATTGTCTCGCCGCCAAGCGTGCAAACGGCGAGGGCTTGTGTTTCTCCTCGCGTGAAGAGGGCGCTGCCGTGGGTGCGCGGTAGTAGCGACATCTCGATATCGATGGCGCGGACCTGGTCACAACTGCGGCCATCGCTCCGTTTCTTTTCTTGAAGGATCATCTTACGCATGAGGTCGGACTGCAACTTCTTGAAGGCGCTTTTGACATCATTTTTCTTGTATTTCGGTGCTAAATCTTCTTCTGGTAATAGTTTAGCAGCGATTTCCTCTTGGATCACAGAGATCTCTTCTTCGCGAACCGCTTTTTCTTTGATGCGAAGCGCTTTTTCAACGCGTTCAGATGCAATCGAAACAATTTCTTGGGAGAGTTCGTTTGGAATGAGTCTCAAATCGTTGAGGTTCTTTTCTTTACCGATTTGCTTTTGCCAGTCGCTAAGGGCTTGGCAGATTTGGCGTATCGCCAGGTGGCCTTCTTCGACTGCCTCGAGGATTTGCTCTTCTGTGAGGAAATCTGCAAAGCCTTCGATCATCAGAATGGCATCTTCAGTTCCTGCGAGCATTAAATCGAGGCGAGAGCGCTTTTGCTCATCAACAGTCGGATTGACGACGAAGCGATTATCAATCAGCCCAACGCGAACGGCGCCAATCGGCTTGAGAAGAGGAATATCGGAAATCACAAGAGCAGCAGACGCTGCACAGATCGCAAGGGCATCGGGGGAATGGACGCCATCGTAAGAGTATACGTATGCGAGAAGCTGCACCTCATTGTAGTATCCCTCAGGGAACATAGGCCGAATAGGTCGATCGATTAGGCGCGATGTGAGAATCTCTTTTTCGCTGGGTCTTCCCTCGCGTTTAATGAACCCACCGAGGGTTTTCCCGGCAGAGGAAAACTTTTCTTGGTAGTCAACTCTTAAGGGAAGAAAATCTGTATCAGCAGAGGGTGGAGGCGCAGAACAAGCGGTTGCTAGGATAACTGTTTCTCCAGAGCGGACGAGGACAGAGCCCCCAGCTTGACGTGCGATTTTGCCCGTTTCAAAGATGATTTCGCGGCCTCTGATAGAAACCGTGATGCTTTTTCGATTAAATTCCATGTAGACTGACTCCAAGTATAAAATAACAGTGGACTATAACAGGTATGGGATAAATGCGACAACTAAGAAGCTATCTCCACTAAAATTTTTCGTAGGTTTTCAAGGAAGGGGAGAAACTTTTTGAACATCTATTGCTGACGGTTGAAAGCTGAAGAATTTTCCTCTTCGGCTAAGGTAAAACTGAGGCTTTCAAATGGAAAGTAAGTATGTATACTCAACGTGACTGAAATTTGGCTTGAATATGAGCCAAATTTTCAATAGATTTAGATGTAAAAAAACCGCCAAGTGAAATGTTCGCTTAGCGGTTTATGGATCGATTTAAATATTACTTACGCAGGTTAAGGCGTGTAATTAAATTTTGGTAACGCTTTGTATCTGTCGAATTAAGATAGTCGAGCAACTTGCGGCGTTGGCCTACCAGCTTGAGAAGAGCTAATCTCGAGCTGTGGTCCTTTGGAGCGAGTTTAAGATGTTCCGTCAGCTCTGCGATCCTTTCTGTAAGGATAGCGATCTGGACATCAGCTGAACCGGTGTCCTTTTCATGAAGTTGGAACTTCTTGGTAATTTCTTCTTTAGTGCCTTTATCTAATGACATTCAAAATATCTCCCGTAGTAGTGAGAGTTAAAAACAGGTAGACAAACTTTAAGTTGTAAAACATTGACTTTATTGTATCTTAACGCCGCAATAGGTTCAATCACAAAAAAGCGTTTCCTCTTTTTCTCGTAGGATTAAACTTAAAAACATGATTGGTCTTGCTGAAGGAATCCAAATTTTTAAGAAGTGTTTTTGCGTAAAAAATGCTGTTACATTTCTATAGAGCTCTTCTAGATCAAACGTTTGCGAAGCTTATCTAATAAGAGTTCCTTTCATTGACATTTAGACTAAATCTCCTTAAATTTTCCTAAGATAGAGACTACATAGAAGAGGTAAAAATGATTAAGGACGACTCTTACAGAATCAAGTTTGAGAAGCTTCAGCCATGGATGGTGGACATTTTTCGCGCTGTTAAGAAAGAGCTCAGGAATGAGCACCTGCTTAAAACGCCTGCGTTTGCACAAAAGTATTTTCCCAAGCGAGGGCTCGACAAATTGACCAATGAAGAGTTTGCAGGAGCATATGCCCAAGAGATTGCTGAGGGAAATGAAGAGCTTGGAGAAAAGGTTGTCACGCGTTGGGTGATGAAGCATGCTGAGCTGTATCATTTCTTTGCTACAGAATTGAGCAAAATCAACGCAAAGTTCGATGAGATTGAAAGTTTGAGCCAGGAAACCAGCGCTTTTCTTGCTAGCGCTTCCATTAGCCAGTTCGGTGCAACTGCGACGTATATCTTTTGTGTGATGAATGCGGTTGTTTTGACGGAAGAGGCTATCCAAAAAATAAAAGAAGCAGCGATGCTAGAAAAGGCACAAGCAGTTCTTCCAGAAGAAAAGCATTCTTTTGAAACAGTGGACGTTGTGCATGAGCATTATGTGAAAGAAATGCGCAAACTCTCTGAAAAATTTGAGAAGAGAATTCAGGGAATTGAACGTAAATACATCCAAGATGTAGAGGGTCTTAAAAAGCAGATCTCCCAATTGCATAAAAAACTTGGGGAGAAGATGATTGCTGTCGGATGAAGTTTTTATGCGTGAGGCTTTGAAGGAAGCAGAGGCCGCCTTTTCTCAAGGCGAGGTGCCTGTTGGCGCCGTCCTCGTTCATCAAGGAAAGATTATCGCAAGGGCACATAACCTGGTTGAATCAAAAAGGGATGCATCAGCGCATGCAGAGATGCTTTGTCTCAAAATGGGAGCAGAGGCTCTCTCCAACTGGCGCCTTCTTGGTTCTACGCTTTACTGCACTTTGGAACCCTGTCCCATGTGTGCCGGCGCGATGATCCATTCACGTCTAGAAAGATTGGTTTGGGGGGCGCCTGATATTCGATGTGGCGCTCATGGAAGCTGGGTCAATTTACTAGACACTGAACATCCCATCCATCAACTCCTTGTTACTTCTGATGTCCTTAGGGAAGAGTGTGCAGTTTTAATGAGGAATTTTTTTAAACAAAAACGATCGAAGAAAAAAGAAAAAGTCACTATACCCAATGTGACTGAAAACTTGGATTTAGACCGAAGCGAAAGCTCGCGCGATTGGCGCGATTGAATCGTCGCCCTTATTAAGAAATAGGGGCGACGATTCAATCACGCGAGCCCAAATTTTCAGTCACGTTGGGTATAGCATCTGTGGGTCGAAGCTTTAAGTATATACTGGTGACGTTTCAATGGGCTATAGAATTTTGGTTTTAACACGACCATTTTTTGATCCATCAAACAGGGGCATTATTCGAGCAATAAGACCCTGTTTGA
>JAJPIB010000030.1 GCA_021324995.1 Chlamydiia bacterium | reverse complement strand
TTTAAAATTTAATCCCCCTCTGTGAGCTCTGTGATCTCTAGCGAACCTTGTTCGCGGGTGGTTGAAAAATGCTTTTTCCCGATTCTTCAGTTTTTTTCGGTATATCTCCTGGAGTGTTCTGACTCCCTTTATGATACAACATGACTTTGGATATTCTCCCGCTATGTATGGATGGATGTCACTTCTTATTGCCACCGCCTACTATCTTGCAGCCTATTTCAACCGATCCTTGGTTCATCGATTTCATTTAAGAAAAATTTTCTTGTGTGGAGCGATTCTTATCGGCGTTTCAGGAGTAATCATTTTATTCACTCAGAAATTCGTTCCGCTCATTCCTATGGCTGTTGCTACCTATGGCCAAGCTTTAATTTTTTCTAATACTATTGCTTCAGCACTACAAAAGTATCCTCATATTCCTGCCAAAGCAAGCGCTATGTTTAGCGCCATGCAAATGCTTCTGGTCAGCGGAATCTCAGCCATTTTGGCTTTTCTAACTGATACAACTCTCATTTTGGGACTCACTTTAATTTGCCTTTGCACATTCATTCTTCTCTGCCTGCAGCGAGCAGCGCCTGCTCGGTGATAGGCCCGATAGCCAGGCATTTTTTTCCCTTGGGCAAAGCGCCAAAAATATCTAGGAAAGCTTGAACGGTGGAAGGACTGGTGAAGACAATCTCATCGATACGGTCTAAATCGGGTATGGGCTGTTGGCAATGCGAGACTGTATCGTAAAGATCGCACGCTTGATGGCGCAGCTCTCTTTCCTTGAAAAAATTTGCAAGGATGGGACGCGATAGGGATGAGCGTGGCAAAAAGAGATAGGCATCGTCGAGATCCATGGTGCCGAGCAGCTTCACTACCCCTTCTTGAGTTTCTTCTGTAGAAATGTCAGTCGCCGGACATCCTTGTATAAAAAGATGAGCTGCCGTCACAGAACCAATTGCAATGATGCGTTTCGCTTTCAGTGTATCGATGGATTTGTTCAAGGAAACAAGATGGCTGAAAAAAATTTTCACCGCATTTTTGCTGGTAAAGATGAAATGCGTGTACGCGTCGATATCATCAAAAGCTTGCTTGATATCGGGCTGCTCGAGCTGTCTTGGCACAATTCTAATCACGGGATAATGGATGAGATGTTCGGAGCTTTCAAACTGTGTCGGATCTGTTCCCAGATATAAAATTGTCTTCATCGTGTGTCGATCGCTTTAAAAAGTTTGAGCATTTCTTCATCGTCTTCAAGGGCTAAAACAGCTAGCTGGCCTTGATGCTCTGCGCGCTCTCCCGGAAGCGGAATACGCGTGCGATGGGTGAGCTTTAAGCGGATCAGAGCCGCTTCTGCCATCACCACTCCATCGACGACTCCTGCGTCGAGAAGAGCAAGTCGCGCTTGGATGTTCCCGCGGATGTCGACACAGACGAGATCGCTTCGAAGATCGCGAATATTTTTCTCCCGCCTCTCGCTGGATGTCCCAATTTTTGCGCCTAGAGGCAGGGTTTCCAAAGTTTCTCCGCTGCGAAGCACAATAGAATCAGAAGGGTCGACGCCTTTGGTCAGAGCTGCAATAACGAGACCTTTAGGCAAAGGATTAGGAAGATCCTTCGCTGAGTGCACGCTTAGTCGGCAGCCTTCGCTCAATTGAAGAGCGTCGATTTCTTTGGTGAAAAAATCGGTTTTTTCTAAAGAACGCAACGAAGTTTTAAGATCTCTATCCCCTGTAGTGGTGATCCAAATCGGCTCAAATTCTACGTCGGGATGAAACTGTAAAAGCTCCTGCAATACCTCATCCATTTGCACGCGGGAAAGAGGGGATCCGCGCGCGCCCACAATAATTTTTTTTTTAGTGGAGCAACTCACGGATCGCCTCCTCGACGCTATCCACGCCGGTCAGAGAAATTTTTTGGCGAAAATCGGGATCGAGTCCTTTGAGATTGCGCTTCGGGAGCAAGCAGCGTTTGAATCCCATGTGGATCGCTTCGCGAATGCGGGTTTCAATCCGCGGGACTCCACGCACTTCTCCCCCAAGGCCAACTTCGCCGAGAACGACGGTTTCTGGATCGATCGGACGGTTGCAAAATGAAGATCCAATCGCAAGCAGAACACCGAGGTCAATCGCAGGCTCCACTATTTTCAATCCGCCAGCGATGGAGACAAACACATCGCGATTGTACATCTGATAGCCCATTTTCTTCTCTAAAACCGCGAGAAGCAGCGCCATACGGTTTTGATCGAGTCCTGTCGATTTACGCGTCGACGTCGAAAAAGCAGAGGCAGCGACAAGCGCTTGCACTTCAATCAGAAGGGCCCGCGATCCTTCCACCGTAGGAATGATCACCGAGCCCGGGACTTCTCTCTGTCTCTCTTCCAAGAAGATCACGGAAGGATTGCTCACTTGGGATAGGCCTTTGCCTCCCATTTGAAAGAGCACGATATCCTCTGTAGGACCAAATCGGTTTTTCACTGACCTTAAAAGACGATAGCCATGCTGTTTGTCGCCTTCGAAATCAAGAACGGTATCGACAATATGCTCCAGAACACGCGGACCGGCGATCTCTCCTGATTTCGTCACATGCCCAATGAGGTAAGTTGCAATTCCCATTCCTTTCGCGATATGCATGAATTCCATCGCGAGCTCTCTTACCTGACTCACAGAACCGGGCGCAGAAGGCAATTCGCTTTTGTACAGAATCTGGATCGAATCCACGATCATCGCATCGGGTTTGAGTTTTTCTACCTGAGCCTTGATATTCGAGAACAGGGTCTCACTCAGCAGATATAGATTTTCATCCGCAGCACCTAGGCGACTTGCTCTGAGCGAGGTTTGTTCAACGGATTCTTCGCCGCAAATGTAGAGCACAGTCAAACCCTGTTCGGCGAGGTTTTGCGCCAATTGAAGCATCAATGTCGATTTTCCAATGCCGGGATCTCCTCCAATCAACGTTAAAGATCCGTTGACAATCCCTCCGCCGAGAAGGCGGTCGAATTCCGATAACTTCGTCGATATTCTGCGAAATTCGGTCATTGTGATTTCTTTCACGCGCAATGGCTTGGCACTTTCAGAGCTGACTGACTCAAACCGTTTTCCTTTATCTTCGACTTCTTGCTCAAACGTGTTCCATTTTTGACAAACAGAACAGCTTCCCGTCCATTTCGTTTGACGATGGCCGCAATCTGTGCAGCTCCAAAGCACTTTTTGTTTGATTTTAGTGGCCACTGATCACCCCTAATTTTTTAAGCGCATCTTCCGCCGCTGCTTGCTCTGCTTCTTTTTTGGAGGAACCCGTTCCCTCCCCAATATCGACATCATCCACCGCTGCGATCACATGAAAAATCTTGCTATGGTCAGGACCCGTTTCTTTCTGGATTTTATAAAAGGGCGGCTTTTGGTGCTTCTTTTGAGAATAATCCTGAAGCTCTGCTTTCCAATTGCGCAAGGGCTTGCTCAAATGCTCTTTAAGCTTTTCTGAAAAATGCATAAAGAAAAATTCTTTTGCAGCCACCATTCCACTATCGAGGTAAACCGCACCGATCAGCGCTTCAAAAAGGTCTGCCAGAATCGTTTCTCTGCCCCTCCCGTCGTTCATCCTTTCCCCTTTCCCGAGCAGGACGTACTCTGCGATCCCCAACTGATTTAAAAAATGAGCGCAGCTTCCCGCTTCAACGATGTGCGAGCGCAAATGGGAAAGATAGCCTTCCGGTTCATTGGGAAGATGCGCATATAAATAATCGGAGATGATAAGACCTAAGACAGAATCGCCGAGAAACTCAATCCTTTCGTTGTGCTGCTCTACCAGTCCTCGGTGTTCATTAAAAAAAGAGCGATGGACAAAGGCGAGAACGAGCAAATGCTTATTTGAAAAGCAATAGTTGAGCTTTTGTTCGATCTCTGGAACTTTGGAAAGGAGGTCTTCGATCTGATTCATAGGTATGGCCATTTTTTTCTAAAAAATAGGATTATCTCTGAGAGACAAAAGATAATCAAGATTTCAGAAGTAAAAATTATACCCAACGTGATTGAAAATTTGGATTTAAGACCGAGCCAAAGCCCCGGGATTGGACGATCGAATCTACCCCCTATTTCTAATAGGGGCGACGATTCGATCGCGCCTATCGCGGGAGCTTTCGCTTCGGTCCTAAACCAAATTTTCAGTCACGTTGGGTATATTTTCGGTATACAATATTCTCGTATAGATTCATACTTGACCTTCTATGGCAAATCTCAATCCTCATTTTAAGCGATTGAAACGGGAATACATTTTTCCGATCATCGAACAAAAACTCTCCGATTTAAAAAAAGATTTTCCCAATGTCGAAATCCTTAACTTTGGCATCGGCGATATCGCGCTGCCCTTAGCTCCTTCGATTGCTAAAGCGATCGCTGACAGCGTTTATACAATGGCAACTGAAACAGGGATGAAAGGGTATGGACCTAGCAGTGGATATGCTTTCCTCCGGAGCGTCATTGTCTCTCATGAGTTTTCCGAATTAGGGATTTCCACTGATGAGATTTTTATCTCTGACGGTGCGAACAGCGATACCGTCAATATCCTCGAAATTTTTGGAAAATCCAATATCATTGGTATCACTGATCCCACCTACCCAGCTTATCTCGACGTGTCAATCCTTCAAGGACACAAAAAAATCCTTCTTTTTCCGTGCCTTGAAGAGAACAATTTCGCTCCCCTTCCTCCTCAAGAACATTGCGATATCATTTATCTATGCTCCCCTAACAATCCCACAGGGGTTGCGATGAACAGAGATCACCTCCAAGCTTGGGTGGATTACGCGCTCCGAGAGAAAGCTCTCCTGCTAATCGATAATGCCTACGAAGCTTTCATCACCTCTTCCGATGTGCCAAGAAGTATTTTTGAAATTCCAGGGGCCAGAGAGTGCGCGATTGAATTTCGCAGCTTTTCGAAATCTGCAGGATTCACAGGCCTTCGCTGCGCTTATACGATCCTCCCCAAAACGGTCAAAGCGAAATTGGGAAGAAAAATGCTTCCTCTCCACAGTTTTTGGGATCGCCGCCAAGCAACAAAATTTAATGGCGTCGCCTATCCTATCCAAAAAGGAGCTGAAGCAGTCTATTCCAAAGAGGGCCAACAGGAAACCCGAGCTCAAATCAATCTTTACCTCGCTCAAGCCAAACGCTTGAAGGACGGCCTTTCTCAGCTTGGCTATTTGTGTTACGGCGGTGTTGATTCCCCCTACATTTGGGTGAAAACACCCGAAAATATGACCTCTTGGGGATTTTTTGATCTTCTTCTCAACCGTTCCCATTTGATCTGCATCCCTGGAAGAGGTTTTGGTGCGCATGGCGAAGGATTCGTGCGCTTCTCTGCGTTTACCACTCCCCACAAAACAAACCTAGCCCTCGAACGCTTAACCCTAATATAAATGATGCGACTTGCTATCTCTCCTGACCACAAAGAATTTTTTCTCAAAAACAACTACATTGAGTTCGAAGAACTGCTCTCGGCTGGACAGTTAGCCGACTTAAGAAAAAGTGCGGATGAAACGCTCGCCTCTCGCATCAAAATCAGCGCATCCAAGCCAGGTTATTCCCCCTCCAAAGCCGCCTTTCATGCGGGATATGATCTCTGGCGCGATAACGCCTCTGTAAAAAAAGCAGTGCAGAAAAAAGAATTCGCTCTTCTCGCCTCTGAGCTATTTCAAACGCTTCCCCTCCGCTGCGCCTTCGATCAATACTTCTCTACAGCGCAAATCTCGACCTCTCCTTTTCCTGAAGCCACCACACTCCAAGAGTCCTCTTGTTTGACCCCCCTTGCAGGCGCGTTGATTCTTCTTCTTGACGATTTGCTAAAACCTCTCTCCTCTTTCCCCTTGCCAATCAATGCCGGAAATGGTCTCTTCATTTCTCCCTCTCTTCCCATTCCCTGGCCGGAGATTTTCTCCCTTCCCGACTTAAAAATGCTCATTATTGGATATTCAGGAAAGAAAACGATGTTTTCTGCAGGCACGCGTGATCCCCGAGCGATGGATGTGAAAATGCAAGGCTATGTCTTTAACGAATTCCTGAATGACTCCAAGCATCCCATCTTGATTCAGAAGTAAGCATAAAAAGAACGCAAATCAAAAAAGCTAAGATGGTTGAGTAAGTTATTGGAATCAAGGAAATTGGATGGATAACGGTAGTCGGATTTGAACCAATGACCCACGGATTATGATTCAGAAGCATTGAATAGGTCTTCTTGCGTAATGTTGCTTTTTTTTAAAAAATCGCCTTTTTTCTGAAAATGAGGTTATGGAAGAAGTTGAATGCGGCTGAATTGGCCTGCATGATCGGATAGGGCTTCTTTCTTAAAGACAGTGGGATCGAAACCCGTTTTCACGAGAGAGGTGACGATAGACCGGGCTGTCCCTCGTAAAAAGACCGTATAATCCAGATTTAAGGGACTTGAAGGGCGCCTTCCGGCCAATTTTGCACAGAACTCATCTCCTCCCCACGTCTTTTCTATAATGCCGATATCCCCTTTTTGGAAAAGAGGACGCCAGGGCGCTGCGGCATACTCTCTATCATCCAGATTCCAATCTCCTGCAACGGCGACGCAGCGATCTCTTACCTGATTAATCTTATCTACGATGATCTGCATTTGCTTGCTTCTCGCTGAAATCTCTTCCGCTGAAGGAAACTTAGGCTCTTCTGAGTGCTGTAGATGTGTTGCGAAAACGGAGGCAAAAACTGCGCCTTGACTTTCGAGGTCAGCCTGGAAAACCCCTTTTGCAGCAAGCTTGGTTCTTCCCACTAAAGAGTCTTGAGGGAATAGCGTAAACTGAGGGTTTTTTACGGCATATTTACTCGCGACAAAAATGCCCGCTGAAAGGCCCACCTCTCTCGGGTGCATATTAAAATAAAAGTCGGTGTAGCCTCTCTTTTTCAAAGCTTCGCAGATGTAGAACGCCATTTGCGTGTCGAATACTTCATAAAGGCAATTCACATCTGCGTCTTTTTCTATGATCTTAGCGACGATAGCATCGAGACGGTACTTCCAATTCAACACCCCCCCATCGCTGATTGAAAGGCCGCCTGGAATCCCACAAATATTCCACGAAAGAAGAGAAAAGGAGCGGTCGGAGGGAAGTACCTTGCTGACCTTGCATGTTTGCTCGTACAGATAGGGAACCGTTTGAAGCTGTTTGCCTAAAAAACGGAGTGCGACCCCTGGCAGAGATGTAAAAAAAGCTAAAGAGATCCATCCCGTGATTCCGATGAAAAGAGCGACTTTTTTTGCCAAGTTGGTAACGAAACTGGAATGCGGATTGACTGAATCGACGACGCATATCTCTCGAAAAGATTGATGCGCATAACATAGAGGATCAGAAGCATAGGAAGCCGCCTGAAATGCATAGCCTGCTATCTTATTCCGCATTCCCTCTAAAGTGTACGTTTGTGCTGAAACAGCTATGCGTGAACTGGCTAGAACTCCGGAGACGTTCATCTTTCCTCCGAGATATTTTTCTTAGGAAAGAAAATAATCTAAAGGAGAATTTATACCCAAGATGATTAAGAACATGACGCTTAAGAGCAGTTAGGGGGACAAGTTGGGGTGTTAGAGAGCTCTTCCGTTTCGGATGCTTTCGTATTGACTCCCTTGCATAACAGATTTCCCTCAGCGATTTTAGTGAGGGTCTTATTGGCAAGACCCTCTTCGTCCGAGCTTTCATCGAGCAGGTTATAAATGTTGTCGTAGTTAAAATCTTTAGCAAGAGACTTTAAAATACCATAGGAGGCAATTTCAAAGTGCTCGATATGCTGGATACAATTGATCAATGCGACATCTTTCACACTCGCTTCATAATCGGATTGGATCACTTTACCTGCTTCCTTTAAAAGGCTTTCCATCACCTGCGAGCGCATCTCTGAGAAGCTTTGGTGAAGTTCTTTGAAAATCACCTCGAGCCGTCGCACCTGTTTTTTTGTTTCTTCGAGATGCTCTCCGAGAGCCTCTTTGAGCCTTTTCGAAGAAGCTGCATCAATGATCCCGGGAAGCATTTCCACAATTTGCTTCTCCCCATCATAGAGTAAATGCAGCTCCTGAACAAATAGCTCATGCAAACCTTTCATCGGGAAACCCTTAGCCAATTTTTCTTTTTTTCGATTTGTCGTCCCAGTCGGTGTCTTTGCCGCAGCAGCTTTTGGGGTCTTTCATAGAATGTTTATGCTCGCAGCTTCCCTTGTGTTCACCGTGGCAGCAGCTGCTATGATCCCCTTTAGCGCAGCATTCTCTGCAATGGTCTTCAAACCGCTTAAGTTCATCTTCTGCGCGATCCTTTTCCCAACCATAGCGCTCTTTTAAAGCCCCAAGCATCTGTTCTCGTTTCCCATTAATTCTCATGAGGTCGTCGTCAGTTAACTTACCCCATTTCTCCTTAATTTTTCCCTTAACTTTATGCCACTTACCTGAGAATAGATCGTCGTTCATAACCCCTCCATTAAATTAAAATTGCCCCTGTTCCTTTATTATCCAATTATTTTTATTACATTTCAACGGTTAATTAAAAATAAAAGAGGGTTATAAATTGATATTATTTTCGGTATAAAGCAGCTTGCCATTCCGCAACGGCTTCATTCGCGCTGGCAATGCAAAAATCGACGCTGACCCCCTGTAGGTAGTTGCCTACGAGATGACATCTCGGAAGCTTTGCGCTAAAAAGACTTTTCAGCTCGGTCATTTTTTCTAAATGCCCTACTCCGTATTGAGGAATGGCACGAACCGCGTTTTTGAATGAGATTGATTTGGGCAATTGGGAGATCCCTAAATGTCGCCGAATTCCACGAAGGGAGGCGTCGATGTATTTTTCTTCGGTATACCCCTTTTCTTCCAGCTTAATCGTAAGTCGCGTTTCTCGCTCCTTGCGGTTATGTTCAGAGAAAACGGAAGAATCAAAAACTACTCCGAGAATATCTTCATGCGCATAAGTCGGTGTCAAATACCCAAAACCCTGTACAGGAAGGACATCGTTATCATAACCAAAATTCACGACAGCGATACTTGCTGAAGGGATTCTGACTAATTCCTTTGCAATATCCGGAACATGATTCTCGAATAAAATACCTGTTTCTTTGACGGGCAAAGCGCAAAATAAGTAATCCGCAGAAAATTGCTCTTTATCTGTTTTAACGAGAACCTGATTCTCTTTGAACGCTACAGCGTTCACATTGTGATTGTACAAGATACAGGGGGGGATTTGACTGATAATGGCTTGAGGAAGCTGTTCCATTCCCTCGCGAAAAGAGAAAATAGCGCTCGTCGGAATTCCTTCTACATCTTTAGAGAACCTCGACTCCCTCTTTTTTTCTTTCATCCGCATGTAAAAGCCTTTCGTTACCGACCCGTATTTTTCTTCCCAGGCTTTAAGTTTGGGAAAACAGGAGCGGATAGAAATCTGCCTGACATCTCCTCCAAAAATCCCCACAACCATCGGATCAAAAAAAAGACGAGCGACATCGTAGTTAAATCTCCTAACAACAAATTCCCAGACAGTTTCATCTCCATTTTTTATGGGTTGTTTCCACTCTGAGAGAAGAGCACGGATAAAGCCTTTTGTCAGCGGAGATAAAAAGAAAGAGATAGGATTGGTAGGAAAGCGGTGCAACTCCCCTTCGTGCCAAAGATAGCGATGATGCGGTTTAGCTTCCGACCAAATCACCTCTTTTTGCATCCCTAGATCGGCAATGAGTCGCATCGTGGAGGGACATTTATCCACTTTGAAAGTGCGCGGCCCTTTTTCAAAATGAAATCCTGTCGTATGATCAGTGTGCAGCCAGCCGCCGGCGCGAGCGTTCTTTTCCAAAAGGATAATATCTAGAGGCAATCCGGTTCTGTGCAAATTCCAAGCTGTTGTCAGTCCCGAGATGCCTGCGCCTAAAATAATGACCCGTTTTTTTTGCATAAAACCCGTAGCCAAAGTTTTTAAGGGAGAGTGTAATGGATCCGAAGAATAAAATATACTGCCGACACCTGAAAGCTGGAGAATTTGCCAACACTAAAGGCGATAATTGTGAATTCGACCCTATTATGAGGAAACTAGAACCTAGGCGGGTAGAATGCGAAGAGGGCACTTCAGCTGGAAACAATATAGCCGCAAACCCAATTCCCAGTCCCCCTCAACATCCTCTCGGAGGGCGTCGTGAAGAAATCGTGTACTACCTCAAAACCCTCCGAGAAAAAATCATTAGCGCCTTTGAAACCCTTGAACCCTCAAAACGGTTTCACCGGACTCCATGGGATTACCCCAAAGGTGCAGGGGGTGGAGAGATGGCCGTCTTAAGGGGGGACCTTTTCGAAAAAGCTGCTGTCAATTGGTCAGGCGTTTCAGGAGAGCAATTTCCCATGAGCGACTCTGCTGGCGCCTTTTTTGCGACTGGGGTTAGCTTAATCACCCATATGCAGAATCCGCATGCCCCAACCGTCCACTTCAATATCCGCTATATTGAAACAGAAGAAAAAAGCTGGTTCGGAGGAGGCTATGATCTCACGCCTATGGGATTTCCTTATGAGGAAGATACGGAGCATTTTCATCGGATCGCTAAAGAGGCTCTCGACCGCTTTGGCGCTGACCTCTACAGTCTCTTTTCACAAAACGCAAAAGAGTACTTCTACATCCCTCACCGTAAAAAAGAGCGGGGGGTGGGCGGCATCTTTTTCGATCATTTTAACACAGGGAACTTCGAAAAGGATTTTGCCTTATGGAAACATGTGGGCGACACATTTTTAGATACAATTCTTCCCATCTACCGAAGGCGCATTCCTGCTTCTTTTTCCCCTGCTGACAGAGAAAAACAGCTTCAATGGCGTGCACATTATGTCGAGTTTAACCTCCTGTATGACCGCGGCACTAAATTTGGTTTCCTTTCTGGAGGAAATCCCGAAGCAATTCTTTGCTCGATGCCTCCGCTTGCAAAGTGGTGATTCCTTTTAAAGCGCTAATTCCTTAATTTAAAGAAAACACTTTATGAGGTTTCTATGTTAAAGACGACAGGCTACGCAGCGGATTCAGCCACATCTTCCCTAAAACCCTTCGAGTTTGAAAGACGCGACCTCAGGCCGCACGATGTCCTTATCGACATTCTTTACTGTGGCATATGCCATAGCGATCTGCACATGGCGCGGAACGAGTGGAAAAACACGGTTTACCCGATTGTTCCCGGCCACGAAATTCTAGGTAAAGTCAGCAAAATGGGAAATGAAGTGACCGCATTCAAAGAAGGCGATCTCGTTGCCGTGGGATGCATTTCAGATTCCTGCCGCACTTGTCCCAGCTGCAGAGATCATCTCGAACAGTATTGTGAAAAAGAATTCACTCTTGTTTTCAATGCTCGCGACCGGCAAACAAATGCCGTCAACTATGGTGGTTTTTCCAATCAAATTGTCATAGAAGATCAATTCGTCCTACACGTCCCTAAAAAGTTCCAAAAACGCGACCTGCCCGCGGTTGCTCCACTTCTTTGCGCGGGGATCACCGTCTACTCCCCTCTCAAAAATTGGAAAGTGGGCAAGGATAGCAAAGTGGGCATTGTGGGACTCGGAGGCCTTGGGCATATGGCGATCCAACTTGCTCATGCGATGGGTGCCCATGTCGTATTATTCACGACGTCTCTCAACAAAGCGGAAGATGCCAAAAAGCTAGGCGCCGATGAAATCGTCCTTTCCAAAGACTCTGAAGCAATGAAAAAACATAACAACAGCTTTGACTTTATCTTGAGCACGGTCGCTGCACCGTACGACCTGAATCCTTTTCTCGATCTTTTAAAGCTCGATGCCACCTTATGCCTCGTCGGATTGCCGGCTTCCCCCCATCCTGCTTTACGGGCAGATGCGCTCATCGGCAAGCGGAGGAGGCTTGCCGGCTCCTTAATCGGCGGTATTAAAGAAACTCAAGAGTTGCTCGATTTTTGCGCCGATATGGGGATCCTGGCTCAAATCGAACAAATCCCTCCTGACAGGATCAACGAAGCGTTTGAAAGGATGCTCAAAAACGACGTAAAATACCGCTTCGTGATCGACATGGCGCCTTTGAAGAAGCATTGATCCACATGAGAAAGGAATCCTCATGTGGCTTTTGAAGGGTACTATCTAAATGCTATATCCATCGCATCAATGAGGAGAGGAAAATTGTCGAAAACATGACGCTCACCCCATCGCGTATCATCGGTTTTCACTCCAGAAAGATCGTAGATGATTTTATAAACCTTGTTTTTTTCTTCATTAGACAAGCGATCAAATTTCATGCGAAACGCCTTTGGATACGCTAAACAAAATAGATAGGGATCATCAAAAAAGTGATGCTCTCCCCAATGCAGATCCCGCGTTACGACTCCAGATTCCAGATAAACAGCCTCATAAACCAAGCACTTATCTTTGTGAGATAGTTGATTAAAACTGTGGAAAATTTCATCTGTTGTTCCGGTCCCTAAGCAGATCATTTTATAAAGAGCCGAAGCATTAGAAAGGGGCTGATAATACACCACATTGTAATACTCCGCATCTTGCTGTGCCACATAAGAAGAACTGGGTTGAGCAATCACAGCGTTTAAAGGCATGAAAAGAACAGCGCTCACTATCGATAGCAATCTCATAACAACAACCTCCTTTTGAAATTCTATAGCCTCTTGAAACGTCGCCAGTATAAGCTGAATAGCGCTTTGATTTCTATACCCAACGTGATTGAAAATTTGGATTTAAGACCGAGCCAAAGCCCCGGGAGCTTTCGCTCGGTCCTAAACCAAATTTTCAGTCACGTTGGGTATAAACACTTTTCAACATCTACTTTATTCTCGACACACTCTGTTGACAAAATGATAGACATTTTCAAAGGGGATGTCCGGTGTGACTCCATGCCCTAAATTGACGATGAAGCCGCGTTCATTGCGCATAGAGGACAGGAATTTTTCTAACTCTTCTTCTCTTTCTTGGACGGACCGCTTGAGAAATTCTGGATTAAGATTTCCTTGCACGGCAATATGCGCCGGAACCATTTGTCTTAACTCTTTCATGGGGAGATGCCAGTCAAAACTGATTCCTGTAGGATTGATGCTGGAGAGCGCTTCTGCGCGCAATGATGAACTTCGGCAAAAAAGAATCACGGGAATTCCACTAGGCGCAATGGCATCGACAATTTGTTTAAGATAAGGGAGAGAAAATTCGGCGAACTGTGCGTCATTAAGAATACTTGCCCACGAATCGAACACTTGCAAAGCGTCAACACCAGCACGGATCTGTTCGCTAAGATAGACAATCGTTGCTTGCGCGATTTTTTCCAGCAAGCGATGAAAAGAAGCGGGGTCTTCTTGCATCCAGCGTTGCGTCCGTTCAAATGCGCTGTGACTCGATGAATCGATAAAGTAGCTGGCGACAGTAAAGGGCGCACCGCTAAAGCCGATAAGCGGCACATCGAGGGTAGGTTTTAACAAGTGAATGGTTTCAAACACATACGAGAGCGCCTTTTGCACAGGGATCAAGGGCAGCGCATCCACTTGGGCTGCAGTATGAATGGGAGGTTCTACGCGAGGTCCACCCTGACTTGGAAATGTGACGCTTAATCCAAGCGCCTCTGCGATGACAAGAATATCGGAGAATAAAATAGCCGCATCGACACCTAAATGGTCAATAGGCTGCCTCGTGACGGCAGCGGCGAGTTCCGGTTGGTGAAACATCTCCCAAAGAGAATGTTTTTCTCTCAAAGCGCGGTATTGAGGCATATAGCGCCCCGCTTGCCGCATGATCCAAATCGGAGGGCGAGGAACGGGTTCACAGCGCAGGGCGCGCAAGAGTAAATCGTTCATGACAATCTCCTTATTTTTTCTTTGTGACAGCAATTTTTAAGCACTTTTTTAAGTTGCGCTAAGTGCTGCGAAAAGTTCTCTTCAAACCAACGGTGAAAAGGCGATGGAAGGACATAGTCATCGTTCATCATTTTTTCTTCTAGATTTTGGTAAAATTCAGCAAGGTGTTCCCTGCACCAATTTTCCCGCTCTTCCGAAGGTACCTGAGAAAAAAGCTGCGTGTAAATCTCTTCTTGACTTTCTGGACTGAGAGCATGAATTTTCTGCAAAATCTCCTGGAGAATGCCACCGCTCGGACTTGCCCTTGCCGCGTCGATTAGCTTCAAACAGTGTTTCAAATCAAGATTTCGAAAAACGCTTTTTTCTAAGCGAATCACTTCGGAAAGCTCATTCCGCACCTTTTCTTGATAGCGCTCAAAGAGCGTCAAATAGCATCGGTATATCGAAAACTCATCATGATTCTCCCTCAAAGGAGGGTTTAAACAATGTAATTCCTTACTCTTTGGCTTTTTTCTCTGAAAATAGTGATGGTAATCCGGAAATTTTTCCATGAGTTCCACAATTTCCCGAGGTTCCGGTAAAAAAGCTGACGCAAGAATGCGGTGATCTTTGGAAATTCCTTGTATCTTATCTTGAAGCAAGCTTTTAAACCCCTCAGAAGAGTATTTCCAATAGAACTGATATTGATTTTGCTCACTTAGCAACTTGAACTCCTTTTTCCAGAAAGCCTGGATCTTTCTGCCGGAACCCTCCGTTTTACTCAATTTTTCAAGAATTGAAATGTAGTAAACTTTCTGAGACTGTAACAAAATGCAGAGAGAAGGAATTGCTTTTACAAAAAATGGAAATGTGATTTTTATCGGCACTGCATCGTGTAATGCGCGTCTTTGCTCGGAGAAAAAAACACAGGCAATTTTCCAACAGCAGTCGAGGTGGTCGCGCTGCAGACTTGGAAACAGCCTTTCTTCATATTTTTTTAAATGGAAATGCTGCGCAAAGAAGCGCGCTCGAAAAAAAGTATTATTTAAAGCCTTTTGCGCATCCTTGGAGACCTGACTCAAGACGATGAGCGCGGGCTCTTCCATTTGATTCAAGATAAGGCGATGGGCATCGCCTGTGAGTCTCGTAAATATTCCTATCGCCATTTGTATGTTCCTTGAGCGCGCCTTTTGACTGGGCCAAAAAGCGCTCGAAAGAAGACATTTACGCCAACAATCTATCCAGGATAGAATGGACGGTGAAACCAAACTCTTCAGCCAGATCACTCATCGGAGCGGATTCTCCAAAGGTATCAATGCTGATGGAAATCCCTTGGGGACCAATCCATTTCGACCAGCCAAAACTGACTCCCGCTTCAATACTGACTCTGCGCCCTAAATCGCCTCCTACAACGCTATTCTTATATTCATCGCTTTGCTCTTCAAACAGCGACCAGCAAGGCATGGAGATGACCCGCACCGATTTGCCAATCTTCTCTAAAGCCATAGCGACGTCAAGTGCGAGGCTGACTTCCGATCCTGTGGCAATTAACGTGAAATCGGGTTTTGAGGATTCTTTTTTGATGATATAAGCGCCCTTTCCCATGCCCTGTTCATAAGGGACATTGCACACATCTAAGGCAGGTAGGTTTTGGCGAGAGAGAATAAGAGCCGTTGGACCGCGGTAGCGCAAGGCTGCGAGCCATGCCATCTTGATCTCATTGCTATCTGCGGGACGGATGACGTGCAGATTGGGGATGGCGCGCAGAGCGGCGCAATGCTCAACGGGCTGGTGAGTCGGACCATCTTCGCCTAAGAAAATGGAATCATGTGTTAGCTGATAAATCACCTGTATTTTAGATAGAGAAGCGAGGCGAATGGCGTTGCGCATGTAGTCAGAAAACGTTAAAAAAGTGCCGATGTAAGGCACGATCATGTCGGTTTGGGAAAGGCCTGTGGCGATGGCTGCCATTCCAAATTCCCGAATGCCGTATTTAATATTTCTCCCCGTAAAGTCGTCTTTAGAGATCAGCGGGAATTTTTTCATCATCGTCATATCAGAACCCGAAAGATCTGCCGATCCTCCGATCAGCTGAGGTAAAAGATCGCCTAAGACGTTGAGTACAGCGTTAGACGAGCTACGGGTCGCCATCGGGCTCTTGATTTCAATCTTGCGAAGTTCTGCTTCAAGATCATCCGGTAACCGCTTCTCTACCATTTGCATGAATTTCTTAGCGAGATCCGGTTTATTTTCAGAAAAACGGCGATACATCTCTTTCCACTTCTGTTCCAAAGCTGCATCTTTGGAAAACTTTTGCTCAAAGAATGTGTAAACCGACTGAGGCACATAGAATTCTTCTTCGGGAAGGCCGAGAGCTTTTTTCGTGGCTTCTACTTCTTCCGCTCCGAGAGGAGACCCATGTACTTTATGCGTTCCCGCTTTGTTAGGAGAGCCTTTTCCGATCACCGTGTGCATGATCACAAGAGCCGGTTTAGTCTGATGGTCGCGCAGATGGAAAAAGATTTTTTCCATCGCATCGAAATCGTAGCCATCAAGTTCGTGCACTTCCCAACCGTAAGCTTCATACCGCATCTTGGTGTTTTCCGAACCCGATTCTGCAAGAAACCCATCGAGCGTCACTTTATTGGCGTCGTAAATGAGAATGAGGTTGTCGAGGTTCAAGTGCCCTGCCAACGAAGAAGCTTCCGAAGAAATTCCTTCCATCATGCAACCGTCCCCGGCCAAGCAGTAAACTTTATTATTAAAAAGCGGATACTCCTTCGAATTGAAGCGCGCCCCTAGAAGCTTCAAGCCGAGCGCTTGTCCCACTGCATTGCCTACGCCTTGGCCAAGAGGACCTGTCGTCGCTTCGACGCCGACTGTAATGTGATATTCAGGGTGACCCGGGGTTTTGGAATGCAGCTGGCGGAACCGCTTGATTTCATCCATGGAAAGGCCGAATCCAGCCAGATGCAAAAGGGAATAAAGAAACATGGAGCCATGGCCAGCGGAAAGCACAAACCTGTCGCGATTGAGCCATTTAGGGCTTTTAGGGTTATGGCGCAGCAAAACACCGTAAAGAAAGGCGCCAAACTCCGCACATCCCATGGGGAGTCCTGGATGGCCAGAATTGGCCTTCTGAACAGCCTCCATAGAAAGCTCGCGAATGGTGTTGGCTATTTTACCTAGCTGTTTCTTTAACTCTGCGTCCATGTAAAAAACTCCTGACAGTTCTCTCTCTGATTTAAAAACAATGATCATACCGAGAAAAGAGAATATTTAGGAAGCAGGAAACCTATCTTCATGAGGAGAAAGCTGAAGATAATTTTTTGCATTGAAAGAAGAATGTGAAATTGGAGGTCAGAAATGTACCAAAGGCCCGCCTTTTTTAGAGACGAGCCTGCAAGCTTTTATTTTTTATCGGGCTTTCCTTCAAAGCGGATCACGCCTCCTGCTCCTAGATTTGAACTAGGGCCGTCACAGGGGTGTAATTCTACACTTAAGCAACGCTCATCTCCTTTTTTGACAGAAATCACATGTACAGATTTATTACCATTAACACTAACAACACATGAAGAGCACATCTTAAAGTCCATGTAAGCACAACGATCAAATATTAACTTCGTTGAAACTAATTGAAAAAAACAATCCCGTGGCTGTGGCAATTCACAATCGAAACCGTTAATGCAAGATTCGATTTCGTCCAATGTGGAAAATGGAACTGTCTGCTTGAAAACATGATTGGGCATTAAAACACGCGATGAGTGCTTTGCAACGTCATTATAGGGCTCTTCATTCCAAGACTTGCCAAGGAAGCCCAATCCTTCAAAGACGAATTTTGTCTGCTCCGCAATTTTTTCATAGCTTTCTATGCTTTGCCCACTGGGGATTGTTACTAAAGAGAAGCCAGCATTGTCCATCACAGAGGATGCAAGCCGATCACAATGAAAAACCACCCGTACTTCGTCAATGCTCGGCTCATCATCGACTTTAAAGCCCATCTTCGCAGCATCGATGATTGTGAGAGCTCCTGTTTTTATTAGGTCTTGATAAGGGGTTTGGCATTCATACCACCTTCTATTTAAACAATGCATTGTTCGGTCAGCACCAATCTTCCAACTATTTAAGAAAATAATCCTGATAATTTCTGAGGGGACGAACACATCGGAAAAAAAATCTGCTTCAGGAGGTGCCATGCAAAAATGCGTTGGATCAGATAGAGGTTTTTCAACAACCGCTAGCTCGAGAGGGACAGTGACTGGCGAGTTAAGTACAGCAACAATCTTTCCCTTCATGTCAGTGTGTTTTTCCTGGGTCGAAACCCCAATAGGATTGTTTAAAATCTCTTGGATTTTTTCAAATAAACTATGGGGAATCCCGCATTTGATAAGCAATTCGCAGGCTGACTGATAATTACCTGTAAGCGTAAGCCTTATCATTCTATCTATAGATTTTTCAGAAACTGGAGAACTCATAAATACCTCTTTTATTTTTTTAAAAAGTTTAATAAGTTTATATTAGATTACCAAAACAAATCAATATAAACAAGAAAATTAAGTAAGATAATAATAATTAATAATTTAGTAACATTTTTCAGAAAGGCAATATTTAGAAAGCAGGAAAACTTGGAAACATTTTGCAAAGAATTATTTTAAAATGAACAACCACAAATATACCCAACGTGATTGAAAATTTGGATTTAAGACCGAAGCGAAAGCTTGAGAATTTGCCAACACTGAAGGCGGCAATATATAACCAAGGCTCGTCTTTTTATGAGACGAGCCTGCAATAGCTTTTATTTTTTATCAGGCTTTCCTTCAAATCGGATCACGCCTCCTGCACCCGTTTGAGCAGGAAGTGAAGACACAGGAATCCCACACACATTTAAACATACGTTTGGATCTAGTCTTTGCATATCAATCGCATGCCCGTGTTTCTCATTAGATTTGGTTGAACAACAGGCATGAAAGTCGGCGTAAGCAGACCTGTTAAATAATAATCTTATAGAAGTTAGCTGAAAAAAATACTCGTGAACTTTAGGAACTTCGCAATTTAAGTTGTTGATGCAAGCTTGCATGTTTTCGAATTGAGAAATTGATAAAGTTTGTTCAAAAACATGGTTTGGCATGAGAGCACGATAGGTCTTTGGAACACTCGTTGTATATAAATTTGCATCTTTATTAAATTCTAGCAAACCCGTTCCACCATAGTATAAATCTTGTTCCCTGGCGATCATTACATAATCATGTATGCTTACTCTCTGTGGAATTGTCACTACAGAAAAGCCAGCTTTATTCATCACAGATGACGTAAGCCGATCACAATGAAAAGCTACCATTACTTGGTCAATACGCGGCTCATCATCGACTGTAAAGCCCATCATCTTAGCATCGATAATTGTGAGAACACCCGTTTTTATTAGGTCTTGATAGCGGATTTTGAAAGAGGTTTGACATTCATTCCATTTTCTATTTAAACAAAGCATTTGTTGATGAACACCAATTTTCAAACCATTTAAGAAAATAACCCTGATAATTTCTGAAGGGACGCACGCATTGGAAAAAAAATCTGCTTCAGGAGGTGCCATGCAAAAATGCGTTGGATCAGATAGAGGTTTTTCAACACCCGCTAGTTCGAGAGGGACAGTGGCTGGGGAGTTTAGCACGGCAACAATTCTACCCTTCATGTCAGTGTGTTTTTCCTGGGCCGAAACCCCAATAGGATTGCTTAAAATCTCTTGAACTTTTTCAAATAAGCGATGTGAGATCTCGCATTGATTAAGCAGTTGGCAGGCTGAATTATAATTACCTGTAAGCGTGAGCCTTATCATTCTATCGATCGATTTTTCGGGAATTGGAGAACTCATAAAATAATGTCTTTGCCTTGGGTTAAATAATTTAATATAATTAAGGATTATTTTATCAAAATGCATATTTAAAATCAATTATAATAATTAGTCTCTTGCAATTACCTCCCTAAATAAAAAAGGCATTTGACATCTCATTTCCAGTATGCTAGTTTTTCAACACTTAATTCTTCCCAATTTCAGGAACAGATTATGGTTTCACAAGAGATTCGCCGCAATTTTCTCAAATATTTTAAAGATCATGGCCACACAATCGTCGCATCCTCGCCCGTTGTTCCCCACGACGATCCAACGCTACTTTTCATCAATGCGGGAATGAACCAATTTAAAGATGTGTTCCTGGGAAAGAGCAAGCGAGATTACACGCGGGCGGCTACCTCGCAAAAATGCATTCGCGTGGGCGGCAAACATAACGATCTCGATAACGTAGGACATACAGCGCGTCATTTGACGTTTTTTGAAATGCTGGGCAATTTTTCCTTTGGAGACTATTTTAAGAAAGAAGCGATCGCTTACGCCTGGGAAGTTTCGACAAAAGTTTTTGAATTCGATCCTAAAGATATTTGGATCTCTATTTTCCGCGAAGACGATGAAGCTTTTGAACTCTGGAGATCGATCATCCCTGAAAATAAAATCGTCCGCATGGATGAAAAGGATAACTTTTGGTCGATGGGCGATACCGGTCCTTGTGGTCCTTGTTCTGAGCTCTACTTCGACAGAGGAGAAAAATATGGCGCAGCTAGATCTCCTAAAGAAGACATTGAAGGTACTCGCTACCTCGAATTTTGGAACCTTGTGTTCATGCAGTTTAATCGCGATAAAAGCGGAAAAATGGCCGATCTGCCCAAACAGTCGATCGATACAGGATCTGGCTTAGAGCGCGTCGCCGCATTAAAAATGGGCGTCGACACTCTTTTCGCCACCGATGTTCTTCGCAGCATCATCGCCCAAATTGAAAATACGAGCAAAAAAGTCTACAATCCCCAAGATTCCCACTTCGCGCCGGCGTTTCACGTGATCTCGGATCACATCCGCTCGTTGGCATTTGCAATGGCTGACGGCGCGCAACCGAGCAATGTCGAAAGAGGCTACATCCTCCGCAAATTGCTGCGCAGAGCTGTGCGCTACGGCCGCATACTCGGAATGCAGGAGCCTTTCCTCGCGCAGATCCTTCCTCGTCTCATTGACACGATGGGAGATGATTACCCCGAACTGAAGGCATCTGAAGCGCGCATCGCAGAAGTCTTAACTCTAGAAGAGGAATCGTTCCTCCGCACACTCAAGCGCGGCGGCAATATCTTAAACACCGTGATTGAACACGCGCAAAAGACAACGAGCAAAGAGATTACGGGAGAAGAAGCGTTTAAGCTCAAAGACACTTATGGGTTCCCCCTTGAGGAAATTTTGCTGATCGCTAAAGACACCGGCTTAACAGTGAATCTCGACACTTACCAGCTTCTCGAGAATGAAGCTAAAGAGCGCTCGCGCAGTGCACACACTATCCATAGCCAGGAAGTGGAGGAGAGCCTTTTTAAAAATTACATGGAAAAACATGGCGCTTGCGAATTCCTTGGTTTTGAAAACAATGCATGCGAAGGGACGGTCATGGGCCTTGTCGTCGATGGAAAATTTGTCGACGCGATGAATGAAGGCGATGAAGGCATGGTGATTCTCGATCGCACTGTTTTCTACGCAGAGAAAGGCGGGCAGACCGGCGATACGGGAATGCTCACGCATCACGGGGCACACTTTCGAGTTACTGATTGTCATGCGCCCTACTCCGGCGTGATCGTCCATATTGGAAAACTGGAAAAAGGCAGTCTGATCATCGGTGAGCCCGTCTCTGCCCAGCTCGATGTGCAAAGGCGCCAAAAGATTGAAAACAATCACACGGCGACCCATCTTTTACACTGGGCTCTTCAAAAAGTTTTAGGCCCCCACATTCGCCAAGCGGGATCTCTCGTTGAATCGCGACGCCTCCGCTTCGATTTCAGCCATCATAAGGCAGTGACAAAAGAGGAAATCCGTCAGATCGAAATGCTTGTCAACGAAAAGATCCAAGAAGGCACCCAAGTGCAATCCTATGAACTCGACTACGAAGAAGCACAAAAACACCCTGACATCAAGCAATTCTTCGGAGAAAAATATGGCTCTAAAGTGCGTGTGATCGATATCGACTATTCCAAAGAACTCTGCGGAGGAACTCATACCCAGAGAGTTTCTTCGATCTGCTTTTTCCGCATCACCAAAGAAGGAAGCGTCGCTTCCGGCGTGCGTCGCATCGAAGCAGTGACGGGAAAAGAGGCGATAGAGTTCACCTACGCAAATGAAGACATCGCAGATAAAGCAGCAGATTTATTAAAAGTTCCTACAGCAAAACTGCTTGAGCGCACAACAGCGCTTCTCGAAGAAAATAAGCAGCTCGCTCAAGAGCTAAAGCAATTTAAAAAAGAATCGCTGAAGTCTCTTTCCAAAGAACTTCTCTCGAAACAGCAAAAAGCAGGGCATATTTCCTTCATCGGAGAGACCGTTTCCATTGATGCCGATCTTTTGCCTGAACTTGTGGAAAACTTAATCGCCGCATTGAAGTCAGGCGTCATCGTTTTGGGGACCAAAACAGCGGAACGCTGTCAGTTAATCGCACGGGTGTCCACGGATCTGACTCAAAATGGCATCCAGGCTGTGCAGCTCATTAAAGAGATCGCCCCTGCCATCGGAGGAAGCGGTGGAGGAAAAGCGGAATCGGCACAAGCTGGTGGAAAAAACCCAGAAGGGTTACAAGAAGCCATGAGTAAGGCAAAACAATGGCTAGCCACAAAGAATTGATCCAATCGCTTGAGAACAGTGCAAGCCTTAAGGCGTTCTCAGAAATTGTCCAAAAAGAGTCCTCTCTTTTAGTAGAGGAACTCTGGGAAGGTTCCAAGGCTGCCCTTATCTGGCTGATTGCAGAGGCGACGAAAAAACACGTCCTTGTGATTTCTGCAACTGCAGACGACCGCCTCTTTGACGATGTAAGCTATTTTCCAGTGAACGCCGTCGATTTCCCCTCCTGGGAAACCCTGCCCGGCGAAGAGATCGCTCCCAGCCCCGATCTCGTGGGAAAACGGCTCCAGGTTCTCGATGCGATCATGAATGGCACCTCGCCACACGTGATCCTTGCCCCCCTACAAGCCGTCCTGCAAAAACTTCCTGCGCAAAAAACGTTAAAGCCACTCACCCAGACATGGAAAAAAGGCGCCTTCATCCCTTTTGAATCGCTGCCTAAAAAACTCGCTGATCTGGGTTATCGTAGGGGCCCGGTCGTCTCTGACAAAGGAGAATATGCGGTTCGCGGCGGTATTATTGACATCTTTCCCCTCTCCTCCCCCGACCCTTACCGCATTGAATTCTTTGGCGATGAGATCGATGAAATCCGCACCTTCGATCCGGTCTCTCAAAAATCGACGCACAAGATCGACGCATTTTTTCTTCCTCCCGCTTCCGAAATGGCACTCCTCGAAAAAGGGCAAGAGCTCAGCACTCTTGTGGATTACCTTGGCACAAATACGATCATCGTTTTCAACGATCTCCTTGCGATCGAAGACAAGTGGGTTTCTTTAAAAAATCTGCCCAGCTCAAAAAACCCTCTTTTCTCCTCGTTTGACGCTTTTCTAAAAAGCACGCACTCTTTTACTCGCCATTTTTGGACTCAGGAAAAAATGGAGACGCTTTCCGACGTACAAATAGAAAAGAAAATCGGCCGCGCGTTCTACAGCGGTAAAACGCCTTTGCAACCCCTGTCTTTCCATATTTTAGATCATACTTTCCACGCGCAGCGCTGGCTGCACCCCTTTATTCCTGTCTCCGACTTTTTTTCTCTCTCTGAAAATAAAAGCGCAGCGACGCAAGATGAAATTCTGCTGGCGATGAATCGCTTTTCCACGTCTCCCCTCGAAGTGCATTTTCTCTGTTCGACAGAAGCGGAACAGAACGCTTTTGCCGAAAAAGTGAAAAACGATCACATCCATCTTCCCAAAAATACGCAATATCATCTCGGCTATCTCTCCAGTGGTTTTGTTCTCGACGATGCGCAAATCGCGCTTGTCCCTATGGCTGAACTGAATCACCGTTTAAAACCGAGGCGTCAAAAATGGCGCAACACCTATCACACACCCGCTTCCGATTTTCACGAACTTGTCCCAGGCGATGTCGTCGTGCACTTCCATAACGGAATCTCTAAATTCCTCGGCATTGAAAAACACCCCAACCACGTGGGCACCCAAACCGAATTCATGGTTCTTGAATTTGCCGAAGGGAGCAAACAATTCGTCCCTGTCCCCCAATCTCACCTAGTGAGCAGGTACATCGGAACGAAAGAAGAAACGCCTACACTAAGTCAACTGGGATCAAATCGGTGGTTGAAGACGCGAAATGCCGCACAAGTGGCGATCATTGGTTATGCCGACCAACTCATCCGAATGCATGCAGAGCGCGAAGTGCACGGAGGTTTTTCTTTCCTCCCGGATTCTCACGATATGCATCTCTTTGAGTCCGATTTCCCGTTTGTCGAAACAGAAGACCAGCTCAGTGCCATTTCCGCTATCCGCGAAGATATGCAATCGGCTAAAGCCATGGACAGGCTTATCTGCGGCGATGTTGGCTATGGGAAAACGGAAGTGGCGATGCGCGCTGCTTTTAAAGCAGTCGTCGATGGGAAAAAACAAGTCGCCGTCTTAGTTCCCACAACCGTTCTCGCCATGCAGCACTACGAGACTTTCTGCGCGCGCATGGCCAACTTTCCCATTAACATCGGGGTGCTTTCCCGTTTCCGCTCGCAAAAAGAGATCAAAGAAACGCTAAAAAAAGCCGCCGAAGGAAAGCTCGACATCCTGATCGGCACGCATCGCATCATCAGTAAAGATGTTATTTTTAAAGATCTTGGACTTCTGATTATCGATGAAGAGCAACGCTTTGGAGTGCGCGCTAAAGAGCATCTCAAACGTATCAAAATCGGTGTTGATTGCATTACGCTCTCCGCCACGCCTATTCCCCGCACGCTCTACATGTCTCTTGTCGGTGCCAAAGAGATTTCCGTCATCAACACCCCGCCGCAAGACCGGCTTCCCATCAAATCCATTATTGCCCAGCGCGATCTGCAACTCATCAAGAACGCTCTCCTGCGCGAGCTTTCGCGCGATGGACAAGCTTACTTCATTCATAACCGCGTCGAATCCATTTTCCGCGTCACCGAGGAAATTCAAAAACTTCTCCCCGAAGCAAGAATTGTGACTGGCCACGGCCAAATGTCCGCTGATGAGCTCGACACTGTCTTTCACTCTTTTAAAAGCGGACAAGCCGATATTCTCGTCGCTACTACAATCATTGAAAATGGGATCGACATCCCCAATGCAAATACCATTCTGATCGATCGCGCCGATACATTTGGACTTGCGGATCTCTATCAGATGCGCGGCCGCGTCGGAAGATGGAATCGACCCGCTTACGCCTATTTTCTCATTCCCCCTTCGCGGGAGCTTCCCGATCTCACACGCCGCCGCCTGCATGCCATTGCTGAAGCCTCTGGATTTGGAGCAGGAATGAAGCTTGCGATGCGCGATCTCGAAATTCGCGGCGCTGGAGACCTTCTCGGTACGCAGCAATCGGGACAAATCTCCTCAATCGGCTTCCATCTCTATTGCAAACTTCTGAAGAAAGCGATCGATGCGCTTAAGCACAAGACAGCGCCTTCTTTTACGGAAGTAAAAATGGAGTTTTCTTTCGACGCTTCCCTGCCGGAAACCTACATCAACGAAACCTCTTTGCGCATGGAGATTTATCACCGCCTAGGAGAAGCTTCCCATCCTAGCGAGATCGATACTATTCTCGCCGAGCTTAAAGACCGCTTCGGCCCCTATCCTCCACAAGTCCTCTGGCTCTACCATCTCACGCGTCTGCGCCTTTTCGCTTCCTCGCACCATTTCACTCTGATCAAATTTGAAAACATCACCTTTACGGCAGAAAAACAAAGCGGCAAAACGCTCGTGAAAAAAACGCTGCCTCTTCCGAAAACAAAAAAGCCGGACGAGCTAGAAAAACTCGTCGCGGCCGCTCTCATCGAAAGTTTTAACTTATAACCCAACTTGTCCCCTACTCTTCTTTTGGCGCGTCGCGAGATAGGTGATATGCAAGATTTGCGACGAATCGCAGGTCTTTAGACCTGGGGAAGGAGCAAATCGCAGTAGATCGCCTGTCGCAGCACGCGGATAAGGAAGGGTAGAAGACAAGTTGGGTTTATACCCAACGTGGCTGAAAATTTGGTTCGGGATAACGCCTTAAGAGGTTCCATTTTTTGCGGCTATACCGAAAATGATTCAAGAATCGGCTTTTGGCAAAGCATGCGCTCAGAATTTTGATCAGGCGCAGCCGATGCAAAAAGTGCCTCCTATTAGAAATAGGGGGCATTTTTTGCAGATCAAAAGTCTGGGATGCAGGCGCAGCCAAAACCGATTCTTGAATCATTTTCGGTATAAAAGCATCTTCAATATTTCAATTTTATAATCAGTTAATCCATCGCAGAATGCAGTGAACTCGTTTGCGCAAAAATCATCAAGCCTTTGTTCTATATCCTTAGCTGTTTTACATTCTTTAAATATCTCTGCGATCTTTAACTGAAAGTTATGTATTTTACCGTAGGATTCATTCAATTCCCTTACCAAAACATTAATTCTTTGATAAATACTTCCTCGATGCTCACTTGGCGAACTGGTTGGCTCCTCGCGGTGAATTTTAGTCCGCCAAGCAAGGGTCTTGAGATTTCCCTTCTCTTTACATTCGCCTAATGCTTTTAAAATACCTGGTTTAGGATCGGTAGATTGGCGTAATTTCAACTCTTGTTGTAGCCCCGCAGTTGTTTTACATACTTCCAATGTCTCTAAAATTTCTCGATACAGCTCTAGGCGTTCTTCTCTTTCTCGATGTCCAGTTTCCTTGCTCGAACTCATGAGGGGCTCTATGAACTTTTGGAGCATGTCAAGGGGTATTCGATGCTCTTGTGTGAGTTTTTTCTTGACTTCTTCCCCACTCAAACTATCTATTCTAAGACTAATTTCTAGGTCGCGGTTTTCTTTAGGTGAAAATTTGGAAAATTCTTCTACATCCCCCATTTTTTGGTACAAAGGATTATTTTTAATCCTTTCTGCTACTTTGATCAGCTTCTTCCATTGCAAGATGGCTTCATTGTTATGTTTTTGTAATGCTCTCTTGTTGTTTCCAAAAATCAGGGCGAGTTGAATCACATGAGTCTCCTTTGTATTTTCAGGAAAAACCTCTTTGAAATTGAGCCTACATTCTTTTTGGAATTCTTCGAAGATTGTTTCGAGGGGCTTGTTTTTATTTTCTTTTTTTGTGAGTTCTATATAAAGCAAATTGATAAAGTTCATTCTTTTATCAGCAATTTCGCCTTTTTCTTCCGCTAAAAGGGCTTCTTCATAGACCAACCCGACCAACGCAGCCAATGGCCACGCAATAAAAAAAATGGGAAAGGTCGCTATTGCAAATAGAAGGATTGCGTCCTTATTATTTTTAAACACTTCATGAACTTTTGAATCGGTTTTTCCTCTAACAGTTTTATCATTCCTAGAGATTTGTGATGGATTGACTTGACTATTCGGCTTAGAAACATTCATTTTTAACACCTTTTTTATTATTACAATTTCTATTTTATCACGAATAATCAAAAAAATTAAATAATATTACGCAAATTTTCTTTTAATTACTTAAGATATTAAAAAAGAAAGAACTAGAGAAAAATTTCTCTTAGAAAAGGCAATATTGTCATAAAGCTCTAGTCTTAAAGGTTTTATGATGACGAACTCAGAAAACCTCTTATGCCCAACGCGATTAAAAATTTGGTTTAGGACCGAAGCGAAAGCCCCCCACGATTAGACGATCGAATCGTCGCCCCTATTAGAAATAGGGGCTCTCGAGTTTGGACAAATCTCCCTACCGAACTTCAAATTAATCGTCCTTCGGCGATTTTCCAATACATCGCCA
>JAJPIB010000081.1 GCA_021324995.1 Chlamydiia bacterium | reverse complement strand
CCCCTGCTAGCCCCCTTGAGACTCAGCTTGCTTCGCCAAATCACATGCTCGAAGACGGGGTGGGTCCCTACCCTACCCCGCCGCCCTTCCCGGGCTCTTCTGCGCTGCGATTTTGCTTTGCGATCTGAGTCCAACGGCTGCTCGTGCGTTCGCTCCCCGCGGGACTGACGTCTCGATGGCGGGGCCCCTACTCACGTCTTCTCGCAGGGCCATTTTTTTTGTTTTAAGCCTACAGAATTTTTGCTAAGAGAACCTCCCTATATTGTGGATCAGTGGCTGCTGCTAACCTTTTGCCCGCCTTCCCACATTTCAAAGTGTTGTCGTTAGTTAATGCGTTCAATATCATTTTCGGTATAATAATAAATTTTATTTTTCAAAATCTAGCTCAGGTTTTTTCTTGCGCTTCAACTTGTCATGCAGGGTCTCGATGTAGACGTAGATGACGGGAGTGAGATAAAGCGTCATGATCTGCGAGAAAATGAGACCGCCTACAATGACGATACCGAGGGATTGGCGGCTTTTTGCTGTAGCGCCTCCGATGCCAAGAGCAATGGGAACTGCGCCCATGATAGCAGCAAATGTGGTCATTAAAATGGGACGACATCTAACTTGGCAAGCGTGGAAGATCGCATCGTGGATCGATTTGCCTTCCTTGACGCGCGATTCATTGGCAAAGTCGATCATGATGATTCCGTTTTTCATCACGATGCCGAGCAGCATGATCATCCCCACAACGGCGTAGAGGGAAAGAGTTTGCTGAAAGAGCATGAGGCTGATGAATCCGCCCAGAGCAGCGGGTGGGAGGGTTGACATCACGGTGAGCGGCGGGAAGAAGCTTTCATAGAGAACGCCTAAAATGATGTACACGATGAAAAGGGAGATGAGCAGAAGGAATTGTAGGTTGGCAAATGACTCCTTGAAAACGCTTGCAGAACCTTGAATAGAGCCCGTAACTGTGGGCGGCAGAACCTTGGAGGCGATACTTTCAATGTCGACAAGCGCTCTATCGAGAGGGGAATTGGGGCTTAAGTTGAAGGAAATGGTCGCAGAAGGAAGCCCATCGATATGGTTGACCGTCAGAGGGCCGATGGTTTCTTTGACTTTACAAATGGAGGAGAAGGGCACCATCTCATTTTGGGTATTGCGCAGCCAGATCTGTCTCAAATCTGTTGGATCTCGATAGAAATGAGGAAATGTTTCCATGATGGCGTAATATTGGTAAATCGCGGTGTTAATGGGGCTTAAATTCCCCGTGGCATAGCAGAGACCTAACGCATTTTCAATCTGCTTTGCCGTGATATTGTACTGAGAGGCCCGATCGCGTAGGATCTCGATTTTTGCCTGAGGTTCCGTAATGTCCATATCGCTGACGACGGCTGTAATCGTTTTGAGCTGTTTCATTTTTTGCTCAATGATAGGGGCATATTTAAATAAATCATCGGTGCTCATGCTTGTGAGCGTGTATTGATAGTCGCCTTTACTGTTTGTTGTGCCTACCTGAAGATTGATCAGGGGCAAAGGAACGAGAAAAACTCTGCATCCGGGGATTTGATTCACGATGGGACTCAAATGTTTTAATAAGGGCTTCAGAGCTAACCTTTTATCGATGGGTTTCATACTAATATACATGATTCCTTCATTGTCCTGAGGATAGGCGCTGACCCCAATCACGGAGTTGACATTGGCATCCTTAGCAAGAATTTTTCCTAGCCTATCAATGTAGTCGCTGATTTGAAAAGGGGAGGTACCATCTACTGTTTGCATATATCCCTGAACCACGCCTAAGTCATCGGGGGGGAGGAAATCTTTAGGCAGTTTGAGGAAGAGGAGGATCGATAGAATTAAACTTCCAATGCCGATGCTAAGAACGATGAATTTGTGAGCAAGCGCCCATTCCAGCGAGGGCGCGTAAGCTTTGAGGATTTTTTCATTGAGGTTGTGGGAGAGTTTTTCTACGAAAGTCTTCTTGCGCTCGGTGCCTTTGAGATTCTCGCGAATGAATCTGCTGCACATGAGGGGTGTTAGCGAGAGAGAAATCATCCCTGAAATGAAGACAGTAACGACAATGGTTACAGCAAATTCATGGAGAATCCTTCCGATGATTCCTCCCATGAATAGGAGAGGGATGAAGATTGTGCAAAGGCACAAGGTCATCGATAAAATTGTAAAGCTGATCTCTTTGGATCCGTTTAAGGCCGCGGTGAATGGCTTTTCTCCGAGTTCGACGTGGCGCACGATGTTTTCAAGGACCACAATGGCATCGTCGACGAGATAGCCGATGGCAAGAGTGATGGCCAACATGGAGAGAATGTCGACAGTAAAATGCATTTTAAGCATGACGATAAATGTGCCAAGAACTGAAAGAGGAATGGTAATGACAGGGATGAGAGTATCGCGCACCTTTCCGAGATAAAAGAAGATGATGAGCACGACGAGCATTAGTGCAATAAACAGTGTGAGCTGAACGTCGTGGATTGAATCAAAAATAAATTGAGCCTGGTCGTAGATGCGAACAAGTTTCACAGAGCCAGGGATTTGTGCCTCCAATGAAGGGAGAAGATTGTTAATGTCTTCAATAATTTGGAGGGTATTGGCTCCTGCTTGCTTGCGCACGGCAAGGACGACGCTTTGCGCATCGAAATCATCTTGGTAAAAGTTTACAGGCATTTTGTCGTTTTGGACGCTATCGATCGCATGTCCGACGTCGCGAAACCTGACGATGGATCCGTTGTCATTTTTAATGATGATCGGATCGTATTGCGCAGCGGGCATGAGCTGGCCTTTGACATCAATAGTGTACTCTCTTTTTTCTCCAAAAAGCGTACCGACGGGAAGATAGACGTTCGCTTCTTGAATTGCAGTGGCGACGTCTTCAATGCCTAGGTTTTTGGCGGCCATCTTCTGTAAATCAACGCGAAGTCGGACGGCGTAAGGCTGACCATAAGTCTGAACCTGAGACACGCCATCAATGATGCTCAGCCTTTGTGCGAGTACAGAATAGCCGTAGTTATAAAGGTCTCCGCGCGTCATGGTGGGCGATGTGACGCAGAGAAATAAAATAGGGGAGGCTGTCGGGTTGGTCTTGGTATATGTCGGCGCATAAGGCAGGTCTTTGGGAAGTTGCGGTGTCGCTGTGTTGATCGCTGCCAAGACGTCCGGAGCGGCGAGATCAATATTGCGATCGAGACGAAATTGAAGAACAATGGTCGCGCTTCCGGTATAGCTCGTCGAGGAAATTGTTTGCAGCCCTTCTATGGTGGTAAACTGTTGCTCGAGAGGAACGACGACGTTGTTAGCTACCGTTTGCGGATCAGCGCCAGGCCAATCGACACTGACAGTAATTGTCGGGTAGTCGACGTCGGGCATGTCACTAACGGGAAGATTGATGTAGGACAGCACGCCAAAAAATGCGACGGTAAGCATGACGAGGATCGTCATGACGGGGCGGCGGATAAAGATTTCAGAAAGATTCATTCTTCATTTCCTATTTTGAGAGTCCATTGCAAAGCTCGAGTTTGGAGCTTCTCGGAAGAAGCCCCTAAAATTATTGACTTTTCTCATCGCGTCCCTTGATTTTGACGGTCATCCCTGGGTAAAGATTCAGCTGGCCTTCTGTGATGATCAGGTCCTTACTGCTAATTCCTTGTTCAATGGAGATAAAGTTGTCGCCGTATCTCTGCCCTGCTTTGACATTTTTCACCTCAATGGTTGAATCGGATTTGACAGTAAAGACGTAATGTCCATTTTGTCCGACCATGAGAGCTTCATTCGGAATCAGAAGCGCATCTTTTTGCTCGCCGATGATTAGGCGAACATCCACAAAGTGCCCTGGCCATAAAAGTTTTTGCTCATTGGCAAAAGTGCCTTCGAGAAGAATAGCTCCTGTTCCTGGATTGACCTGGTTGTCGATCAAGGTCAACTCTCCCTCAAAACCATATTTGTGAGCGGGATCGGGATAAACGACCATCTTAAGTTCCCCTAAGTGCTGTTTTTCTTGAATCGTCAAAAGGTCGGTTTCGGGGATGTAAAAATCGACAAGGATCGGCTGGATCTGGTTAAGAAGCACAAGCTCGGTATTGGCGTTAGCGTCGACATAATTTCCTGTTTTGACTTGCAGTTTTCCTGTGACACAGTCCATGGGTGCTTCGATGTAACAGTATCCGAGATTGATTTGCGCTGTTTCCACATCTGCTTTATTTTGCGCAAGAATGGCTTCATCGACAACGACATTGGTAACATACTGGTCATAATTGAGTTTAGAAATGAAATCCTGCTGCACGAGAGGCCTGTAGCGGAAGGTGGTTTCTTTTGCATAGCGGAGGTTCGCCGCAGCCTGGGTCACGGTGGCAACAGCCTTATTGAATGCCGCTTCGAAGGGGCGTGGATCGATCACCAGAAGTAGATCCCCTCTTTTCACTTCCTGCCCTTCGATAAAATATTGTCCTGTGATGTTTCCAGAGACCTGAGACATGACTGTCACGCTCGTTTTAGCGACAACGTGACCGATGTAATCGATATAAATAGGAACGTCGCACACCTCAGGTGTTGTCACGGAGACAAGATGCGGAGGTGGCGTGGGAGGCGCGGGTTTTTGGCATCCTTGCAGCGCAAGAGTTGCTAGGAAAATATATATTACACATCTATTCTTCATCTTCTGTCTCTATTAAAGGGTTAATTGCTTCTGATTCCTCTTCCGCTTGGCAGATATCGACTTCTTGCCTGTTGTCAAAAGGAGCGAGTTGATTCGGAGAAAGTATCCCAGTTGCATAAGCCAAATTGGCAAGAGAGGTGTACCACTGCTGAACGGAACTGGCAAGCCTTGCCCTGGCATCGATAAGAGAGCTTTGCGCAGAGACGACATTCAGGATGGTATTTGTTCCTTGTTTGTATTGGCTGAGAGCCACGACATACTGCTCTTCAGCAGCAGCGAGAAATGCTGTTGCGAATTGAAGCGTGTCATAGGCGACGTTCACGTTGAAATGGTACGAAGTAATTTCCTGGATCATCGACAATTCGGTCTGTTTCATCTGCTCTTCAGCAGCTTCTCTGTTCGCTTCTGCAATCTTGATGGCATTGCGGTAGTAAAAGCCCTGGAAGAGGGGCATTGACACGGAAAAAGCGCTTGTGAAGTTGTAAACGTCGTGCAATCCGCCATTGTAATAGTCCTTACCAATATCAAAATTGTAGTTGAACTTAGGCAGGAATTGACTTTTGGCAGCCCGGAGCAATTTTTGTTTAGAGCGTAAGTTAGCTTCTGCAGCGAGCAGGTCAGGGCGATTTTGGTCGGCCACTGCGATCAATGTCTCTACGGGAGGAATGATTTCCTTGCTGGGAACCGTTGTCGGCAGGTTCTGCGTCTTGAGCCGCATGTTTGCAGGAAGCCCCATGTCATTCAACATTTGTGTGTAGGCATTTTCGACATTTTGCTGCTGAGAGGCCCAGATGGTCTGGTTTTGCAAAAGCTGTGTCTTTGCTTGAAGGACATCGGAAACATCATGGACGCCAGTTGTATACCCAGCCTCAGCGGCTTCCAGGGTCATCGTCGCCGTTTCGATATTGGCGACATCGGCGATCAAAAGCTGTTTTTGATAAAGATAGTTGTAGTAATCATTCATGATTGTTTGCAGCAACGTCAGGATCGCATCGTTGTGCGTCCAGTCCGCATTGTAAAGCGCTTGCCTTGCTGCTTCAGATGTAGCGCGCAGTGTGCCAAAGTCATAGATGAGATAGGAAAGCGATACTTGGGGTGTCCAGTAGCTATAATAAATATCGAGGATAGTGGTCGTTCCCAGAGATGTGCTATTTTGAGGATTTGTGCTTGTTAGGGCTCCCGTCGTGACAAATTCTGGCTGTCTATTGCGCGTGTAGAGAAAACTGCCATTGATTTCAGGGAGGAATTGGCTTTGCGATTGGCCGTAGTTGGCCGCTGCAGAGCGTGCTTCTGCCCATGTGATCTTGGTTTGTTGATTATTTCGAAGAGCAATATCGATCAATTCGCCCAAGCTGTAAGGTTCTTCTTGTTCCGGGATTTCAGGATCGTCGGAGAACGCCATGGGTTTAATGCTTTTAGGAGGAAGCCAAAGCTCAGAAGGTCGAGCGGGCGCATAGCTCCACGGATCAATGATGGCTCTATTTGGGTAGCAGCCAGCGCAAGTCAGCAAGATTGAAAGGGGGATAGCAACTCTTCGTCCCATTGCTTACGCCTTTTTTTAAGTGGTAATTAAAAAATTTAATTACCATCCTTAAGCGCAGTATAGCTACTGAAGTTTTTTGGTCAAAAGTTCATTGACAATAGAGGGAGAAGCTTTGCCTTTGCAGAGCTTCATGACCTGTCCGATGAGGTAGTCAAAGGCTCTTTCTTTGCCGGCTTTGAAATCTGCAACTGATTGAGGATTAGCTACTAAAACTTGATCGACCAAGGGTTCTATAGTCGATGTGTCTTGGATCGGTTGATAGTCGGGATTCTCTTTGACAATCTTTTCCGGGTCCTTTCCTGGGTTTGCAACCATGTCATCCGCGACGCTTTTGGCAATTTTTCCGGTGATCGTTCCTTTCTCGACCATCTCAACGAGTTTGCCGACATGCGCCGGCAGAATTCCCGACCCGAGAAGGGTTTTTCCCGTATCTTTAAAACGCCCTGTAAACTCAGAGACGATCCAATTGCAGACGTTTTTTGGGTGATCGCAAACGCTCAAAGCCTCTTCAAAGTAGTCTGCAAGCTTCTTTTCGTTGATGAGGATCGTTGCAGATCCCATAGGAATGAGAAGCTCTGAGACGTAGCGCTTAAACCGTTGTTGGGGCAATTCTGGAAGGCTGGCTCGGACTGATTCAATGTATTCTTCTGTCAGAACAAGGGGAGGCAAATCGGGTTCGGGAAAGTAGCGGTAATCGTCGGCTTCTTCCTTTTGGCGCATTAAAATCGTTTCTTTTTTTTCGACGTCAAAACGGTAAGTTCCCGAGCTAAGTACATTGGCAGGATCCTCGTGCGGCTTTTCAGAGTAAAGGCGTACCTGACGGCGGATTTCTGCTTCAATCGCCATTTCCATGTAATTGAATGAATTGAGATTTTTAATTTCAATTTTTGTGCGTAGCTTTGTTTCGCCTTTAGGGCGCACAGAGATGTTGACATCCATCCGCAAAGATCCTTCTTCCATATTGCAATCGGAAGCATCGAGATACTCCATGATCGCTTTAATCGCCATCGCGTAAGCCGAGGCTTCTTTCGGGGAATGCATGCAGGGCTCAGAAACAATCTCAATCAGAGCAACGCCTGCGCGGTTATAATCCACTCCGGCAAAGGTGCTGAAGTGTTTGAGCATGCCGGCGTCATCTTCAAGATGAGCGTGATGGATTGCAAAATGCTTGGTTTGATCTCCCACTTCAGCAATGACATGTCCGCCGATGATGATCGGTTGGTCGAACTGCGTGATTTGGAAGTTGCGCGGACTATCCGGATAGAAGTAGGATTTTCGATCGAATTTGGAAAAGGGGGCAATATGCGCTTTAACAGCACACCCAAATTGAACGGCTTTGCGAACAGCCTCTTTGTTGAGGACGGGGAGTGATCCTGGTTGACCCGTATCGACGACACCGATATTGGTGTTTGGCTCATCGCCAAACCGATTTGGGGCAGAGCTGAAAATTTTAGATTTTGTATTGAGCTGGACGTGGATTTCGAGCCCAATGACCGCTTCCCAATTTTCATACGCAATATCGCTCATGATGAATGCTCCATTTTATCAAACAATGGGGGGATTTTATGGGAGTAGCCTGTCGCTTTTTCAAAAGCGTGGGCAAATTGCATCACTTTGGCATCGTGCATGATCGGTGCGAGCAATTGTAGGCCAAAGGGAAGTCCATCGGAACTAAAACCGCAAGGTGTACTGATTGCAGGCAGCCCAGCGAGATTAGCTGCGATGGTAAAGATATCCTGTAAGTACATCTGAAGGGGGTCTTGAATCGCGCCGACGGGGAAGGACGTCATCGGTGATGTCGGCATCGCAATGATCTGGCATTTTTCAAACGCGGCCTTAAACTGCTGAATCATCAGAGTTCTTACTTTTTGTGCCTTCCTGTAAAAGGCATCCTGGTATCCCGAAGAGAGCACATATGTTCCTAGAAGAATCCGTTTTTTCACTTCAGGGCCAAAGCCTTCCTGCTTGGAGAAGTCATAAACTTCTTCTAGCGTAGCAGCTCTTTGCGACCGCTTTCCGTAACGCACTCCGTCAAATCGTGCTAAATTCGTCGAAGCTTCTGCGGTGGACAGAATGTAGTAAACGGCAATCGAGTGTTTGAGGAGGCTGAGGTCGATATCGACGATGGTTGCTCCTAGCGTTTTGTACGCTTCGATGGCTTGATGGAAATTTTCTTTAGCGCCGTCTTGAAGCTGATCGAGAAAACTCCAAGGCACTCCGATGACAGATCCTCGGATATCTTCCTCGATCTTTTTCAAATATTCTTCCGGCTTTACTGCAAGGCTTGTGGAATCGTGGGAACAGTGACGCCCAAGCACTTCCATGACCATGGCTGCATCCGTCATATTTGTCGTAAAGGGACCGATTTGGTCCAAAGATGAGGCAAAAGCCACAAGGCCATAACGGGAAACTCTTCCGTAAGTGGGCTTAAAACCATTCACTCCGCAAAAAGCAGCGGGTTGACGGATCGATCCTCCTGTATCGCTCCCCAGAGCAATCGGGCAGAACCTGGCTGCAACAGCTGCTGCTGAACCGCCGGAAGATCCCCCAGGGGAACACTTAACATTCCAGGGATTTTTCGTGAGGTGGTAAGCAGAATTTTCTGTCGAAGAACCCATTGCGAATTCATCGAGGTTGGTTTTACCAATTAGGAGAGCATCCTCCTCTTCGAGAAGCTTGATCACCGTCGCATCGAATACAGCGCGATAATTCTGCAGAAACTTCGAAGCGCACGTCGTGAGCTGGCCGTCGATGTTTATGTTGTCCTTGATCGCGATAGGAACGCCTGCAAGTCTTCCCAGAGGTTTCCCTTCTTTCCTTTTCTGATCGAGCCTGCTCGCTTTTTCCATGACCCGTTCTGACAACACGGAAAGAAATGAGCCTATTTGATGATCGTAGTGGGCGATGCGCTTTAGGGTCGACTGAGCGATTGTCTCAGCAGAGACTTCTTCTTTGCAAAAAAGGTCGCGCAAGGCGTGAGCTGAAAATCGGTACATCGTTACCTTAAGGAAATTATGGATTTGTAAACTTGATGACAGGGGGAACTCGGATCATTCCGCCAACATGGGCAGGTGCATTCTCTAAAAACTTTTCCCTAGGAAGGAGATCACCCACCTCATCGTCTCGCAATACGTTGGCATGGGTTTCTTGAACCCGCAGGCAGGGTTTGACACCTTGGGTTTCCACCTCATTGAGCTGCTGCATGTACTTTAAAATCCCCGCGATATGATGGCACAGAGCTTTTTTTTCCTCTTCTGTGCACTCGATGCGGCACAGTTTGGCCAGCTTATCTACTTCCTTTTCGTCGAATTCCATGCAACTCCTCAAATATCCCCACTAGTATAATCTTACCCCTGCCCACCTGTAAAGAACAAATATAAGCTCTATACTCAACGTGATTGAAAATTTGGATTTAAGACCGAGCCAAAGCCCCGGGATTGGACGATCGAATCTATACTGGTTCCACCTGAAACGTAGAATTTTGCCTTAGCCGAAGGGGCATCTTCGCATCCAACCCGCCCAGGCTCTAGTTTCCCAATAGTGGCCTGGGCGGAGTCGGATGCAAATCTGCCGCCTTCAGCGTTGGCAAATTTTCTACGTTTCAGGTGTCAGCAGTATATACCGATTCCGTTTCAATCGGCTATAGAATTTCGATTTTTAACAATCCCCCTTTTCCGATCCATCAAACAGGGTCTTATTGCTCGAATAATGCCCCTGTTTGATGGATCAAAAAATGGTCGTGTTAAAACCAAAATTCTATAGCCCATTAAAATGTCACCAGTATAGTTGCCCCCGTTAAAAGAAAAACGATGACAAAACCCCCCTTTTTTTTTAGTATGTGGAAAGTAGGGGCTGTTGTCTCTGTTTAATTCGCAGGAGAGTGGAAATGAAGTGTTTGAATGTTTTCGCGTTTCTTATCATCATTGCCGGAGCGCTGAATTGGGGCCTTTGGGGGTTTTTTCAATTTGACTTCGTCGCATGGCTTTTCAAAGGCAATACGACTTGGTTGAGCCGACTTATCTATGCCATCATCGGTTTGGCCGGCATTTGGTCTTTGCGATTGATTCCGCGCTGCAAACATGTTTGCTGTGACACTGAAAAGTGCAGCATGAAAAAGGGAAAATAGTATTTTTTTTTAAAAACCCAGCCTCTATAGGCTGGGTTTCCGCCGGAGAATGGATGAGCGGAAAGCAGATCATTTTTCAAACAGATCTTCCTGTCCCAGTAGAAAAGGCATATGCATGGCATTTGAGAAAGGGAGCATTGGAGAGACTGCTTCCACCTTGGATGGATATTTCTTTTCTGTTTCCTCCTTCTTTGCCAGAAAAAGAGGGGGGGGAAGTCTGTTTGCGCTTGAGGAAAGGGCCTTTTTCCTTCAAGTGGATTCTCACGCACAAACATTGCATTCCCCATCAGGAGTTTACTGCTGTTCAGAGACAAGGCCCATTTCGTCATTATGTGCATCGCCACTGTTTTTTTCCTCTTGATTCCTTTTCAAGTCGATTGATTGATGAGGTGGCATTTTCTTTACCCTTTTTAAACAAAAAGATTGAGAGCGAGCTTTGCCGATTCCTGAGGTGGCGCGATGAAATTTTGAAAGCGGATTTGAAGCTGTATGACAGTTATCCAAAAGCCCCTATGCAGATTTTAATGTCGGGCACCTCTGGGTTTATCGGATCTAGACTCAAAAACTTTCTTCAGCTCGCGGGTCATCATGTGGTTAGACTTGTTCGCCGTAAGGAGGAAGTCGGCGAGGATGCCATTTTCTGGGATCCCATTCACGGCGAAGTGGTGAAAGAGGATTTTGAAGGATTTGATGCTGTCATTCACCTTGCAGGGGCTGGGATTGCAAACGGCAGATGGACAAAAAAACGGAAGGAATCCCTTTTTTTAAGCAGGTGCCGCGATACCTGGCTTTTATCCCAGGTTCTTTGTCGCCTCTATCAGCCGCCTAGAATTGTCATCAGTGCGTCTGCAATAGGTTTTTATGGGAGCAGGGGCGATGCGGAGCTGACGGAAGAGAGTCCCGGGGGAAAAGGTTTTTTGTCGCACCTCTGTCAGGAGTGGGAAAGAGCGACGGATGCGATTGAAAACCGCGGAGCGAGAGTTGTTCATCCGCGTTTTGGCGCTGTACTCGGAGCGAGGGGAGGGGTATTACAGAAAATGATTGGTCCCTTCCGATGGGGATGTGGCGGCAAGCTTGGATCGGGGAAACAAAAGGTGAGTTGGATCGGCATCGATGATCTTTTGGGAGGAATCTATCACTGCCTGATGACGGATGCGATCAATGGTCCCGTGAACTTCACTGCGCCGCAGCCTGTGAATCAAGAAGAGTTCGCACATTTGCTCGCCAAGAAAGTGAAACGACCCGCCTTTTGCCATGTGCCGGCTTTTGCTCTAAAATTGATGTTCGGGGAGATGGCGGATGAACTCCTGCTTGCCAGTCAGAATGTGCTCCCTAAGAAGTTACAAGAAACGGGTTACGTTTTTCGCTATCCCGACTTAAAAACCGCGCTGGATTTCGTCATGTAAATTCTCAGGCGGCGATCTGCTTTTCAAGATTCTCAGCCGCGATATGGCAGTGGCGGATTTTTTCCTGATCAATCCAAGTGACACTTGTGTGAATGATCGCATCGACGCTATCGAGATACTCTCGAACGGCGCGCGCATAACGTTCGCCCATGCTTTCTGCAATCTTTTTCATCTCAGGCCCATGTTTTAAGAGCTCGCTTTTCGCCCTTTGTTGCGCAGATTCAATCTTAGTTGTATTGCCTTCTTCGATGAAAACGATCAGCGTGCCGATATCCGCGCTGATCTTATGCTTTAAGTCTTTGAGGATTTGTTTTTGAGTATCCATCCCTTTTCCCCTTCTTTTCCTGGGGTAGTAAGGTTTCATTCTTCTTAATCGGGGCGCCATTTATCCTCCATATACGCAAATAAATCGCACTAATTTGTTTTTATTGTCTTAATTCTATGTTTATTTTAAAAAATTAATTATTTCAATGCTTTTTTTGAGAATGATTGTTTTTTGTTGCTGATTAGTCACTTATGTGTGATGATATTTGGCTTTATACCCAACGTAGTTGAAAATTTGGTTTAGGACCGAAGCGAAAGCTCCCGTGATTGGCGCGATCGAATCGTCGTCCCTATTAGAAATAGGGGCTAGATTCGATCGTCCAATCCCGGGGCTTTGGCTCGGTCTTAAAT
>JAJPIB010000085.1 GCA_021324995.1 Chlamydiia bacterium | reverse complement strand
TCACGTTGGGTATACCCCTATTTCTAATAGTGGCGACGATTCGATCGCGCCAATCGCGGGAGCTTTCGCTTCGGTCCTAAACCAAATTTTCAGTCACGTTGGGTATAAGCTCTTTTATTCCATTCAGATATTTATGTAATACCACAGGAAGCGTTACGGAGCCATCTTCATTTTGATTATTCTCGAGAAGGGCAACCATGAGCCGCGATGTGGCAAGTCCGGATCCATTTAAAGTATGCACGAGTTCCGGTTTCTCTTCCTTATGTCTGTAACGGATTTGCGATCTGCGCGCTTGGTAATCGGTGCAGTTGGACACGGAGGAAACTTCATAATAGCGATTTTGACCTGGCAGGTGCACTTCGATGTCGACGGTTTTCGCAGCAGCGAACGACATATCTCCTGTCACAAGGAGCATGTTGCGGTAATGCAGGTTGAGCCCTTGCAGGATGGTCTCGGCGCTTGCCATCATTTGGTCAAAAACAGCGTCGCTCTCCTCCGGCTTGGTGAAACAGAACATTTCCACTTTATTGAACTGATGCATGCGGATCAGACCGCGTTCGGAGGAGCCTGCAGCGCCGGCTTCTCTGCGAAAGCAGGGGGTATAGGAAACGAGTTTTTTGGGCAGTTCCTCTTCTTTGAAAATTTCGTTGTAGAAAAGTCCGTTGAGAGCAACCTCAGAAGTCGGGATGAGGTAGAGATGATAGTCGTCATCGGAGATTTTAAAGAGCTGCTTTTCAAACTTGGGCAATTGTCCGGAGCCGAACATGATCTCGGGACGAACCAGATGAGGCGGCATGCACATCTGAAAGCCATTTTCGAGATGGATATCGATCATGTAGTTGAGGAGCGCCCATTCCAAACGCGCGCCTAAATCGCGATAGACAGGCCATCCGCTTCCGGAAATTTTCGCTCCACGCTTGAAGTCAAAAAGTCCGAGACGCTCGTTGAGCTCGACGTGGTTTTTGAAAGGAAAGGGAAACTCTCGCTTTTCTCCGAAGGTCTTGATGCAGACGTTGTCTTTGGGATCAGGTGAAACTTTAATGTCATCGCGCGGCAGATTCGGAAGGCAAGCGAGTTTTTGTTGGAAATCTTTCTCTAAGGCTTCGAGTTCCTTATCAAGAATGGCGATCTTTTCTCCGAGTCCGGCAACCTCGTTCATGAGCGCAGCGCTATCTAGCTTTTGGCGCTTCTTTTCTCCGATCTCTTTAGAAAGATGATTGCGGGAGGCTTTCAGCTCTTCGACGTTCATTTTGATCACCCGGATGCGTTCATCTAGGGCGACAATCGGAGCAAGGTCGATTTCGGGGTCTTTAGTTTTTAATTTTTTTTCAATCGCTTCGCGGTTTGCGCGGATAAGTTTGATGTCGAGCATAAAAATCCCATTATTTTTTCCGCAAATATACAGCATTGTGTGCTTTGTTGTTTACAACATTTCTTGATAAGAAAAATTACAATGGTCCTTTTTGTCCTTGAATTGAGGGGGAATTTCTGGTAGTCTACCCAAAAAAACAGGATCTTACATGGCTAAACTCCCCACTGCACAAAACCCCTTATTTCTGCGCTATCACCGATTGATGGATGCTTTCGCTAAATCGGATGATGAGAGGGATTTCTATCTTGATAAGGTTGAAGGGTTTATCATCTATGTCGACTTGGATAAAGGACAGAAAGAAATCGAAGATCTCGAGCAAGAGTTAAAAGAAAACGCCGAGCGCTATTGCCTCCTTCCAAAAATGACTTTCTACGAGACAAAAAAGTTCATGGAAGGTTTTGTTAACGAAAAAGTTTATGATATCGATACGAAAGAAAAATTGCTCGATATTATCCAATCAAAAGAGGCTAGGGAAAATTTTCTTGAATTCATTTATGATCATTTGACCGAGCTAGAAAAGTGGCAGCAGTATTACGTCGAGCGCTCCCGCATTCGCATTATCGAATGGCTGCGTTCGCAAAACATTCAATTTGTCTTTGAAGAAGATCTCGATCTAAGCAAAAATATGATGGAAAAGCTCAAGCGCCATTTGTTTGACGCGAAAGTCTCCAAGGATGTCGCCCTAGTTCGAGAAACTTTAGTTGCCAAAGCGAAAACGTATTATTCTAATGAAGCTCTGAACCCGCGTCCAAAAAGAGGCCGTCCTCCCAAGCAAGTGGCAAAAGTGGAAATCGAACCCCAGGTGGTCGTCGATATGTACACCACTGTGCCGATGGTTTGCTGCCAATTCCTCTATTTGCCCGAGATTACGAATGCGGCAAGCGTCACTTTCTCTGCAAAATTCGATACAGAAGCCCAACTTCTCGCCAACCTACGCGGCAGTACGCGTGTCAAGGTGGATACGAGGCTGCAAGCTCTTTCTGAGCGTTTGGAATCTTTGCGCACTCTCTCGAGCCGCCTTGCGGGAATCGAAGATGTGTCTACAGGGGCTGAAGGGCGTCTCATTAAGGCGGTGAGCAATAAGGTAGATGAAGACGAAGATTTGAGCGCGCAGAAAAAGCGTCCGATCATGGATGTCGTCAAAGGATTTCTTCCCGGAGGAAAAAAGAAAGAGAAGCCTGTGGAAAAACCGACTGAAGTTAAAAAGCCTGGCGTCAAAATGGTGACCCAGCTGCACTCCAAAAAACCTAAAAAGAAATAACAATGGTCTATCTCGAAGTCAGTGATACTAAGCAGACACTAAGCAAGGAAGCTTGCCTCGATGTTTTAGAGGTGATGTCTTTGACGCGCTACGCCGACGAAAAGATGCAAAAGCTGATCCGCCAAAATAAAGGAGGAACTTTTCACCTTTGCGTCAACGGCCATGAAATGGTTGGCGCTGTCTGCGCACTTGCTTTAACTTCGGGAAAAGATTGGGGATTGCCTTACTATCGCGACCGCGCTTTTGCTGTGGGGCTCGGCTGTTCTCTCAAAGATATCATTGGCGCTTGCCTTGCTAGAGCCGTGGCTCATCACTCCGGAGGAAGGATGATGCCAGAACACTTTACCCAGCCGGATCTCAATATTCCTTGCCAATCCAGCTGCGTCGGCTCTCAATTCTTGCAAGCAGTAGGTGTAGCAAAGGCGAGGCAGCTCGCCGGTCAGAATGATGTGGTTTACGTTTCCGCTGGAGACGGCGCGACATCGCAGGGAGATTTCCATGAAGCAATTAATTTCGCATGCTTACATCGTTTAAGCGTGATTTTTGTCATCCAGGACAACGGATGGGCGATTTCTGTTCCGGTGAAGGATCAAACTGCCGGTGGCAACATTGCAAAGATGGCGCGCGGCTATGAAGGGTTGTCGGTGTTCGATGTCGATGGTTGCGACTATGAAGAGATGTCGGAAGCAGCCGCTGCCGCTGTTGCCAAAGGAAGAGCGATGCAAGGTCCCAGCCTGATTGTGGCCCATGTTCCTCGTATTGGCGCGCACAGCAGCAGCGATGATCCTTTAAAATACAAACTCAGCGCGTGCATCGAAGAAGAGAAAGTAAAAGATCCTCTGCCGCGTTTCGAGGCATTGCTTCTTGAGGAAGGGATCCTCTCTTCTGAGGAGCTTGCGGAGATGAAAGCGAACTGGTTTAACCAAGTCGAGGCGGCAGCGCTAGAGGCAGAGCAGATTCCTTTTCCCGATAAGTCATCAGCAACAACTGGCGTTTTTAAAGCCATTGACCCTGCACAATTTATCCCATTTACTGAAGAAGATTCTCCTTCTGCGGAAGGAAGTATTGTGATGATGGATGCGCTTAACCACGCGATCGACGAAGAGATGAAACGGGATCCGCGTATCGTCGTCTTCGGACAAGATGTCGCCCATGGCAAAGGCGGAGTCTTTGGGATCACGCGCAATTTAACAACTCTCCATGGAGCTGAGCGCTGCTTCAATTCGCCTCTCGCAGAATCCAGTATCATTGGGATTGCGATGGGAATGTCCATGGCAGGAAGTATTCCCGTGGCAGAAATCCAATTTGCCGACTACATGTGGACTGGCGTGAATCAACTTTTCAATGAACTCGCGAGCCTTCATTACCGCGCTAATGGAGCGTTTCATTGCCCGGTCGTATTGCGTATGCCTTACGGTGGGTATATTCAAGGAGGCCCTTACCATTCACAGAGCATCGAAGCGTTCTTGGCACACGCTCCTGGACTTAAAGTTGTCGTACCAAGCAACGCTGCCGACGCCAAGCGCTTGATGAAAGCGGCGATCCGCGATCCCAATCCCGTCGTTTTTCTTGAACATAAAGCGCTTTACCGTCAGCGCGTATTCTGCGCGCGAAAAGAGCCTGCGGAAGATGAAGTGCAGCCTTTTGGCAAAGCGAAAATTGTACGCCAAGGCAGCGATATCACCGTTGTTTGCTGGGGAATGATGGTCTTCATGGCTTCTCAAGTCGCCGACATGCTGGCCCAAAAAGGGATTTCTGTCGAAGTGATCGACTTAAGAACCATCGTGCCTCTCGATATGGAAACGATTGTAAGCTCTGTCCAGAAAACGGGAAAACTTCTGATCGCGCACGAAGCACCGCGGACATGCGGGTTTGGCGCAGAAGTCTCGGCGCGCATCGTTGAAGAAGCATTCCAGTTCCTCGACGCTCCGGTGAAGAGAGTTACAGGTGCCGACTGCCCGGTGCCCTATTGCAAGGATCTCGAAGACGAAGTGTTGCCTCAGCTCAAAGATCTCGAAAAAGCCATGGTCGAGCTCGCTTCTTTTTGATTATTTGATTTTAATCATCCAGCCGCGAGCCATTCTGTCTTTTGCTGTTTGAAATTCTTCAGCAAAAGCAGGGTCTGTCGCCGTGAGCCGCATTCTTTTTTGATCTACAATCACAAGAGGATCAATTCCTCGAAACTTGCATTTTACGTTGAGATTCGCTTCTTCTTTGGAAGCATAGCTATAGTATTCGGAAGAATTTTGAATTTTCCGCATGATCTTGTGAATTATCGAGTCGCTTGAAGCTAACAAACAATCCCAAACTTCCTGGTCCGTCCCAAACCGAATTTTATCCACGCTGAGAATTCCGATGTCGATTCCCCGCCAAATCGCTTCTGCGAGCCACATCGAGAGGACATATTCCGTCCCGCTTCCCCAGCACTCTTGCGACATGAAAATGGAATAGCGAGCAAGCTTTTTCCAAAGCTCAGGTTCATGGCTAATCCATTCGCCCTCGATAAAAGCAATTTCATGAAAAGCGCGTTCCGCTTCAGCGCGTGTGATGAATCCACGGTGAAACGCGCCTTGGAGATTGTAATCGATGCGATCCGCGCAGAGCGTGGGCAATGGTTTTTCAAGAGCCGGAAAAAGTTCTTCCTTGGGAAGAATATCCTCAATGCGGAAGCCGTGCTTCTGTAAAATATCCCCTAGGCCACTGCGTTCAAGATAATCGCTATGTGTCAGTGTTTGATAATCCGTTTCTTGGTTTTCACAGCGAAAAATCCAGTCCCCAACGTGGGAAAATACCGTGTGGGACGCGTCGTGAAGAAGTCCTGCGACTTGCTCATGCAGGGAAAGACCCTTAGAACGCAGTAGGAAAAAAACGCCAAGACAATGGTCATAACGCGTGTACTCTTCGCTGTGCGTCGTGTAATATGCAACCCCATATTGATGAATCCCCTTTAACCTTTGGAAAGCTGGGCTTTCTATGAGCTCCAGGAGCACGGGTTCTTCAACCTCCGCTATTCCATAGAAAGTTTCGATCGGGGCGGCAAATATACAGGTAACAAGTGCACAAGCAATAAAGGAAAGAAAGAATCTAACCAGCTGAAGCATAAATACCTAAAGCGTAAAAATGCATAAGTTTAATGAAAAGGCAGGTTTAAGGAAAGATTGGCTTAATGCAAATAACTACGAGTAGCTTTAAGTTGCTTAAGACCAGGCTTTTAGGAGTGAAATTTTTTTTTAGCAAAAAAATTAGGTGATATGATATACTTTTTTATAAAAAGAAGGTAATTATGATAGATAGTATAATTAATATGTTTTCAATTGGATCAATTTCTAATAATAACAATGCATTGCCAAAAAGCGATTCATTGATTTTAAATTTCTTTTTGAGAGTAATTCGATTTTTTACATGTCATTCTTCAGAACCAACACAAGAAAACATCTCAAATAAAATCTCACATGGCACAACAAAACCACTTCCAAAAACCAAAAAAGTTTTTAGGGATGTTGTGGAAGGGCAATCCCCAACGAAAAAACTAGTAGACCCAACGACTACTGTTAACCCGATTAAGAGTCAACCCAACTGTTCTCAAATTTTACATTCTTTAAGCAACACATGTAAGAATAGTTCTCGAGAAACCATGCAAGTAACTTTAGAACATTCTCTTCAATTCGTTAATTCCTATGTGACCGATATTGAGGTAAATATGAAATCTCTAGCCCAACCAAATTGGGATAGAAATTACCATTTTAGCGTTGCTAAGTCGATCGAAGCAAACCTTCTTGGACAACAGCAAAAATTGGAATCATCTCTTCAATTGTTAGCAGAAGGTCCTGAAAAAATTAAATTAGAAGCAGATTTAAGACAAACGAGGGCAAAACTAGAGAAAAATCAAGAGGTTCTATCCTTTTTCACAGCAAAAGTATTTCCAGATGAGGGATTGAGCTACTTTTTGAATTATTATAGTTCTGAGCGCGAAGCTGCTCTATATGCTACAAAGTTTATTGAATCATTAATTGTTTGGGTTAAAGATGCTAGCCCCTCAAAACCGGAGGCTGCTTGTAGAATTTTTGATTGTTATGCTCATCAAAGTTCCGATCTAGATCTATGCCGTTTACAATTATCTTCTTTGCCCTCAGAAATGCATCAACTTGTAAATCTTAAAAAACTCCGCCTAGTTCAGAACTGCTTTGAGAATTTACCTTTAGTTATTTGCAAACTTGTAAATCTTGAGATTCTCTATCTTTCCCGGTGTGGTCTAAGACAGCTTCCGGAACAGATAGGGGCGCTTTGTCAACTTTCTGAGCTGGATCTTTGCAACAATATGCTTGAAACCTTACCTAAGGAAATAGGTCGACTTGAGAATCTTAAATTCTTAACTATTGAAAAAAATAGATTCACTATCTTCCCCTTAGCTGTATGTGATCTTAAGAATCTTTCTGAGCTTACTATTGAAGATAATCAACTTGTAGCTCTACCATCAGATATAGGCAGGCTTACTTCTCTTACCAAGCTTGATTTGGCCGTCAATCGCATTGAACATTTACCCCGAGAAATTGGTAATCTTATAAATTTGATGTATTTAAGCTTTTATAATAATCAGCTTGAAATGTTACCACCAGAAATTTCTCAACTTATCAATTTACAGGAGCTCTTTGTAGGAGCAAATTTAATTCAGTCTCTCCCAAGCTCTTTAGCTAGACTTCCTATTACCTGCACAATTAATGCTACCAATAGTAACTTATCTTATGAAGCTATTCAAACCTTTCGAGCTCAAATCGACCAGCAGCGCGCATTAAACCCTAATCTCGGGCCTCATTTTGAGTTTTCGATTTTTGACCAAACAGAATTAACAGAGGATTCAACTCTTCTAGAAATGGTAACTTTTTGGATCACTCAACTTCAAGGCAACTTTTCAAAGGATAATGTGAACTGTCAAGTCTTTCCGGAAGAGATGTTCGACTGTCAGAATTTTTTAAACAGTCCCTTCTACAAGCCGCTGGCCCATTTAGATGAAGAAAAGTCGAACAACTTAAAGATGTTTTTAATGCGATTAAAGCAAACGGATGATTTTAAACACCCCAGCTCTTGCCAACCTTTGATCGCCAATGTCGCCCGAATGCTTCATGGAATTTGCACGAATGAAGCCTTTAGCGAAAAATGCTTCTTGCTTTTAGAGGATGCTCTCTCTACATGCGGAGACCGAGTCGCGAATGCGTTTAATATGATTTATCTTCAGCATGAGCTTCTCTGCAGCAGCAAAAACGCTGGCCTCAGCCAACTTGCTAAGTTGATTATTGGAGCGCGTCGTCTGGATATCTTAGAGGGAATCGGAAGACAATTGATTAAGGAGAGAAAACTCGGCGATGCCATTGAATCTCTTCTCTTTTTGAAGGTGAACTTCCCCGACTTAGAAATGCCTGTTGCAACACAAGGAATGCTGTATCCTGGAATGAGCGGAATCACGGATCAAGATCTCCAAACTACAAGGCAAACCATTCTCAACAAAACCTCTTCTCCCGAACAAGTTTTAGAAATTCTTCTGTCTTCTGAAGAGTGGAGAAATCGAATCATTGAAGCGAATAAAACGGATTTTGAGGATATTGACTCAAACTTTGGTGAAAAAATAGAAGCTGCCTGCACTTCTTCGACTCGGAATGTGACCGCTGTGCTTGAAGATTTGGAAAAACAGAGAAATCAGGCGACCTTGTCCCTTCTTCGGATCTTAACTCAGGCGTGGTTAAAAGGCGAGGGAGCTGTCTTGTTCAAAAGCCGAATGTATACCCAACGTGATTGAAAGTTTGGATTTAAGACTGAAGCCAATCGCGAGAGCTTTCGCTTCAGCCCTAAACCAAATTTTCAGTCGCGTTGAGTGTAACAAGCATCACGGCTTTCATCGATGTGTGCGACTATTTTAGTCTGTCTTCGATTCTTTTGTTGGGGTGTAATACCAACCTAACGTATATTACTTCCAAACAAGCTTTAAGTGTTTTCATGTTTGGATTTTGTCCGCTCGCTTCTGGTTCGAAAGGCAATTGCATCTATGTGGGCAGTAAGAAAACAAAGATCTTAATCGACGCGGGTATTAGTGCGAAGTCTATTCGCGATCGGCTTGAGAAAATCGATGTGGCTTTGGAAGATATCGATGCGATCTTGGTAACGCATGAGCATATCGATCATATCCGCTCGCTTGGCGTGTTGGGCTGTAGGATGGGGATTCCGATTTTTGCCAACAGCGATACCGCAAAAGCGATTTACTCTCTTTTAGAGGAGTGTCCCAAATTCAAGATCTTTTCGACGGGAGAATCCTTTGAGTTCGATGACTTAGAAATTCACCCTTTCAGTATTCAGCACGACGCAATAGATCCAGTCGCATTCATCATTCGTACCGCAGGCCTCAAATTGGGTTTTTGCGCCGATTTAGGATTTGCAACGACCCTTGTTGCCAATCAGCTCAAAGGCTGTGATTATCTCTATCTTGAGGCAAATCATGAGCCGTCGATGGTACATGCTTGTCCGCGGCCCATGGTTTACAAAAAGCGGGTGTTAAGCCGGCAGGGTCATTTGTCGAATGAGGAGTGCGCAGGTCTTCTCGAGAATGTTCATCACGATGGGCTGAAGCATGTGCACCTTGCTCATCTGTCGAGTGAGTGCAATTCTCCCGATCTCGCTTTAAAAATCATTGGAGATAAGCTTCAAAAGCTCCAGTCTAAAGCAGAAGTCTCTATCGCATACCAAGAATCCGTAAGTCGTTCTATTCGCTTCTAATCTATTTTGCGCCCGACTCTGTGCTCTAGCAAAACCGGTGATAAAATAGACATCTTGCATCACCTCATTTTCAGAAAAAATCATCGATTTTTTCAAGAAAAGCAGGTTATGCAAGATGTCTATTGAAATAAGTTCAGGTTTCTAAAGGGGGATCGTCATTCCATCGAAGGCCATGCGAGGCCGGCAGGTATACTTGATGTCGTCGAAGATATCGTATTGCATTTGTGTCTTTTTGAGCATGTCTTGGTCGGTGTGCTTGGGGTCGTGGTGGGTGATGATCCATTCGCGCATTTCAGACTGAAGGATAAGGACGGAAGCATTGGTGATGGAAGAATGGCCCCATCCGACTTTCTTTTGATACTCTTCGGAGGTATATTGGGCTTCATGGATGAGGAAATCGCAGCCTGTGAAGAATTTGATCATGCTTTGATAGGGGGCAAGCAATGGGCTTGTTTTATGGATGAGGTTAGGATTGCCGTGGTGTCCCATTAGGAATTCATTATCTGTTGCATAGCCAAAAAGCGTTTTTCCCACTTTAAATTTGAAGCAAACTGTTGCTCCGGGATGGTAGGCGTAGTGGGTGTCGACGACGATGTTTCCAATTTGAAACGGGATACCTTCTTCGATGTCTTTAAAAACAAGGGTGGCTTTGATGTCGTCGAGGCGAACGGGGAAGTAAGCATAGGCAAGCATATCTGTGAAGAGCTCTTTGGTTGTTTTTTCAAAGCCGATAGGTGTCCAAATGGTGATTTCGCATTCGGGATCGTAAAGGGGGCCAAAAAAAGGAAATCCTGCGACGTGGTCCCAATGGGTATGGCTGATGAGAAGATTGATCTTTTTGGGATTAAACGCGCTCATGGCTTGGCCAAGGGGGCGTATGCCGGTTCCGGCATCGACAATAATGAGATCGCTTCCATCGCGAATTTCTAAACAGCATGTGTTTCCACCGAAACGGACGTAGTCGGACCCAGAGACGGGGTTCGATCCTCGGGTTCCCCAGAACTTAATGTATGAATCGGAAGGATGTGCTTTAGGAAGATAGCAGTGCGCACCTTCCATTGTCGATTGCATTCCTGAGAAGGGATCGGGCGATAGGTTTCCTTCAAAGAAGCGCTTGAATAAAGAAAAAACCGTTGCTATTTCAAAGGGTTTTTCCAAAAAGAAGGAGCAGCCTAGGTTAATGGCAGCCTGGTAATTTTGGATCATGAGCTGCGCTGTCGTGATGATCACGCCGATGTGTTTGGTGGCGGGGTTGTCTTTGATGTCGCGGAGAATTTTCATGCCATGGATATGAGGGAGAAGCATTTCGGTTAAAAGAAGATCTGGCTGAAAGGAATCTATTTTGGAGAAGCACTCATGACCATTGGTTGCGGTTTCAATGGCGTAATCGCTAGCTTGGGAGTAGGTTTTTAGCAAATGGAGGAGCTGTTCATCGGGATCGGCAATGAGGATTTTTTGCTTTACCATGAGGCTATCTCCAAAGGTGTTTCTTTTTTTTCCAACAGATGAAAAAACAACTGCTTCCGACAACAGCGAAAATAGCCCCTATCAAGTAGTAGTTAAGCACTTCGGCGGGGGTGAGTTCGAGAAGATCGTCGTCATTTTCTAGAGAAAGGCCTGCAGCTTTGTTTTTAGCAGAAAAACGCTCCATCTCCAATTGGGTTTCCAATTCTGATTCTTCCGGGGCGACGATGGCAAAAGTTACGGAAGCGACAGCGAGGATTTGCATGACGTAACCCATAAACTTTAAACGGGGGAGCAGCTTCTTCTCTGAGTCGAGGCGTTCCGCTTTTAGTTCAGCTTGCTGTGCTTCACTCAAAGAGTTCTTGTTCTTCATAAGAATTCCCGGGTTTAGAAGAAGGCATTGCTTTTTTGGAATCAACGAGGATGCGCCTTGGTTTTGCGCCTTCTTGTGCACTGATGACGCCATTCGTTTGAAGCTCATCCATGAGCGAAGCGGCTCTGGCATAGCCAATCTTAAGTTTGCGCTGCAAGAAGGTGGTGGAAGCGGTTCCCGTTTCAACGACGAGAATATACGCCTGGTCGTAGAGCGTGTCGCGTGGATTGTCTTCAGACGATTCATTAGAAGAGGAGTCGTCGAGGCGCATTGTGTCAAAAGACTGAATAAGATAGTTTGGCGGGGCTTGGTTACAAATGAAAGAGACAACGCGATTGATTTCTTCATCGCTGATATAAGCGCCCTGAGAACGAATCAGTGTGGAAGTTCCCGGAGGTAAAAAGAGCATGTCGCCATTGCCAAGCAAGCTTTCTCCTCCGACGTCATCCAGAATGATCTGAGAGTTAACGCGGCTGGAAACTTTAAACGCAATGCGGGTAGGGAAGTTGGCTTTGATGAGCCCAGTAATCACTTCGCGCGAGGGGCGCTGTGTAGCTAGAATGAGGTGGATTCCTACGGCTCTGGCCATTTGTGCGATGCGGGCGATGGGGGTTTCAAGGTCGGAGCTCGATGCCATCATTAAATCTGCGAACTCGTCAATGATCGCAACAATGACGTGCATCTTGTTGGGGACGGAAATGCTCAGCGAAGACTCGAGTTCGCTGTTAATTTGCCTGCTGTTGAAGGCGCTGATATTGCGGACACCTAGCTGTTTGAGAATGTCGTACCGCGTCTGCATCTCTTTAACGAGCCAGCTCAAGGCGGCATAGGCCCCGTGGGCTTCCGTGATCACAGGTGCGATCATGTGGGGAAGGTTGGTGTAAGGCGTCAGTTCGACCTTCTTAGGATCGATCATGACGAGCTTCACTTCGTCGGGCCGCGCATTCATCAGGATAGACATGATGACGGTGTTGATACATACCGATTTCCCCGAGCCAGTTGCTCCAGCGATGAGACAGTGCGGCATTTTGGCCAGATCGCTGATGACGTTATCCCCTGACACGGTTTTGCCGAGCAAAAGGGGTGCCATCATCTTGCGCGGATTTTGCTGATAACTGAGAAGAAGCTCCTTGAAGCTCACCTCTTGTGGGTAAAGCGAGGGAATTTCAACGCCTACAGCCGCTTTGCCAGGAATGGGGGCGATGATACGGATCGATTTGGCTTGAAGGTTAAGCGCGATGTCGTTTTCGAGGGTTTTAATTTTTTGGACTTTGACGCCAATAGCAGGGTGGACTTCGAATGAGGTGATCGTCGGCCCGCAGTTAATCTCTCCGACTTTTGCTTCGATGCCAAAACTGAGCAGGGTTTCTTCAAGGATTTCAGCCTGGCGCTTCAGATCTTTCTTCAAGGAAGGCTGATCCACTTTCTTGGGATTGTTTAAAAGGGAAGCGGGGGGGATTTGGTATGTCGTGAAATCGCCGTTCACTACTTTTTGCGCATTGATTGCGAGTTGACGCTTTGTTGCTGGAATAGGTTTTGTCGCTTCAGGAACGGGTAATTTCTTTTCCATCTCCATCTTGTCGTTCATCGTGCGAATTTTGACTTCCTCATCCTTGCTTTTGCGCGGTTGATAAGGCGGACGAGGAAGATGCTTCGCGAGCACTTTTTCGATCTCTTCCGAGGATTTTCCCTCCATAAGCGGAATTTGAGAAGAATTTTCCGAAGAGGTTTTTCTCGACATTTCTGCAAGTTTGTTTTTTGCGACAAAGAGCTTCTGTTTGATCGCATCAAGAAGAGGAAGCAGGCGTGTTTCTGTCAAAAGCAGAAGAGAAACAAGCGCTGTAATAGAAAATGTCAGGCCGATGCCGACGTCGCTTAAGAATCTCTGCAAGTTCACTGTGGGGAGATCTTTGTAAAGGTAATAAAGTGGAACGCCGCCCAGATTGTAGCGCGTGCTGCGATGCGGATAGGGCAGGTCGAAGAAGTGTGTTTCCGTATAAATTTTATGCTCAAGCGCAGAAGCCAGAGGAAGGCCCAATTCTGCAAATAGGTTTAACAAAAGCGAGCAGGAAACTAGAAGAATCCCAAAATAAACACATTTTGTCGTAGGTGTAGAGATTTCTTTGCTAAGAAGGAATTGCCATCCCAACCACCCTAAAAAAATGGCGATGAGATAACTGCAGAGACCAAAGACGAAATTGAATCCCCAAGCGAGTCCCCATCCTGCAAGCCCAAGCCAGTTTTTGCTCGAATCTTCTGCGTAAAAACTGAGCAGGCAGAGCAGAAGAAGGAAGGCGGATCCAAGAAGAATAAGTCCTCTGCCTTCCATAGGAAGGCGAGGCTGTTTTTTAGTGCTTTGAGGTGCTTTAGCCATTTTAGACCTCTCGAGGGATGAAGTGGATATAAATTGCAGCGGTGATACCGAAAAGAAGACAATACCAGGCAAAAGGGCGAAGGTTTCCTTTCTCCAAATAGGAAAGCGCAAAGCGAATCACGAGTAACCCAAAGGTGAGTGACGCAAAAAATCCCATCCCACAAGCAGATAGTGAAATAGGTTCCAGGGCTTCTTGCGAAAGATAGATCTTAAGAAGCTCCAGGCAATTTCCGCCGATGATTGTAGGGATAGAGAGAAGAAAAGAAAAACGGACCGCTTCTCTTGGGTCCCATCCTAGCATGTTTGCACAGGAAATTGTCGAGGCACTTCTCGAAATTCCTGGAATCAGCGCTGTGGACTGCATCATACCGATGAGGAGGACATCGCGGATCTCTCTTTTTTTTGTTGGGGTACCTGTTCTTTGGAGACGGATTTTTTGGCCCAGAAAAAGGATCAATGCTGTGCAGATCAGACAAGGGCCTAGAAACTGTGGCTCGGAGGCTATATCGCGCAAAGGCTTGAGAAGAAAGTAGCAGGGGATGAGTGGTAGCGTTGCTGCAAAGAGGAGGAAAAGCCTTCGGCGATCGGTGTAGAAAATGCGAAAAATTTCTTTTCTCAAGAAGTGGAAGAGGGCAAACAGCGTTCCTAAGTGGCAGACAAGGTCAAAGATGACCTGACTTTCCGTTTTTTCCAAATGAAAGGCGAGCTTGACTAACTTAAGGTGCGCTGAAGAGCTTACAGGGAAAAATTCCGTTAGTCCTTGAAGAAGTCCGAAAATAAATGCTTCAATCAGGGACATGAAAACCTCTTTATTGCAAGTAGCCTAGGCTTAAGAGGATATAAATGGGAAATCCTAAAGTATACTCGCTAAGTCCAATTCCTTTCGTGTTTAGCATAATATTAATTATTAGAGAAGAAGGGCGATCGACGGGATTCGAACCCGCGACATCTGGAACCACAATCCAGTGCTCTAACCAACTGAGCTACGATCGCCGTGAGACGCTTGGCCAATCCATTTAGGATTGAGGCTTAGATTCTAGTGAAGGAAACCCTTTTGCGTCAATTCCTAACTTTGGTTTAAATCCGCACTTCATCCAATCCTCGTTTGTCACGCCATATTTCTCTCTCAGAATAGGCATTAACTCAGCACATGCTAAACCTTCCAAGGAGATAACGCTATTTTCTCTAAAAGGACTGGACAGATTCAATGTTGTGTTAAAAAAAGAGGACAAATCTCGATGGGATTTAACAATAGAAGCGCAAATCTTCAATCCATTCGTAACTTTGTACCCGTGCCATAATGGCCAAGTAAGACTCATGACTTCTCCTGCATCGAAGGGCCCCGGCGGATCATTTATTAATTCTAATAAGGATGGTAAGATTTTATCTTCTTCGTAATACTTAGAATTTATTTTTTCTAGGTTTTTGATGTAATCAGAATTATAGCTTTTATTGTGGTATTTGACGTGATCAATCTTATTCTTTTAAAGAATATTAATGAATAATTGCGTGCAACCCTTTCTTAGCTCTCTCATGATTCTTAGGGTTCGCTCAATCGGAAGCATTTTATCCAAATTAAGGGAATCTAGAGAGGTACCATCGATCAAAAAAGAAAGGGCTGTGTCTTGATCACAGAGGGAAAGAATCAGATTCACATTTTTCTGATTTTTTTGAAGATCACCAAGGACTTCAGATCCTAAATTTCCACCTTCAATAACAAACTCCCTCTGAGAATATGGGTTTAATTCTTTGTAAATAGGAACCCAAAATACTTTATCCCGCGAAAGTAAAAACCACTCTTGGCAAACTTGACCAGATTTGCATAATTCATCAACACCGAGATAAGAGAGATATTTTAACTTTACATCTGTGGGAACATAGTTGCATACAAGAGGGGAAATTGGGAGAGCTATTGTCATGAAATTTCATTTTTTGAGTTTATGGAAAAAACAAACAAGAAAAGATAGTGGCTGTTCTCAAATAAATCAAGGCGGTTTCTTAAATTGACAGGGTCTTATTCTTCTAATGATGCCCCTGTTTGATGGATCAAAAATGGTCGTGTTAAAACCAAAATTTTATGATCCATTGAAAACGTCATCAGTGATAAGCAGCTTTTGGAGTCGGAGAATGTTTCCCGGTTGGTGGGGTTCGAATTCCACAAAATAGAGCAGCTGCCAATGTTGCGTTCTTTTAGCTTGAGAATTGTCTGCTTTATCCCAGGGTGGGTAGATGCGCATTGCTCTCTTTCCTTCTTTTTTTGGCGTAGATACGATTCCTTTTTCGCAAAGAATAGTCTTAGGAAAAATGAACTGACCAAAATGGCCGGCAGCGCGAACGCTGATGATGAAGAAATCAATAGGGTCGGTTTCTTCGTAGGGCATAATCGGACCGAAGCCAATGCGTTTCCATAAAGTAACAAACTGCCCGTTTTTTGTCGGAGTGATTTTTGCCGTACGGAATTTAATGCGTAGGCCATTGAGCTCGAATGTGCATGCTCCATATTCTCTACTCTCCGCTTCTTCAGCAAATTTGCTGAGAAAAAAACCATTCGGTTCATAAGCCAGCTTTAGGGCAGCATCGAGATCTGTGTTAAAAGTCAAAGCGGCCGCCTGCAACGATCCCTTGGGTTGAAAGATTTCCATTTTCTTTGAAGTAGGAGCCGTTGCTGAGTTGGTTCACAAAGTGGTTCATCTGGTTGATGCTAAACCAGGCGTTGGACTCCCAGCCGATATGAAACTCGATGTGGAGGCGATCTCTGTAAAAATGGGTATCCCAGCCAAGCCCAAGTCCCAATTGCATCGATGAAATCCCTTTGTTGAAATGGTCTCTCGTGCGAGCAATTTTCATGCCATTTTCTGAAACATTCAAGCTGCCATTGAGTCTTCCATAGAGAAGAGATCCTGAGGCGATTCCATAGATGCCAAATCTTGCGGGAAGCGCGAATCTTACATCGGCCCCAGCGCGCATTCCCCCGCCATGGAAATCGGCATTTGAATGGATATGGCTTGAAACAAAGGGAACGGTTGCATAAGTGTAATTGAGGCGCAGCGCTTGATCGATCCATGCGCCTCGAAAACCAAAGAAGGGGCGGACGGATAGATAGCCGCCAAACCAAGAAGAGCGTCCCCATTCGACGTCGGCAACGTTAATAGCGAGGTCCCACGTGCCGCGGGCTCGGGTAGCCGTTGCAAAAGGAATGAAATCGGGCTCTGCCCATAACGGGATAAGAGCGCCGCTTGCTGAGGCATGGCTATTGTTTTTAAACCATGTCCAATAAGCTGCGATATCGTAGCCTTCTTTCGGAAAGTTAACTCCAACGCCAAGCCTCAAGCCGTTATTCCAATCTGGCTCTATTTTTTTTAGTTTGCCTTTGAAGTTAATTCCGCCATCGGGTGGGGAAGGAAGAGTTGCATTTTGAAAACCCGTTTGCGCAAAATAGAGGCCGTCTTCATTGGCAGTCCAGTAAAGATACTCGCCGAAGATGAAGAAATCCCAGCCTCGTTCGACTTGGAAGTTGCTAGGATAGTTTACCCTGTCGGAGGGGGTTTCACTAATGGAGCTTTTCTTTTCTTCACAGTGTCCCAAAGCGGAGTACGGTAGAAGGAGGGAAGCGAGTAGGGTAGAGAGTGTTTTCATCGGTTCCTTGTGTTAGAAGTCGAATCGTACGCCGAAAGTCCCACCAGATAGGGTAAGGTCACCGTTCATTTGCTGCAAGCTTCCTTCGCTTAAATTATGGAAATAGTGGTTCATTTTGTTCATGCCGAACCAGATGTTTTGTTCCCATCCCGCATACAGGCCGAAATGGTAGCGATCTTTATGTAGATAAGTATCCCAGCGGACGCCGAAGCTAAGCTGCGCATTGGAAGCAGCATTGCGGAAACCATCGCGGGTTTTTGCGACTTTGAACGAGTTCCATTTTTCATGGAAATCGCAATTGTAAAATCCGTAGAGCATGGACCCCGCTGCGATGCTGTAGAAGCTCCATCCACTAAAAAGCGTGAAACGCATATCAATTCCACCGCGAACACCTACGCCTTCAAAATCAGAATCCGCTTTGATTCTTCCTTTGGTGCTCGGAGTTGTCGTGTAGCGATAGTGGATCCGGAAGTCTTGATCGAAAAAGCCGCCTCTAATGCCAAAAAAAGGGCGAAGCGAAAGATGTCTTCCCGCCCAGAACGATCTTCCCATTTCTAAATCGATGAGATTGAGTTGCAATGACCATTTTGCATGCGCAGAAGTAGCGCCATTTGTCGCTCCCTCATCTCCGGTTACAATCGGGTGTCCCCATAATGTCAAGAGATGCCCGCGCGAGTGGCCTCTGGCATGCGATCTAAACCAAGTCCAGTTAAGGAAGATGTCCCACTCATCGTAGCTCATATTCCCGCCGAAGCCGATGCGAAAGCCTGGACGGAAATGAGGCTTAACCTTTTGCAAGTGGCCATTGAAGTTTTGTGTTCCATCTGGGGGAATAGCGCTTGTTTGCGCGCCTGTATATCCACTTTGAGCGTAGTAGAGTCCATCTTGTTTAGCAACCCACCAAAGAAATTCCGTATTGAGGAAAAGGTTCCACCCTTTTTCCACTTGAAAGCGGCTAGAGGGGTTAACCATGCCAAGGGCTTCTTTTCCTTGAGTTGATGAGGGAAGATCGTCAGCGCAAAGAGGAGAGATTGCAGACAGAATAAGTCCAGAAATTCCAAGAGCATGTTTTTTCATGGGAGTCCTTAGTAAAATAAATAATGGATCATCGATATCTACTTCATTTTTTTCAAGGGATTGTTCGCTCCTTATCTTTTTCATGAAAAAGAATGCCGAGGAAGAATGCTGCTGCGAGCAAACTGAGAATGAGAGAAAAGGAGAGGTGAGAAGAGCGGAGAGAGAAGTCAAGGTAAGCCGGGGGGTGTGTGGTGAAGTTGAGAAGAGCAGAGGTCCAAGAGTTGTTGATGGAATGGATTGCATGACTTAGGAAGGGAAGTATAGGCGCAAACAATAAGGCGATGTAGAGTAGAACCATGGAAATGCCGATGAGGGAAGGGAAGAAAAGGTTGTAGCTTAAGCTGAGCAGTGGAAATTTATGGAATAGATAGAGGAGAACAGGAAGAGAGATGAGGTTGACAGCGAGATTGATAGCGAGAAGTTGACGGAGTAGAGAGGATATAAGGGCTCCATGCTTATCGAGCAGGGACAGTGATTGCATTTGAGCATAGTTGCGCTGAGGAAAGAGAATCGTGAGAGCGCGGTTTGCCAGCGGATAAAACAAAAAGATCGACAGCGTACAGAGAAACGTCAGTTGGAAGCCGAGCTGAGTCACCGAAATCGGGGAAAAGAGAAGCTCGATGATTAATCCCACTCCAAGTGCGTTGAGACCTGAAATTTTTAATGAAAACAATTTTCCCAGGGAAAGTAGCGCAATGGCTAGGTAAGCCCTTTGAATCGAAGGAGCGTTGCCTAAAAAGAGATAGTAAAAGGTAAGAGCGAAGAGAAGAAGGAGAATGCTGGATTTGTGGGGAAGAAAGAGACGGAAGAAGAAATGAAAAAATAGGGCGGCGATAGCGAAGTGAAAGCCAGAGATTGCTAAAAGATGTTGAAGTCCTACTTTACCAAACTCAAGAGTGATGATCCTTTCGTTGATTTCTCCTGTAGCGAGCGCATTGAGCAGCGTGTGCGCATGCGGGTTGGCGATGTGTTTTTTTAAATAACGCGAAAGGAATTGTTTTGCTGAGAAGCGCCACTCCGATAAATTGAAGAAGGAAGGAAGAGGTATCCAGGGGACTTTTTTTTGCGGTTTTAGGATAAATTCATACTCTCCTTTCTGAGAGAGTTCTCCTTGAATAGTATAATCGGTGTTTGCTAACGGTCTTTTGCCAAAGAGGGGAAGGTAAATCGCGCAAGGAATCTCTTTAAAGGCCGCTCTATCGGAGTGGAATGTTTTAAGTGTTCCTTTATACAGAAACGACTTTGCAAATGGGGAAGCGTAGTGTTTGACTTGATCAATATGAAAAACTCCGGTCCCTTTCATTTTTTCTTGAGGGAGAACGATTTTTGGATGGCGGTAAGAAGCATAGAAAAAAGCGCAAACGACACACAAAAGAGCGGCGATGCAGGTCTGCTTAGATTTTGAAGTAAGGATAAGGAGAAGAAGTAAAACTCCGAATAGAGGATGGGGGTTGAAAAATATTGCGCTGCCTAAAAGAAGGTTAAGGCCGATAAAGAGAGCGGGATGCTGACTCCAGAATCTGCAGTAGCTTTGCCGAAGAGCGATCATTTCTTAGACGAAACTTCTTCATCGATGGGGCGATTGATCAGACGCACGCCTCTTTCGCCTGTAAACATCGTGGTACCCCATTCCAGCATCACGCTAAGGCGATTGCGGAAGCCAATGAGGAACATAATATGCACAAAGGCCCACATGAGCCAGGCTAAGAAGCCTGACAGCTGCAGTTTTCCAATCACTGCTATTGCTTTAGCTTTGCCGATCGTCGCCATGTTTCCTTTATCGAAATACGAAAAAGGTTGTCTGTGCTCTTTGGGCAGTTCTTTTTTGATGATTTTAGCGACGTACCTGCCTTGTTGCATAGCGACGGGAGCGACGCCGGGAAGAGGACGGCCTTCTTTAGGAAGAAAATGGGAGGCATCGCCAATCACAAAAATCTCAGGATGATTAGGGATGCTCATGTCAGGTTCAACAACGACCCTGCCGGCTCGGTCTAGAGGAACCTCAAGTGTTTTAAGCATAGAGGAAACCTGGTTTCCAGCAGCCCAAATGATATTTTGGGATTCGATCAGTGTCCCATCGATTTGAACTCCTTTCTCATTAATGTTAGTTACTTTTTGTCCCGTTAAGACTTTGACGCCCATTTTCTCTAAGGCGATGGTTGCGCTTTTAGAGAGTTTTTCGGGATACATGGGAAGAATGCCGGGCAGCGCTTCAATAAGGTAAATTTTTGACTCCGCAGGATTGATCCGACGGAAGTTTTTGAACATGGTTTTGTAAGCGATCTCTGCGATCGCTCCTGCCATTTCAACGCCAGTAGGTCCACCTCCGATAACGACGAAAGTGAGATATTTGGTGATTTCTGAGAGACTGTCAAGTCTTTCTGCTTTCTCAAAAGAGATGAGGATTTGTTCGCGGATTTTCACGGCGTCGTTAATCGTTTTAAGTCCTGGGGCGAAAGTTTCCCATTCATCTTTCCCGAAGTACGAATGGCGTGCACCGATCGCAACGATAAGGTAAGTGTAGCCAATTCGATCTCCATTGGAAATGGTGACTTGTTTATTCTTCTTGTCGATGTCGATCACTTCTCCCATGATCACGCTTGTATTCTTTTGATTGCGCAGGATTTCACGCAGGGGTGTCGCGATTTCTCCAGGAGAAATAGCAGCAGTGGCGACTTCATAGAGCAAAGGCTGGAAAAGATGATGATTCGATTTATCGATGAGAATGACGTCGAGATTTGCATTGCGGAGGGATCTCGCAGCACTTAAGCCTCCAAATCCGCCTCCAATGATCACAACCTTAGTGTACCCCATGTCCCTCTCCTTGTAATCTAGAATTTTTTCCAAAATTGAATAAATTGCAACTGTTGTTTTTTTGGAAACGGTTGCAAAAAAAATGCTTAAATCTTTTGATTTGTACTCGGGGAGTTGTTAAAATTTTCGACTACTCCGTTATCTTAAGAAGGAAAACAGGCGGATTGCATGTACTTGGTGAAAGATCTGTTCAATAAGTATGGGGAACATCTCGGCCTAAATCTGATCGTCGGAAGCAATGGCCTAAATAGGCCTATTAAAGTTCCCGATGTGCATCGTCCGGGCCTTGCCTTGTCGGGGTATCTCAAAAACTACGCAAGTCAACGCATTCTTATTTTCGGCAACGTGGAAACGCTTTATGTCAAAGATTTGAATAAGAAAAACCGTATAGAACGATTGCGCAATATTCTTTCTGAACAGACTCCGGCTGTGATTGTCGCTGGGAAATACCCCACTTCAAAAGAACTCATCCATCACTGCGAAGAAAGAGATGTTCCTCTTTTTAGAACGAGCATGAAGACAATGAACCTTTTGAGCAAGCTGACGCTGATACTTAATGAAGAATTTTCTCCAACGATGACGTGCCATGGAACTCTTGTGGAAGCCTTTGGCGTCGGCGTACTCATTCAGGGAGATTCTTCTGTGGGAAAAAGCGAAGCTGCGCTCGGGCTGATCGAGCGTGGACATCGCCTGGTGTCGGATGATGTCGTGAGGATTCGTTTGCGGGAAGGAACTTATCTCGAAGGATCGGGTCCTGAACTGATTCGGCACTTGATGGAGATTCGGGGAATCGGAATCATCAATGTCGCCCACATTTATGGAGCTGTTTGCGTGCGCGATGATAAGACGGTGGATGTCATCGTTAAGCTTGAGGAGTGGGATGATCGCCGTTTTTACGATAGGATTGGCTTAGACGAGAAGTATTGCGATCTTTTGGGAGTGAAAGTTCCCTCACATGTTTTGCCGGTAAAGCCGGGTCGCGATGTCGTGCTTCTGATTGAAACGATTGTTTTGAACCACAGATTGAAAGAAATGGGCTATAACTCTGCAAAGGAATTTAACACGAAGTTGCTAGAAACCATTTCAAAAAAGCAAACCGATAGAAAGAGGATTCGTGAAACTTACGCGCAAAGTTCGCATTAAAAATGCACTTGGTCTGCATGCTCGTCCGGCGACAATGATCGCTAAACTCCTTCAAGGAACGCTTTCTTCTGTTTCTTTTACTTATCGCAATGAAACTGTTAATGCGCGAAGCATCATGAGCATTTTGATGCTTGCAGCGACGAAAAATTCCTTAATCACTGTAGTCGTCGAGGGAGAAGATGCAAGCGAGACGATGGATAGAATTGTTGGCGCTTTTGAAGACAAGTTCGGGGAGTAATTAAATTAATGAATTCGAACGATTCTATGGAAGAAATCCTGATCCAAGGTTTTCCCGTTAGCGATGGGATTGCCATCGGCACTCCTTTTTTTCTGAATCCCGTGGAAGAAAAGGTGCCTGAGTTTTCGATCACGCTTCAGGAAGTGGATGATGAGATCAAAAGATATCGCGGCGCTCTTTTTTCTAGTAGAGAAGACTTGCATCTTCTCCGAAATAACCTCGCTGAGGAAGTCTCCGAAGATGCAGCGACGATCATAGAAACTCATATTCATATGTTAGATGATCCTTTGATCACAGAGCACATGGAAGATAAGATTCGGGATAAGTTGCAAAACTCTGAAACTGTCTTTAAGTCGGTGATGACTGATTATGAGAAGCGATTTTCTCAAAACCCTAATCCCTTTTTTCAAGAACGTCTTGTCGATGTCATGGATCTTGCTAATCGTGTTTTGGGTCATTTATGTCCGACGCAGGGTAATTCTTTACTGAATGTCCCCTTTAATTCAATCGTCTTTGCCAAAGACTTGATCCCTTCGCACACTGCATCTGCTGAATCTGCTCGGGTAAGCGCTTTTGTCACTCAAAGCGGTGGAGGTAATTCTCACGCTGCTCTAATTGCAAGATCCAAAGGAATTCCTTACGTCGCACGTGCGGATGTGGCATCGCTTCAAAGCATCTCTGCGCGATGTGTGATTGTCGACGGGCAAGCAGGGGAAATCATTTTTAATCCCAAGCCAGAGACTCTAGAGAAATACAAGCAACGTCGCACCCGTCTTAAAACTTCCTATCAGATTTTACAAAAAGAATTGAAGTATGACTCGGAGACCATCGATGGTTGCTCCATTCAGATTTATGCGAATATCGGCAACATCGGAGATTTGGAGAATCTAGAACAATACGGGTCTGATGGGATCGGTCTGTTTCGATCGGAATATTTATTTTTTCAGCATCGCCATTTGATTTCCTCCGAAGAAGGCCAGTATGAGGCTTATGTGGAGATGATTCGCAGTGTGGGAGATATGCCGATTGTTATCCGCGCTTTTGATGTCGGTGGAGATAAAAATCCTGAACTTTTTCCAGGTGAGGAAAAAGAGCCAAATCCCGTTCTAGGCTGCCGGGGAATCCGGTTTCTACTTCGCTACCCAGCTATTTTTAAAACACAGCTTAGAGCCATTCTTCGCGCTGCCATTCATGGCGATGTGCGTATTCTTCTTCCCTTGATTTCCGACATCGGCGAATTAGAAGCAAGCAAGGCGCTCATCGCTGAGGTCTCTGAAGAACTGCGCCGAGACGATATCGCTTTCAAATCGCACATTCCTCTCGGCTGTATGATCGAAGTGCCATCCGCTGTCCTCATTTGTGATGCCCTTGCTAAAAGCTGCGATTTCCTTTCGATAGGCACAAACGACCTCGTTCAGTACACTTTGGGAATTGATAGAAGCAATCCCGCAATGAGCGACTTTTGCTATCCAGCACACCCAAGCGTCCTTCGGATGATCAAAATGGTCAATACGGAAGCCAAGCGGTATGGAAGGACAGTAACGATCTGTGGAGAAATTGCTTCTAATCCCCTTTTTGTTCCGCTATTAATTGGACTGGGAGTTGACCAGTTCTCTTGCTCGCCGAGATATATTCCTGTTGTTAAGCGTGCCATTCGCCAAACAACACTGCTCGGCGCCTACGAGCTTGCTCAGCACGTTCTGCAGCTGAAATCCACAGCCGAAGTTTCCCAATTTCTTCTCGAGGCTTATAACAAGTCATTGAGTTAGGAAACTGTTGTCGATTCGAACAAAACGTTTTGCAATTCTGCTATAAATGCGCCATTTTTTTCGCTGGAAAAAGGCAGTATGTAAAGCGATGGACTCCTATCCTTCAATACTTGAACCAATGCCGTTTGGAAATTTGCATAAGAAATATAGGGAAGTTGTTTTTTGACTATTAAAAACATGCTCTTGAGCGCCTCGGAATAAGCTTTCGAAATTGCCTTGATTTGCGTATAGGTCCGTAAAGAAGTGGGAAGCCCGTTCAAGATCTCTTCAAGAACCTTAGCTTTGCTAAATTCCCCTTCGCAATCTAACATTTTAAGTAATTTCTTTTGGACTGAAGAGGACAAGCATACAAAAGTTTTTTCCTCATCGAGGAAAAAAGGAAGCAACTTGTTGTTTTCGCTATCTAAATGCACTAAAATTTCATTCGAAGAATAGGAAGAAAGCTCCCTTCCTGGCACAGCTTCAAAAAATTGATTCTCTTTCGGATAATAGACGATATTTATAGGTGTGGTTTCGCGAAGAATGCACCAGCGACTATCAAAATGATATCCTATTTTGCTCAATCCCAATAAAATTCTGCTCACTTTCGGTATATTGACAAGGATATTCTCAGAAATAGTAGGTTCTGATAAATGAGCGCCAATCATGTAGCTATCAATCGGTGTGCTTTGGGCAACATGATGCGTTATGGCTTCGCTAATAGAGTCAGCATCCGTATTACGGTCGATGTGTGCTGCAAAAGTAGAGTGTGTTATTCGATTCCTTAAGACCAAAAATAGACAATCTCTTACATTGGTTGTTCCCATAGGCTGCGATGAAACTGCAAAGCATTTCTGTGGAACATTTAAAGCATCCAAGGTTTGGTTCAAGCTCTTCGTATGCAGAGCGCTTGAATAACCTGAAATGACTTGAATTTTTTTTAACGACAGCTGTAAGGCTTCGCGTTGTTCTTTCGTTTCTAAAGAGTTGATGAGATCTGTTCCAACAAATAACGCTTCCATGCATGCATCGCGCATTTCACGTTGATAAATTTGGCTTCGATTGAGCTTGATAAAGTTTTTGTACAGATTAAATGTTTCATCTAGCAGTGCGCTTTTTTCACTTTTTGTGGATAAGCTTTCCGCTCGGTCGTATAATTCTTTTCCTTTTAGCAAAAGATCTGGATTTTGGAGCGGCGAAGAGTGTGCGTTTAGAGCTGTAAAAGAAATCCCAGGCAATTGAGAAATGGCTTTTTTTAAAGATTTTTCTTTAACAGAAGAATAATCTCCTGCTGTATTAATTAAAAGCTCATAATGTTGATTTAATACTGTCACACTAAACTCATTTTTTTTATTATAGATTCTAATATTTTATTAGAATCAAACGGTCATTCTTTTATGGAACCGTTTTCTCCCAACGTGGATTGATGCTGTTGCGGATTTGCTTAGCGCTGCTTTAATCTCAATATCATAACCAAGACACACCAAATATCGCATTAATCGCTCAAGAGTAAATTCGGAAAGAATTCCCCTTGTGATCTTAGAAACCTTTGGCTGATCTATCCCCATCAATATAGCAGCCTTTCTTTGAGTCAAATTTTTTTCTTTCATAATCGATCTGATTAGAAAAGCAAGATCCCATTTTGCTTGCGCTTCTTCTGCGTTCGCGTAGCCAAAATCTTTAAATACATTCCCAGAGCTTACCTCATATTCAATTTTCTCTGGTGCGATCTTCTTTTTAGTTTTTCTTGCCTTTTTTGCCATATTCCTCCTTATAAAGCTGTTCAGCCCACTTAAGCCTTTTCTCAATTAAATCTATTTCTTCCTTTGGGGTTGCTTTTCCTTTTTTGCTTTTTTTCTGAAAGACATGGATGACATAAACAACCTCTGGATACCGAACTGTATAGACTTCTCTAAAAGTACTATCTCGATGATGACCAACCACTTCAAATACGCCACTTCCATGATATTTAAACGGCTTTGCGTCTTGATGGGTCTCCCCTATAAGAGACAACATCAAAGCATCCAAAAAGAGATCTTTTATTTCTTGTGGCAGCTTTTCAGCATCTTTCTTCGATGATCCTAGATATATCAATTTTCGATTTCGACTCACCTTCATTCTCCGTAGACTTTAATTATGCTAATATTAGCATATTCTTGTCAAGCCTGCTTTTGGAATTCTATAAGTAGTTTATTATCAGATTTTTATAAGATGAAAAATGAGCCGCGCTTCCCCGTCCTAAAGGGCGGGGACTAGGAACTTCCCCGAGGCTCTTTAAAGGCCAAAAGGGAGCGACATTCCCCCTGGGAGCGAAAAGCCGCTGTTAGAGTCGTTAGAGATTTTGCTGTAAGCGTCCTCGCAGGCTGCTTTGATCAGATCTTGCAGTCCTTCGAGATCATTGACATCGACGCAATCAGGCTTGATGGCGATCTGGAGGAGCTCTTTTTCCCCATTCATCACAACAGTGACAAGACCATTGCCACTTGAGCCGGTCACTTGCTTGTTTTTCATTTCGTTGCGCATTGTTTCAAGCTGCTGTTCCATTAGCTTGGCTTGCTTTTTCATTTTTGAAAAACCGCTACCCATGAGATGTCTCCTTTTTAATGGTTCCTTCCAGTTCCACCGCAGCAAAGCGGATGAGCGTGTCGTAACGGCTTTGGGAAGCTGGATTTGAGCTTGCAGCTTGGGATATTGGCGCTGCAGGCATTTCTTTTTTTTCTTTTATCGTTAATGGGGTTTCGATGGGCGTCCCAATGGCTTCGTGGGGCGCTCTTTGTGTGCTGGAGTCGCCAGCCATCGCTTCCCATTTGGATTTTGAGAGCAGAATCGAGGGTTTTTGCGCGGTTTCAGGTGCGCTTTCTCTTTCTTCTGCAGCAATGAGGGGTTTTTCCTCATCTTCCTCGATCAATGCAGGTGCAGCATCTATTTTTTCGCGGATTTTTTTCATCAACGTCTCTTCGAGAGAAGCTTCTTGAGTTTCTTGAAGAGGTGCCGATGTTTGAATCATCGCTATCTGCTCGAGTTGGTCTGCAGGAAGGGGCGCGGAAGTTTTTTCGGGGGGCGAAGAGGGTATCACTGATACCTTTTCTTCTTCTTTGATAGGGACTTCAGAGATGGGGGGCTGAATCGGCTCTGGAATTGCTTGGGGTAAGGGAGAGCTCTGTTGCAGTGGAGAAAACTTCTGCTCCAGTTCATGCAAACGCCTTACGAGCATTGGCAAAGTCAGCCGATTCTTCGAGCGGATGATGTGGAGGAGGATTGTTTCTAGGCTGACGCGCTTGAAAGGGGTTTTCCCGATTTGTTGCTGCCATTGAATGAGGAAGTCAAGAATATAAAGGGCTTGTTCTTCGGTGTAAAGGGAAGCAGAAACGCCATAACGCTCTTTAAGACGGGCCGTCGTGAAAGTGATAGGAGCGATGAGTTTAATCTTGAGGATAGACCGAAAGTGCTCGATGAGGTTATCGATAAAGTAAGAAAGATCTTTTCCCGAAGAGAAGATGTCGCCGGCGAGCTCGAAGGCGTAAGAAAGTGTCTGTTCTTCAAATGCCTTATCGAGAGAAAAAAACACTGAGTGCGGCATGATGCCAAGGGTTGCAGAGACTTTTGCTGCAGTAATGGGGTGTTCGGCGTAGCAGATAATTTGGTCGAACAAAGATTCTGCATCGCGCAGAGACCCTTCTGAAAGGTTAGCAACAAGAGCGACGACTTCTTCGTCGCATTCGACGTTCATGTCCCGAGCAATCCATGCCAGTTTTCCTTTGAGCGCTTCAAAGGGAATGCGGTTGAGGTCGAATCGTTGGCAGCGGCTGATGATTGTAGGAAGAACTTTATGAGGCTCTGTCGTCGCGAAAAAGAATTTCACATTTGCGGGGGGCTCTTCAAGCGTTTTGAGCAATGCATTGAAAGCTTCTTTGGTGAGCATATGCACTTCATCGATGATGTAGATCTTGTATTTGCCCGAAGCAGGAGCGTAACCGATCGTTTCATTGATCTGGCGGACGTCGTCAATACCACGGTTGGAAGCGCCATCGATTTCGAGGACGTCCAAGGATCTTCCCGCATTGATATCCAAACAGGAAGAGCAGGCGTTACAAGGCTCAAAATCTTCCGAAAGCTGGCTGCAATTGAGAGATTTGGCAAATACCCTTGCGAGCGTCGTTTTCCCTGTCCCTCGGCAACCGCAAAACAGGTAGGCATGAGCAAGACGGTTCTGCCGAAGGGCATTTTTCAATGTTGTGACAATTGCTTCTTGGCCGACAACGCTGGAAAATGTCTGAGGGCGGTATTTGCGCGCGATGACTTGATAATGCTTAGGCTTGGAATCCACGGCTTCCTCACAGGGTAAAAATTAATTATACGAGAGTTTGACTTAGAAAACAAATAAGAAAAAACTCAAGAAATCTGTCATCGATGTCAATGCTGTATTAAATATTTCTTTTATACCCAACGTGATTGAAAATTTGGATTTAAGACCGAGCCAAAGCCCCGGGATTGGACGATCGAATCTAGCCCCTATTTCTAATAGGGGCGCTCGAGTTTGGACAAATCGAGGAGGGAACCCTCGCGAGCTCTTCCTCTACCGCCCTCGGCGTCGGTACTGCGCCGGACACCTCAGTTGGTCTGTTTTTTAGATACTT
>JAJPIB010000025.1 GCA_021324995.1 Chlamydiia bacterium | reverse complement strand
TTTGGTTTTAACACGACCATTTTTTGATCCATCAAACAGGGGCATTATTCGAGCAATAAGGCCCTGTTTGATGGATCGGGAAAGGGGGTTGTTAAAATCGAAATTCTCTAGCCGATTGAAACGGAACCAGTATATGCAAGAGGATCTAATATTTAAGGTACACTCTCTAATCCAAATAGTGGTATTATTTTCAGTAGAAAATCCACACCTCCATAGACAAAACTATTTTTTTATGCATTTCGATTTTTCACGCAAGCGCAACATTAAACTTGTCGTCTCCTATTTTGGGTGCTCTTATGTCGGGTGGCAAAAGGCAAAACCGACGCACGAAGCGCGGCCAAGCACACCAAGCATCGAAGAAACCCTAGAAAAATCTCTAGCTAAAGTCCTTCAATACCCCGTCAAGCTGCAGGCAGCAAGCCGCACCGACGCAGATGTCCACGCTGAAGGCCAAGTCGTCAATTTTTTTATGGCAAAACCTTATGTCTCTCGTACGAAAAAAACTGGAGATACCGACCTTGACAAACTCAAATTTATTTTAAATTGCATGTTACCTCGAGACATTGCCATCGTGAGCGTGGAAGAAGCGCCCATTGACTTTCACCCTACTCTCGATAGTATCAAAAAAGAATATTGGTACTCTATTTGCAATTCTTCAATGCAACTCCCCTTTCACCGCAATACCTCTTGGCATTTCCCTTATCCTTTGGATCTAGATTTGATGCGCAAAGCGGCACTTTCTCTCCTTGGAACACACGATTTCTCAGCTTTTTGTAATGCCTTTAAAATAGCAGATCGAAATCCTATTTGCCATTTAGAAAAAATTGAAGTTTCCAAGCTTCCTCAGAGACAGGTAAGAATCGCAATATGCGGAGATCGATTCCTCTACAAAATGGCGCGCAATATCGCTGGCACTCTTGCATATATCGGATGCGGGAAACTGAAGCCGGATAGTATTGTAGAAATTCTAAACAACAAAGACCGACAATTTGCTGGCATTACACCACCTGGTTTCGGCCTTACCCTTAAAAAAGTCTACTATCCTGAAAAGAATTCAAAAGTCGTCTCAGGGTTGCGCTTAAACCCAAAAGCGGAACAAACTCTTGAATCATTTTCAGCATTTGCTTCGCAGGAGGCTTCTGATGTTATCAAGAAATGATCTATGTTGGTGCGGCAGCGGAAAAAAATGGAAGAAATGCCATTTTCCTAGCTGCGGCAAAAGTGAAGAGTCTTCCCGGAGAGAGGAATACCTGAAAAAGTATGGGATTCTGTTAAAAACTCAAGAGCAGATCGTTGGGATTCGAAGATCTTGTAAGCTCGCTGCATACATTCTTGAAAAAACTTGCCAAATGGCAAAAGTGGGCATCACAACAAATGAACTTAACGACTACGCTCATCAACTCCATTTAGAAGCCGGCGCTATCCCGGCTCCTCTGGGATATGGAATTCCCCCTTTCCCTAAAAGTATTTGCACTTCGCTCAATGACACCATCTGCCATGGAATTCCAAATGGTGAACCTTTAAAAAACGGCGATATTCTCAACATCGATATTACCTGTATTCTCAATGGCTATTTTGGCGATTGTAGCAAGATGGTTGCTATCGGCGAAATCGATGCGGAGAAGAAAAAAGTCATTGATGTCTCTTACGAATGCTTAATGCGATCAATACGCATCCTGAAACCCGGAGTCCTCGTTTGCGAAATAGCGGAAGTAATCGAGCCTTATGCCAAAGCCCAAGGCTGTAGCGTCGTCTACCAGTTCGTAGGGCACGGAACCGGGACCAACTTTCACGAAGCACCCCAGATTCCGCACCACTTGAATAAGATCCGCATTCCTCTCGCTGAAGGGATGACCTTTACCATTGAGCCAATGATCAACGCTGGATCTGCTTCGGCATACATCGATCCAAAGGACCAATGGACAGCAAAAACTAGCGATGGGAAACCTAGCGCTCAATGGGAGCACACTCTTCTCATCACTAAAAATGGCCATGAAATTCTAACTCAATATTGAATTTTTTAAAATCTGAAGAGGTGCCTCTTTTTCAGATTTTATAAAATTTTACAATGTCCTATGCCCTGTCTCCGAATGACTCATATTTAACTTTATTCGTGAAACCTTTATAATATGCATAAACTGAAGCGGAGTGCCTAATGAAAAAATACATATTGCCTTTACTTATCGTTTCCGGAGTCGTTGCTTCTGTAGGATTTACAAGCGACGAAAAACCTAAAATTTTAATGTGTAACACCGAAGAATGCGGAACTGAAGACTCCGTCAAATTATCTTTAGAAGGAACCCGCAAAAAAGTCAATGTCCTCGCTCGCGATAATGCTTTCGTCATGGAAAAATACGATGCTTTTGCTGAGGTTCTCAACACAGCTTATCGCAAAGAACGCAGCATGACAGCTCAAGAAGTGCAAGAAGTATGCATCGGAGTTGAATTCGCCGCAGAGAAGCACCGTTTGCAGACGCGCAAAAATGCCGAAAAAACCCCCTATATTTCTCACCCTATCGGCGTCGCACACCATCTTATGAATATTGGAGAAGTTAGAGATGTCTCAATCATCATTGCAGCGCTCTTACACGACACACTAGAAGATACACGGACAACATTTGAAGAGATCGAAGGTTCCTTTGGCAAGCAAGTTGCAGAATATGTGCGCGAAGTGACCGACGATCGATCGCTGGCTACAGAAGAACGTAAGCGTCATCAAATCGTCAGTGCGGCCAATAAATCCAAAGGTGCAGCCCAGATTAAACTAGCGGACAAACTTTACAATCTCAACGATCTTTTGGAGAATCCCCCTAAGGACTGGACGCAATCGCGCATCGACCGCTATTATGAATGGGCGCAATCCGTCATTAATCGTCTTCCTAAAGCTAACGACAAACTGCTTAGCGCGGTCGACGAAGTCATCGATTCTTATTGGGAAAAACAACAGAAATAGTTTTTTGAAAGATCCTCTCAAGAAGAGGATCTTTTTTATATCGAAAATCCAAGTCTATGGCCGATTGAAACGTCACCAGTATTTACTGGCTCTACTTAAAAGCTGGAGTTTTTGCTTCGTCAGCTTGGCAGCCAATTTTTGATCTTCACTCGCGCCTTGCCTCTCCGGCAATGGTCACTCGCTCCAGACACAAAAATTTGCGCCGCTTCCTTGCAAAATCCTCCAGCTTTCAAGTGTCAACAGTATAGATTTCAAGACTGTTTAAGCTTTGCGATTCTCTGTTCAAGAGGAGGATGAGTTGCAAATAAAACCATCAGTCCACTTTTTCTCTTCGTAGAAATTTTAAAAGCAGCAAATGCTGGTTTATCTGCATCCGGATCGCGCATCTCTTGCATACGCTGGAGCGATTCAAGAGCAGCAATCATCTTATCCTTCCCTGCAAGGTCAGCACCTCCTTTATCTGCGCGGAATTCACGAAACCTCGAATATCCGCAGATAACAATTGAGCCCAAGACCATAAAAACGATTTCAAAAATAAATACAAACATCATGTAACTGAAAAAAGAACCTGAGGAATTAGAATCCCGCCCACGTCCCATTCCTGAAAATATTGTAGCTAAGAGCCGTGCGAGGAACATCACAAAAGCGTTGACAACGCCTTGAACGAGAGTCATTGTGACCATATCGCCATTGGCAATGTGGGCAATCTCATGGGCCAAAACTCCTTCCAACTCTTTTTGAGACATTCTTCTAAGCAGCCCAGAGGAGACAGCAACGAGAGATTTTCTCTTTGTCGGTCCAGTAGCAAAAGCATTGGGTTCGAGGGAATCGAACACTCCAACCTCGGGTGTTATAGGAAGACATGCACCGCGAGAAAGATCTTCAACAGTTGCAATCAATCGACGAAGCTCGGGGTCACTTGTATGAGGATCCACGACTTGAACTCTCATCATCCACTTCGCCATATGCCTAGAAAGCGCTAGTGAGATAAAAGCTCCCCCCATCCCCCAAATTAAGCAAAAAATCAAAAGGGATTGGATATCGAGTCCATACCCTTTTAAGAAAGGTTGAATATGAAAAACATTCAGAATAAGCGACAAGGTGAAGATGACTAGAAAATTAACTGCTAGGAAAAGAAATATACGTTTAGCAAATGCCATATACACACCTAAATAAAAAGAAACTGCTCTAGAAATTCTACCCAATATACCGAAAATGATCAAGAATCGGTTTTTGGCAAAGCATGTGATCGGACGCAGCCAAAAGCCGATTCTTGATCATTTTTGGTATAAATAGGAGTGCTGTCAACACATCAAACCAATTCTCTCATTGCAAAAATTGCTTCTGACACTCCTATAGCATTGTGACTTTTCAAAAAAAGTAAAAAAATGTTTGTACTCAAAAAACTATTTTACTTAGACTGTTTACCCAGATCACCTAGCGATTACTAAAAGAGGATATAGATGTTAGTACAGTTAAAATGGTTAAGAAAAATTTCTCCAGGACATTTGCTCTCATCCGTTCTGAGAAGCAATCTCTCCTTTTCGATCTCGCCGATCCTGCTGATTTCATTTAAAACACATCGTGCAGATGAAAATATACTGCAGACTCTTGAAAACTGGAGAATTTGCCAACGCTGAAGACGGCAGCTTTGCATCTTATCCCAACCCAGGCTGCTATTGGAAAACTGAACCTGAACGGATCGGATGCGAAGAAGCCCCTTCGGCTAAGCATAGCTCCAGGTTTCATGTGGAACCAGTATATACTGGTGACGTTTCAATCGGCTATAGAATTTTGGTTTTAACGCGACCATTTTTGATCCATCAAACAGGGGCATTATTCGAGCAATAAGACCCTGTTTGATGGATCGGAAAAGGGGGGTTGTTAAAAATCGAAATTCTATAGCCGATTGAAACGGAACCGGTATATATCCCGAACGTGACTGAAATTTGGTTTAGGACCGAAGCGAAAGCTCCCGCGATTGGCGCGATCGAATCGCCGCCACTATTAGAAATAGGGGCTAGATTCGATCGTCCAATCCCGGGGCTTTGGCTCGGTCTTAAATCCAAATTTTCAATCACGTTGGGGATACCTAGAACTTGGTTAAGTTCTTACTATAGCCAATGGTAAAAGCTAAATGCATTTCGTATTTGCATATAAAATCATGAATATGTCATGTAGTTAATTCCTTTCATCAGAGGGAGTTAGAGCTTATACCCAACGTG